>DWVD01000035.1 GCA_019120395.1 Candidatus Gemmiger faecigallinarum
TCAGGGCATGATGTTCGGCTACGCCTGCGACGAGACCCCCGAGCTGATGCCCCTGCCCATCAGCCTGGCCCACAAGCTGGCCCGCCGCCTGGCCGAGGTGCGCAAGAGCGGCGAGATGGACTATCTGCGCCCCGACGGCAAAAGCCAGGTGACGGTGGAGTACGAGGGCGACCGCCCCGTCCGGGTGGACACGGTGGTCATCTCCACCCAGCACCGGGAGGACGTCCAGATGGACCGGCTGCGGGCCGATGTGATGGACAAGGTGATCCGGGCCGTCATCCCCGCCGCCCTGCTGGACGAGCACACCAAATACTTCATCAACCCCACCGGGCGGTTCGTCATCGGCGGGCCCCAGGGCGACAGCGGCCTGACCGGGCGCAAGATCATCGTGGACACCTACGGCGGCTACGCCCGCCACGGCGGCGGCGCATTCTCGGGCAAGGACCCCAGCAAGGTGGACCGCAGCGCCGCCTACGCCGCCCGCTGGGTGGCCAAGAACATCGTGGCCGCGGGCCTGGCCCGCCGGTGCGAGGTGCAGCTGGCCTATGCCATCGGCGTGGCGCACCCCGTGTCGATCATGGTGGACACCTTCGGCACCGGCATCGCCGGCGACGACAAGATCGAGGCCGCGGTGGAAAAGGTCTTTGACCTGACCCCCGCCGCCATCATCCGGGACCTGGACCTGCGCAAGCCCATCTACCGCCGCCTGGCCGCCTACGGCCACATGGGCCGGGAGGACCTGGGCGTCCGCTGGGAGAACACCGACCGCACCCAGGCCCTGAAGGACGCCCTGGCCGGCTTGTAAGCACAAGAAGGCGCAAAATGCGGCGCGGTTTTTTGTAAATAACTGACAGACCAGGGCGGATTTTGCTATAACTGCTGTGCAAGGCGCAGAAATTTGAAAATCCTACTGGCGGCGAGGCTAAAATGTGATAAAATGAAAACGGCATGATCCTTTTCGTAAGAAAGAGGCATAACACTGGTAAAGAGGAATTAAAGGAGCCGTAAAAATGTCCAATGTGATCGAAGCCAAGGATATCTTCGCGCAGGGCGGCAGCGTCGCAGATCTGCGCCTGCTGTGCTGCCCCGGTGCGGAGGAACTGACCAACCTGATCGACCGCCACCTGATGCGGTGGGCTGCGCAAAGCGGCAAGGAGCAGGGCAGCTTTGTCATCCCCTGCGAGTGCCCCCGCTTCCAGAGCGGCGACGCCAAGGGCCTGGTCAAGGATTCGGTGCGGGGCGATGACATCTTCATCGTGGTGGACCCGGGCAACTACAGCGTGACCTACAAGCTGTTCGGGTACGAGAACCATATGTCCCCGGACGACCATTTTTCCAACCTCAAGCGCCTGATCCAGGCTGTGGCAGGCAAGGCACACCGCGTGTCGGTCATTATGCCCAGCCTGTACGGCGGCCGTCAGCACCGCCGCGAAGTGCGCGAGAGCCTTGACTGCGCTGTGGCTCTGCAGGAGCTGCAGAATATGGGCGTGAAGAACATCATCACCTTCGACGCCCACGACCCCCGCGTTCAGAACGCCGTCCCCCTGCTCAGCTTTGACAACGCTATGCCCACCTACCAGGTGCTCAAGAGCCTGCTGCAGAAGATGCCCGACCTGTCGTTCGACAAGAAGGATTTCATGGTGGTCAGCCCCGACGAGGGCGCGATGAACCGCAATATGTACTTCTCCAGCGTGCTGGGCTGCAACCTGGGCATGTTCTACAAGCGCCGCGATTACAGCCGCGTGGTCAACGGCCGCAATCCCATCGTCGCCCACGAGTATCTGGGCGAGAGCGTGGAGGGCAAGGACGTGTTCATTGCCGACGACATCATCGCTTCCGGCGAGAGCATGCTGGACATTGCCTACGAGCTGAAGATGCGCGGCGCCCGCAAGATCTTTACCTGCGCCACCTTCCCGCTGTTCACCTCCGGCCTGGAGAAGTTCGACAAGGCCTATGCCGACGGCATCATCGCCGCGGTGCTGGGCACCAACCTGACCTATCGCACGCCGGAACTGCTGGAGCGTAAATGGTACTTTGACGTGGACGTTTCCAAGTATACCGCATACTTTATCGCCGCGATCAACCACGACAAGAGCGTCAGCAGCATCATCGACCCCATCGTCAAGATCCGCGCTCTGTTGGAAAAGCACGGCATCCCTATGGGCGGAGCTCAGGACTGAGCCAGTCCCTTCCGGGCGGCAGGGCCCCGACCCGCGGGCCGCAGACGGAGCCTTTTGCCAAAAACAGAAATACAAAGCGGCCTGTGGCGCCTCACAGGCCGCTTTGCTGCGCCGGTCGCCGTTTCCCCGTTTTGCTGTTTACTTTGCGGGGGCGGACGTATATAATCTAGAGGGAGCGCGGATCCCCCGGCGGGGCATTGCCGGCTGCGGCCGGCAGCGCGGGGCGGGGGAAGTTTCAAAGGAGGAAATACCATGCAGCCGATCGAACAGTTGAAGCAGCTGATCCAGGGGAAAAAGGTCGCCTTTATCGGCGCCGGCGTCAGCCATAAGCAGTGCATCGAGCAGTTTGTGGCGATGGGGGCGGAAGTGACCCTGTGCGACCAGAAGGAACGCCTGGAAGATTTTGGAGAGTACGCCGATACGCTGCGCCGTCTGAACGTCCGCCTGAGCCTGGGCAAACACTACACCGACGGCTTTGCCGGGCAGGACGTCATCATGCGCACCCCCGGCTACGAGTATTTCAAAGCGCCGCTGCAGGCGGCCAAACAGGCCGGCGCGCTGGTCACCAGCGAAGTGGAGCTTTTCTTTGAGTTCTGTCCCTGCGAGATCGTGGCGGTGACCGGCTCCGACGGGAAGACCACCACCACCACCCTCATCGCCAAAATGTTCGAGGCCGCCGGCCGCCGCGTTTTCCTGGGCGGCAACATTGGCGCGGCGCTGCTGCCCCAGCTGGCCGACGTGACGCCGGACGCGGTGGCGGTGGTGGAGCTGTCCAGCTTCCAGCTCATCAGCATGCACCGTTCGCCCAGGGTGGCGGTGGTGACCAACGTCACCCCCAACCATCTGGACCACCACAAGGATATGCAGGAGTACATCGACGCCAAGCGCAACATCCTGCTGTGGCAGCAGCCGCCCTGCCGCGCGGTGCTGGGGTACGAGAACGACGTTTCCCGCGGCATGGCCGCCGACTGCAGGGGCGAGCAGGTCTGGTTCACCCGCCTGCGCGAGACCGACAACGGCGCGTTCCTGCGCGCGTCGGACGACACCCTCTGCTATGCCGAAAACGGCGCCGTGACGCCGGTGCTGCCCCGCAGCGAAGTCAAGCTGCGTGGCCTGCACAATGTGGAAAACCTGCTGGCTGCCATCGCCGCCGTCTGGGGACGTGTGCCGGTGGAAGCCATGCGCCGGGTGGGCAGCACCTTCACCGGCGTGGAGCACCGCATCGAGCCGGTGCGCCTGTTGGACGGCGTGCAGTATTACAACGATTCCATCGCCTCCAGCCCCACCCGCACCATCGCCGGCCTGCGCAGCTTTGACCGCAAGATCATCCTGATCGCCGGCGGCTACGACAAGCACATCCCCTACGAGCCGCTGGCCCCGGAGATCCTGGCCCATGTCAAGGTGCTGATCCTGATGGGCGCCACCGGCCCCCGCATCGAGCAGGCTGTCCGGGAATGTCCCGGCTTTGCCGAAAGCGGTCTGGTCATCCGCCATGCCGAGGGCATGCAGGACGCAGTGGAGCAGGCCCGAGCCAGCGCCGTGCCGGGGGATATCGTCAGCCTGTCGCCGGCGTCGGCCTCCTTTGACCTGTATCCCAATTTCGAGGTGCGCGGCCGGGACTACAAGCGCATCGTCAACGCGCTGCCGGAACGGGAATGATCCGGCCAGAAGGGAGTCTCTGACAAAATGATCCAAGCGGTATCCAACGATATGCAGAAGCAGTGTTTTCTGGACGCAGCCCGGCGGGAGCCGATGCTGCACGCCCTGCTGGGACGCGACCTGACCCTGTGGGCCGACAACCCGGGCGCGCCGGTCAAGCTGTTTGTGGCGGGGCAGGCGGCTCTGTCCCTGACCGACGATTACGCCTGGCTGGCCGGCAGGCCGGACGACCTGGAGGAGCTGGTCGGCTTCCTGCGGTTTGCGGGGGTGCACACCCTGCAGACCCCCAGCGAGCTGGGCGGCCAGCCGGGGCTGCGGGCGGCCGGGCAGGATGCCTTTTTGGTGCTGGAGCCCGGCGGCAGCCTGCCTCAGCCGCCGCTGCCCCAGGGCTTTGCGCCGGACACCGACGTGCCGGTGGGGGAGGCGGCCGGCCTGCTGTTCCCCACGGCGTCCGCTTACCGGGACGGGTTCTACTCCCGCACGGCCACGGCGGTCAACCATGGCCTGGCCCGGCTGTGGGGCCTGCGGGATGCCGGCGGCCGGCTGGCTGCCAGCATGGGGGCGGACGCCCTGTTTGAGCGGCAGGCCTATCTGTCGCTGCTGCACACCGACCCGGCCTTCCGCCGCCGCGGCCTGGGCGGCTGGCTGGTAACGGCGATGGCCAACGCCCTGGCCGCCGAAGGCTGGCGCTGCGCCTTTTTCAGCGAGCCGCACAACCTGCCGTTTTACCGGCAGCTGGGCTTTGCGCCCGCCGGCACCATGAATTGCTGGCATGTGGAAGAACAAAACGTATCACCGGTAAGGAAAATAGAAAAAGGATAGTAAATGCCCATGATCGAACAGTTTTACGACATCAAACCGGAGGTGCTGGCCCTGGACGAGAAGGCCATGCGCCTGTGCGCCGACCAGTTTGCCGCCACCGAGCGCATCCGGGATTACAACCAGCTGAAAATGCTGCGCGCCTTTACCGACTGCGGCGTGGAGGCGCGGCACTTTTGGGGGTCCTCCGGCTACGGCGTCTGGGACGACAGCCGCAACAAGCTGGAGGAGGTGTTCAGCCGGGCCATGGGGGCCGAGGACGCCCTGGTCCGCCCCCAGTTTATGAGCGGCACCCACACCATTGCGGTGGCGCTGTTCGGCCTGCTGCGCCCCGGCGACACGCTGCTGGCCGCCACCGGCCGCCCCTACGACACGCTGGAGGGCGTGATCGGCCTGGGCGAGGCGGGCAAGGGCTGCGGCACCCTGCGGGAGTTCGGCGTGCTGTACGACGAGGTCCCCCTGACCGACGCCATGCTGCCTGATTATGCGGGCATCGCCGCCAAGGCACCCGGTGCAAAGGTGCTGCACATCCAGCGCAGCCGCGGCTATACCCAGCGCAACGCCTTCTCGCTGGAGACCATCGAACGGGTCGTCCGCACCGCCAGGGCCGCCAACCCGGACATCATCGTCTTTGTGGACAACTGCTACGGCGAGTTCACCCAAACGCGGGAGCCGCTAGCCGTGGGCGCGGACATCATGGCGGGCAGCTTTATCAAGAACCCCGGCGGCGGCATCACCCCCACCGGCGGCTACATCGCCGGCCGGGCCGACCTGGTGGAAAAGATCAGCCACCGCTTCACCGCCCCCGGCATCGGCAAAGATCTGGGCTGCACCCAGGACTCGCTGCGGGACACCTTCCTGGGCTTTTACTACGCCCCCGGCGTCGTCTGCGAGGCGGTCAAGACCGCCATCTACGCCCAGTGCCTGCTGGAGCTGTGCGGCGTCCATCCGGTGCCCCGCTACACCGACGAGCACAACGACATCGTCACCTGCTTTGACTCCGGCAGCGCGGCGGCCCTGCAGGGCTTCTGCACCGGCATCCAGAAGGGCAGCCCCATCGACAGCTTTGTCACCCCCGAACCCGCCGACGAACCCGGCTACACCGACAAGGTCATCATGGCCTCCGGCAGCTTTACCGAGGGCAGCACCATCGAGATCAGCTGCGACGGCCCGCTGCGCCCGCCCTACACCTGTTACCTGCAGGGCGGCGTCAACTTTACCGCCGGCCGCGCCGCGGTGCTGTGCGCCGCGCAGAACGCCTTTTTCGGCGGCGCGCCGCAGTAACGGCAGCTGTAAAAAATTCCCGCTCCTGCGGCCCGGAGGTGACCGGACGCGCAGGAGCGGGAATTTTTATTGGTGTGTGCGGGCGGCGCGTTCGGACTGCAGGGCTGTGCGGTACAGCGCCCGGACCTCCGCGTGGTGGCGATTGACCATGGTCAGGACATCCCGGGGGAAGTCCGCCCCGGCGCTGCCGCAGGCGGGGACGGGACGATCGGTTAAGCGTTGGGACATGGCGCGACCTCCTGATAAAATAGGCAAAGCGGCGGATACTTGTCTATTGTGCGGAAGGAAAGTGCGGCTTATACAAAGGGGCGCTATAAAACCTGCGCCGTCGAAGATGACGCCGAAAAAGGCCAGGCGCTGCAAAATGCAGCGCCTGGCCTTTTAAATCAGACGAAATTTACTGGCGGACGTAATCACGCACCAGCGCCTGCAGCAGATCATCCCGGTCCACGCGGCGGATCAGCGCACGGGCGTTTTTGTAGGTAGTGATATAGGTCGGGTCCTCCGACAGGATATAGCCGACAAGCTGGTTGATGGGGTTATAGCCCTTCTCCTCCAGTGCGCTGTACACCTGAAGGACGACCTTTTTGATCTCTTCGTCCTTTTCATCCCGAATGGAAAAAATTGCGGTCGGCTCGGAAATAGCCATGGCAATAACCCCCTTTGATATCGGCGGCCGGGAAACAAACTGCCGCACAATCCTACTGTAACGAGTCTATTATATACGAAACTGCAGCATTTCGCAAGTGGAAAGCGGACTTTTTTGGGACGAATGTCAAAAGACCCGCCGCAATAAGCGCTTTTCCGCCCGTTACCCGGCGATGACCCGGCCTTTCTGGATGACCTTTTGGATGTTCAGTTCCCGGTCGGCCAAAATCACGTTGCCGTACCGCCCGGCGGCCAGAGAGCCGTAGTCGCTGTCCACGCCGATGCTGCGGGCCGGGTTCTCGCTGGCGGCGCGCACAGCGCTTTCCAGCGGCACGCCCATGTCCAGCACGGCGCGGCGCATGCAGTCATACAGGCAGGTGGCGCTGCCCGCGATCACGCCGGGATGCTCGGTCAGGGTGGCGCGGGGGCCTTTCACCGTCACGGCCTGTCCGCCCAGGCTGTACTGGCCGTCAGGCAGGCCGCAGGCCATCATGCTGTCGGCGATCAGCACCACGCGGTCGGCGCCGAAGGTGTTGAAGGTGAAGCGCACCATGGCCGGGTGGATGTGCACGCCGTCGGTGATCAGCTCCACCTCGGCGTGGTCCTCCAGCGCGGCGATGATGGGCCCCGGCTCCCGGTGGGTGATGCCCGGCATGGCGTTGTACAGGTGGGTCATGTGGGACGCGCCGGCAGCGAACGCCTTTTTGGCGGTCTCGTAACTGGTGCAGGTGTGGGCGATGGAGATGCGCACCTCGCCGCGGCAGCGGGCGATAAAGTCCAGCGCACCGTCCTCCTCCGGGGCCATGTCCACCAGCTTGATCAGCCCGCCGGCCCGCTCCTGCAGGCGGCGGAACATGTCCACGTCGGCCTTGTGCAGATACTTGGGGTTCTGCGCGCCGATCTTGTCCGGGCTGATGAAGGGGCCTTCCATGTTGATGCCCACCAGGTCGGCACCGCGGCCGTTTTTGTGGGCCGCCGCCGCGTCCATGATGCCGCCCAGGATCTCCTCGCTGTACGTCATGGTGGCGGGGCAGATGGCAAGCACGCCTTTGCTGGCTTCAAAGTCCGCCAGCGCCTGGATGGCCTCCTCGCTGGCGTCGCAGAAGTCGTGACCCACTGCGCCGTGGAAATGCAGGTCCAGCAGGCCCGGCAGAGCATACAGGCCCTCCGCGTCGATGATCTCCTCATCCAGCTGCGGCGCTGCGCCGAACACGATCCGGCCGCCGCGGATGACGATGTCCCCCTTGGCAAACACGTGCTGCGGGGTGTAAACCATTGCGTTTTTGATAATCATGGCAAATCGCCTCGTTTCCTGGACGATGGGGTCAGATCAGGCTCAGGGCCTCGGCGTCGCCCACCAGCGTGAAGTCAGGGTGCATCTGCAGGATGGAAGCAGGCACCTCCGGCGTGACCGGGCCAAAGAACGCCTTCTTGATGATCTCGGCCTTGCCGGCGCCGTTGGCCACCAGCAGCACCTTGCGGGCCTGCATAATGGTCTTGATGCCCATGGTGTAGGCCTGCTTGGGCACCAGGTCCACATTGCCGTCAAAGAAACGCTTGTTGGCCTCGATGGTTTCCTGGGTCAGGTCGACGCAGTGGGTGCCCAGCTCAAAGGCGGCGCCCGGCTCGTTGAAGCCGATGTGGCCGTCGTGGCCGATGCCCAGCAGCTGCAGGTCGATGCCGCCTACATTGTGGATGACCTCGTCGTAGCGCTTGCACTCGGCCTCGGCGTCCAGGTTGGTGCCGTCGGGCAGGTTGATGCGGGCAGGGTCGATGTTGACGTGGTCAAAGAAATTGTCGTGCATGAAGCTCCAGTAGCTCTGGGGATTCTCACGCGGTAGGCCGCGGTACTCGTCCAGGTTGACGGTGGTCACTTCCGAAAAGTCCACGTCGCCTTTGTTGTACCAGTCGATCAGCTGCTGATAGGTGCCCACGGGGGTGCCGCCGGTGGCCAGGCCCAGCACGCAGTTGGGCTTCATGATGACCTGGGCAGAGATGATGTTGGCCGCTTTGCGGGACATATCCTTGTAGTCTTTTGCGCGGATGATCTTCATAGAAAATGCAACTCCTTTTCCATTGCCGGTTTTGACAGAGAGCCGGTTTCTTCTTTCCAGTATAGCATTGTCTGCGAAAGGTGTACAGCCATAGATGAAAAATTCCACAGCGGGCAGGGAAACAAAGATGCCGCGGGCGGGCGTCAGCCCGCCCGCGGCGGAAGTCCAGAGGGAGGAACCAGAACTCCCAACAGGAATGTGCCGATCAGAGGCGCATTACAGCATCTTCTTCAGCTCGTCGTAAACAAACTGGACGTTCATGCCAATGATGACCTGCACGGCGTTCTTGCTCGGCTTGATGATACCGGCGGCGCCGGCAGCCTTGACTGCCTTGTCGTCCACGACGGCGGAATCCTTCACGTCGAAGCGCAGGCGGGTAGCGCAGTAGTCCACATTGGAGATGTTCTCCTTGCCGCCCACAGCAGCCAGCACGCCGGAAGCGATGGCGGTAAAGTCGTTGTTGGCCAGCTGGGCGGGGGCGGCGGCATCGCTGTCGTCATCCTCGCGGCCGGGGGTCTTCAGGTCAAAGATCTTGATGGCGAAGTAGAACACCACAAAGAAGACAAGCGCAGCCGCGATGCCCAGAGGAATGATCATCCAGGTATTGTTGGCGGCGGGCAGGCTGGCCGAGAAGAACAGGTCGGTGAAGCCGGCCGAGAAGCTGAAGCCGGCGCGGAAGCCGGAGTAGTAGGTGATAACGGTGAAGATGCCGTACAGCAGGGCATAGACCACGTACAGCGGGAACGCCAGGAACATGAAGCCGAACTCGAAGGGCTCGGTAACACCGCAGACGAAAGCGCAGATAGCGGCGGAGCCGACCAGGCCAAAAGCGACCTTGCGCTTTTCAGGCTTGGCAGTGGCGATCATGGCGGCAGCAGCGCCGGGAACACCGAACATCATGCAGGGGAAGAAGCCGGACATATACATACCCAGGCTCCAGGTGATCTCGTTGCCATTGGTGCCGATGTCGCCGGTGACCAGGCCGGCCCAGAAGTTTTTCAGGTCGCCGATGCCGACGGTATCGAACCAGAAAATGTTGTTGACCGCATGGTGCAGGCCGAACGGGATGAGCAGGCGGTTGAGGAAGGCGTACAGGCCGGCGCCGATGGCACCCATGTTCAGGATGCCGTTGCCGATGGCCATCAGGCCGCCGTAAACAACAGGCCAGATGAACAGCAGGATGGCTGCAACGATGATCGAGAACACGGCGGTGACGATGGCGACGCAGCGTTTGCCGCTGAAGAAAGCCAGCCAGTCAGGCAGCTTGGTGCTCTTGAACTTGTTGTAGCAGACAGCGCCGATAATGCCGGCGATGATGCCGATGAACTGGTTCTGGATGTTGTTGAACGCAATGTTCGCCTCGGCGCCGGTGATGGTGGCGACGACGGTGGGGTCCAGCAGCTTGGTGATCATCAGCCAGGAAACCAGGCCGGACAAACCAGCAGTGCCGTCCTTATCGTCGGCCAGGCCAACGGCAACACCGACGGCAAACAGCCAGGACATGTTGTCGATCAGGGCGCCGCCGGCCTTCACCAGGAAGAAACCGATGATCTGAATGATGCCGGTAACGTCGCCGCCCTGCATGGTAGCCGGGCACATCAGGTAACCGATGCCCATCAGAATACCGCATATGGGAAGTGCGGCGACGGGCAGCATCAGGGCTTTGCCCAGTCTTTGCAATTGTTTCATCATAGAAGCATTCCTCCAAAATTCTCTCGCGTAATCGCACACAATGCCCGGCGCACACTGGTTCCTGCACACTGGACACTTTGTTAAACAAATATTAACACATTCGTAACAAAAAAGAAAGAGAATTTTCGCAAGATTGGGTAAAAGTACAAAAAATCATCGGCGAGATTGGCGATAATTTCGTGCGAATTTATAGAATTGTCTCTTGCGGATGAAGAAAACGCTCATTTTGAAAAAAGGGGACGGCAACAAAGGAAAAATGTTGCGGGCAAATCATTCGGAAATCGCTTTATAATATGCGGCGGATATGCAAAGCCGCTGCGGGAAGGCGCTCAAAGCGCGGCGTGCAGCGCCAGGGACGCGGCGCGGACGGCGGCCTCGTCCGTCTGCTGAATGTGCCATTCATCCAGGCCGGGCAGCCCCATGGGGACGCCCTCGCGCCGGAAGCGCATGCGGCTTTCCCGCTCGGTTTTGCCGCTCATGTGGAAAGCCGCCGCCCCCGGCAGTCCGGCGCGCAGCCGGCGGATGGCCTCGGCGTTTACGCCCGCGCCGATCAGCACCTGCGGGCCGTTGATCTTGTCCCGCAGGGCAAGCAGCTGTTCCAGCGTTTTTTCGCCTGCCAGGCAGCTGGCTGCGGCGCCGCTGGTCAGCACGGTGTCGATGCCCAGGGCGGCGGCGTCCCGGTAGGTCTGCAGCGGGTCGCGGCTGACGTCGATGGCCCGGTGCAGGGTCAGGCCGGCGCCCTGGGCGGCGCTGCACAGCCGCTGCGTGGCGGGGCGGTCAAGATCGCCGTCCGGCGTCAGAACGCCGATGACAAAGCCGTCCGCGCCGGCTTGAAGCAGGGGGGGCATTTGACTGCAGAGAAGGGCGATCTCTTCATCGCTATAAAGAAAATCGCCCGGACGCGGACGCATCAGACAGCGGACGGGGATCTTGCTTTCCGCGCGGATCCGGGCCAGCAGTTCAGGCCAGGGGGTCAGGCCGCCCAAAGCCAGGGCGCTGCAAAGTTCCAGGCGGTCGGCTCCGCCGCGCACAGCGGCCATGGCGGAAGCAAAGCTGTCGACGCAGACTTCCAATAACGGATGGGAAGGGACCTGCATAATACACCTCTTTCCGACCGGGCGCTGTCGGCGTCCGGTCCTATACGATATGGTCTTACTATATCATATAAGGGAAGCTGCGTCGACAGGGGATGGACGCAAAAGCACAAAACCCCCGCCGCGCCTGGGCCGACGCGGGAGCATGGCCGAAAATCGGGAAACAGGTGCGAAGGGAGTTTTGTGCCGTATATGTAAAATCCAAAAGGGGAAGGGCGGCTTTGCCGGGCAAAGCGTCCGTTATGCGGCGTGCCGGTTGGCGGAAAGCAAGCGAAGCGGCACCGGGGAACGGCCGGCGCTGCGGCCGCGCGGGGCCGTTTTCCGCCTGGGGCTGGCAAGCAGCAGGCCGGCCAACAGATTGACGGCCACAAGGGAGCCTGCCCCGTACCCAAGGGCGGCCAGCAGGCCCACGCTGCCCTGAATAACGGCGCTGGCAAGGAAGAACAGCAAAATGGCTTCGGCCAAAAGAAGGAAATTGCTGACCACTTTTTTGATGCTGGATAATTTCATGTGTGACGCCTCCTGAACAAATATATGGAACAGAATGAAAAACCAGAACCACAGCGGAATGCTGCACACCTGGGGCCGGCCATCGGGGCTGGCCCCAGGTGTGCAGCAGACTTTGCCGCAACCATGCTGCACAACGGATGGTTGTTTTGTAACTCTATCATAAAACAACAAAAGGTTGTTGTCAAGCGGAAAATACAACAAATTTTTGTAAAATCAAAAAGATTGGCCTTTACAACAACCACTTTTGGTTGTATAATGAACACAAATGATTTGGCACTTTTCTGTGCCCGGGCAGAAAGGCTGGAATTTGGAATGTTTTCAGATCGTTTGAAGCAGGCGCGAAAGAGCAAGAAAATCAGCCAGGCGGAACTTTCCCGCCAGCTGGGTGTCACGCAGCAGGCGGTGGGCAAATGGGAGACCGGCCGCTCCACGCCGGACCCTGTAACGGTCGCGCGCCTGGCGGAGCTGCTGGGGACGACGACGGATATGCTGCTTGGCTTGCAGCAGCCGGATTTTGCGGCGCCCGCAGGCGGGAATCTTTCCGGCTATGCGGAAAGTCCCATCCCCGTGGTGGGCACGGTAAAAGCCGGCTACGGCGCGCTGGCTTTTGAGGAGGACTACGGCACGGAGTATGCCTGCGTGAAAGACCCGGCCAGTTACTTTTATCTTGTGGTCAAGGGCGACAGCATGGAGCCGCGTATTTCGGACGGGGACCTGGCGCTGGTGCACCGGCAGTCGACGCTGGAAAACGGGGAACTGGGCGTTATGGTCTACGGTACCGACGGGGAAGGAACGCTGAAAAAATACATCCGCCGCGGCAACGCCGTGGTGCTGCACCCCTTTAACCCCGAGTACGAGGACCTGATCATCAAGGGCGAGGATTTGAACCACCTGTATATTGCCGGCAAGGTGGTCGAGACCAAGACCAAATGGTGACGGCCGCATGGCCCGCCCGTGAGGCGCTTTCCGCCTGCAAGATCAAGTATAGCAGACGGCAGGTCCGTTAATTTGGACAACGGACCGCAGGGAGCGCATGCGGGACAGGGGAAAATGGATACAGGGAAATAAAACGGACTGACAAGCGACGCTTGCAGGTCCGGGACCAGCCCGCCGGAAGCGGAAAACCGGCTGTGACGACGGGCTTTCTTTTTTGTACCTTTTTGACGGTGGCTTTCCGCTTTGCAGCACTAAAAAACACGATAGAACGCAAAACGGACGCCCTGAAAAGAAAAAGGGACCGGCCGCCGCTGACGGAGTGAAGCGGCAGGCCGGCGCGCGAAACGGGAACGGGCGAGGATTTGAGCGGGAAGAAGGCGGGACGATGATCGGACTGGCGGAAAAACTGGAGATACTGGCGGACAGCGCAAAATATGACGTGGCCTGCACTTCCAGCGGCGTCGAGCGCGGGGGGCGCCATGGCAGCCTGGGCAGCTGCAGTGCGGCAGGCATCTGCCACTCCTTTACGCCCGACGGCCGCTGCGTTTCCCTTTTGAAGGTGCTGTATTCCAACGCATGCAGCTACGATTGCAGCTATTGCGTGAACCGCCGGTCCAACGATGTGTCCCGCGCGACCTTTACGCCGAGGGAACTGGCAGAACTTACGATCGGCTTTTACCGGCGCAATTATATCGAGGGGCTTTTTTTATCCAGCGCCGTGCTGGGCAGCCCGGATGTGACGATGGAACGCATGATCGCGGCTTTGCGCATCCTGCGGGAGGAATACCGGTTCCGCGGGTATATCCACGCGAAGGCGATCCCCGGGGCGGACCCGGTACTGGTGCATGAACTGGGCATGCTGGCGGACAGGCTGTCAGTCAATATCGAGCTGCCCAGCGCGGACAGCCTGCAGCGCCTGGCGCCGGACAAACAGCGCGCCGCGGTGCTTGCCCCCATGCGGCAGATCGCGGCGGAGCGGGCGCAGAATTGCCGGGATCTGCAGTGCTATCGTTCGGCGCAGGAGTTCGCTCCGGCCGGGCAAAGCACGCAGATGATCATCGGCGCGTCGCCGGAAAGCGACCGGCATATCTTGAACCTGACGGAAGCGCTGTATCGGAAATATTCGCTCAAACGCGTGTTTTATTCGGCCTATCTGCCTGTGGTACCGGACCCGCGCCTGCCGGCGGTGACGACCCGCCCGCCGCTTTTGCGGGAACATCGCCTGTATCAGGCGGATTGGCTGCTGCGGTTTTATCATTTTTCGGCACAGGAACTTTTGAGCGAGTCAGAGCCGAACTTTGACCCTTATCTGGACCCGAAGTGCAACTGGGCGCTGCGGCATCCGGAATTTTTCCCGGTGGAAGTGAACCGGGCGTCCCGGGAAGAACTGCTGCGCGTACCGGGCATCGGGCCCAAAAGCGCGCTGCGGATCGTCAGGGCGCGCCGCATGCAGCGGCTTGGGCTGGCGGAGCTGAAGCGGATCGGCGTGGTGCTGAAACGGGCGCAGTATTTCATCACCTGCAGCGGATACCTGGGCGCCCGCGGCAGCAGGGCGGAGATCGCAGGGGCGCTGGTCGACCCCAAGGCTTTCGGCGTGGGGATGCAGCAGCTGAGTTTGGACGATTTTGTGCCCAAAGTGCTGCCGGACGCCGCGCCGGAGCTGCACCGGCTGGCGGAGCAGGGCATGCAGGCGCAGGAAGCGGCGGAACTGCTGCGGAGGGAGGCGGTCACATGCATTACCAGGCGGATGTGAGCGATACGGTGTACCGGTACGACGGGAGCTTCCCGGGCTTTTTGTGCTGCGTGTTCGAGAGCTTTGCGCGCCGGGAGCTGCCCAGCGCCGTCTGCACGCCGCAAAACGAGCAGTTGACTCTGTTCGCGCCGCATGACGTCCCCACCGATGAGCGGCGTGCGCGGCGGGTGTTTGCCGGGGTGGAACGCCTGGGCGGGCAGATCAGCTACCGCCTCGCGACTGCGTTTTTGAATACGACGCCGGAAAAAGACCTGATTTTGCTGCGGTTTGTCCGCCGTGCGTTTGAGGTGGGGCCGGGCGTGGCCCAAATGCTGGGCGACGCGGAGATCGCCCGGGCATGGGAGCTGGAACGGGCGGTCAACAACGAGGCGCACCTTTTTCTTGAATTTTTGCGGTTTGAGCAGCGCGGCAACATGCTGGGCGCTGTGATCCATCCCAAGCATCTGGTGCTTCCGCTTCTGCGCGCGCATTTCTGCAGCCGCCTGCCGGATGAGGATTTCCTGATTTACGACGCCAGCCATGGGATGGCCATGCTGCGGCGGGGCGACGAAGTGCGGTACCTGGAAATGCAGGAATATGACCCGGAGCCGGACGCGGCCGAGGAGCAGTGGCAGCAGATGTGGCGGCGGTTTTTCAACGCGCTGACCATAGAGGAACGCCGTAACGAGCGCTGCCAGCGGACCCATTGCCCCAAACGGTTCTGGCCCGACAGGTGCGAGATGCCCGCGCGGAAAAACGGCGGCCGGCGGCCTGCGGGCGCAGGGAAGTCGCTGCCCGGCACGGAACAGCCGGCCGCCCCGGAGTATCCCCAAAAATAAAAGCCCGCCGGCAGATACCGGCGGGTCAGGAGGAAGAAAACGGACAAACAGGCTGGAATCATAACAGGGGATAAAAGCAGGAAAAGGCTCAGGCGAGGGACCGGCCCAGCGCCCTGCATTCCGCCTCGGCGTTTTCGTCGGGAGCGCCGTTGCAGATGACGCCTTCCCCAATCACATTGGCGCCGGCGTTCCGGCAGCTGTCGGCCCAGTTGCGCATCCATTCGCCGTCTCCCCATCCGTAACTGCCGAACAGGCCGACCTTTTTTCCGCCTAACTTGGCCAGGCAGGGGGTGAACATCGGTTCGAACTCGCTTTCCTCCAGCTGCTCGGAACCCATCGAGGGACAGCCGAAGGCGATCGCGTCAAACGAATCGACCATGTCGGATGAAAATTCGGCGGCGGTGCAGCAGCTGACCTCGGCGCCGGCTTCCTTTGCGCCAGCCTCGACCATGCCGGCCATCTGCTCCGTGTTGCCGGTGCCGCTCCAATAAACCACAGCAATCTTGCTCATAATACGTACCTGCCTTTCGGAAAATGTGTTTGAAATTAGCTGATGCTAACTGTGGGCAAAAAATATTCCCCACGACACCGCGGCGGTAGCCGGGCAGCCAGGCGGCTGCCCGGGACCGGAGATGCGGCGGAAGCGTGGGAGAAACAACGCTCACGAAATTAGCTTATGCTAACCGACGGGATGAGCATACCATGAAAAGTTGGTTTTGTCAAGCATCCTGCACCGGAAAACAGTGGGAGTTTTGCCAAAGCGGAGCAAGCGCAAGAAAGCGTTGGCTTTGCTGCGCAAGCAAAAAATGCGATGTGCCGAAAAAATGGCGAAAGCGGGCCGGTGGCGGGGCTCCGGAACGCCGGCGTCCTTTGGGGACACCAAGCGACGGCAGCGCAGCCACCGGCCTGCTCGGATTGGATTTTACGGCAAAGTTTCCCCGGGCGCACTACGCGAAGGGCGGCGGGCTGGGACAAACTTCCCGGCGCGGTGATTGTACTTTGCCTGTGAGTGTGATATACTAAACCATATTCGATTGCCGCCGGTACGGTATTGCCCGGCAGAAAGCCCGGGGCGGGGCGGACCTGCCGTCTGCGCCGCGGGCGGATGCCCGGCCCGGTATTCAAACTGTCAACAGGCCCGCGCCGCGGGCAGGGAGGTATTGTGTATGAAATCGCTGTTGAAGCTGCTGGTCGTTGTCGCCGCGTTGGCGGGGGTCTGCTATCTTGTCCTGTCCTGGCTGGACGACGACAGGGATGCGGGGTACATTTCGATTTATGGCGGCCCCGAGGATGCCGCCGACTGAGTCCGGCGGCCCGGCTCTGTTTCCAAACCAAAAAGAAAGGTCGCGCCTGCGGGAAACTTTCCGCAGGCGCGACCTTTTTGCGTCGTCCGCAGCCATCCGGCAGGCGGAGCGGAAACAGCGTCCCGGCGCAGGAGATGCCGGGGACGGCGTTTACAGCTCCAGCTCCTGCAGGCGCAGCAGAGCCAGAATATAGATTTTCAGCGCTTCGATCAATTTATCAAAGCTGGCGCCTTCGTTAGCGCCGTGCATCGGACCGGCAAAATCGGGCAGGGGCAGGTCGGTGTGTTCCGGGCCAAAGCTGACGGCGAAGGGGAAATGCCGCGCGTAGGTGCCGCCGCCCATGGTAAAGGGCTGCTTGTCCTCGCCGGTGACCTCGTTGTAGGTGCGGATCAGAGTCTGGATGGCGGGGCTGTCCGCGGGGATATAGAACGGCACCCGGCTGCTGACTTCCTCCAGATGAGCCGCGCTGCCGCAAACGGCGGTCATGGCGGCGGTCATGGCGGCGGTCAGTCGGTCGGCGTCGGTGTTAGTGGGGTAACGGCAGTCAAAGCTCTGCCGCAGCGCGCCGTCCCGCAGTTCGATGGTGCCGCCGATGATGGTCAGCGGATCAAACAACCCGTCGTCCGCGGCAATGCCCAGCGCGCTGCCGTCGGAAGCGGCGTGCAGCTTCTGCAGGACGTTCAGATAGGCGGTCTCGGCGGGGGAGCAGATGCCGCTGTCCAGCAGACAGCCGACCAGCAGGCCGATGGCGTTGACGGTGCCTTCCGGCATGGCGGCGTGACCGCTTTTGCCCCAGCCGCGCAGCGTGACGGTGCCGTCGCCGTTGTCCTCCAGCGTCACGCCTTCGCCCGGATGGAAAGCGTCCGCCGCCGCGCGCACCACGCAATACGCGCGGTCGGGCACGGCGTTGTGGGCGACGCCGCCGGCAAAATCGACGATGGCGCCGCCAGTCAGCACGGGGCTGACGATCTCGCCGTTAAAGCCGCCCTTTTCACCGTTGCAGACGGGAAATTCGGCGTCGGGGGTAAAGCAGAAAGCGGGCATCTCAAAATGCTCGGCATAGTAATCCACGTCCAGCATGCCGGTCTCCTCGTTGGCGCCAAGCAGGGCGCGCACCGGATAGCGCAGGGCGGCGCCGCTGTCCTTCAGGTACTTCAGCGCGTACAGGCACAGGATGGAAGGACCCTTGTCGTCCGCCACGCCGCGTCCCAGCAGCCAGCCGTCCCGCAGGCGGACGGTGTAGGGATCCGCGTCCCAGCCGTTGCCCTCGGGCACCACGTCGGTGTGGGTGATGGTGGCAAGGAATTTCTGCCCGCCGGCGATGGGGCCGGTCTCGGCCCAGCCGATGTAGTTGTCGGCATTGTGGGTGTCCAGCCCAAGCTCAGCGGCGATCTCCAGCGCCTTGGCCAGCGCGTCGCGGGGGCCGGGGCCAAAGGGAGCGCCGGGTTCCGGCTTGCCCTCCACGCTGGGGACGGCGCACAGGCGGGAGATGTCGCGCAGAATATTGTCGCGGTTGGTTTCGGCAAAGGCGTCGATGGACGCCCAACGCGGATCGTTCATGGGAAGTTCCTCCATCCGTTAAAATGTGATTGCAAAAGCCGCCGGCAGGACGCGCAAAGCAGGCCAGCCGGCGGCCGGGGCGACAGAGTCAGTAGACAAACTTTTTCTGCAGCAGATAGTTGAAAAAGAACAGCAGCACGTCCACCGGGATCTTGACGGCAAGTTCGGGGACCTGCGCCGGCAGCCAGCCCGCAATGGCGGATACCAGCACGCCGCTGAGCAGCGTTTTCAACACGGTGATGGTGGTGTACAGCGTGGCGGAGCGGGTATGCTGGGCGCGGCTGTGGAACACCAGAAAGTAATTGAGTAGGTAATTGACCAGTGACGACAGCACCCGTGCGGCGATGGTGGCGGCCATGATGTAGACGGCGTCGCCCAGCCAGGCCTGAAACGGGATGCACAGCAGCTGAAACGCTGCCAGATCCACCACGCTGGAGGACAGCGACGACACCATGAACCGCCAGAACGGCTGCCGTTCGCCCGGGTTTTGGGCGGTGTGATGCATAGGATACCTTTCTTTTTGTACAAAGGGGCGGAAACAAAATGCAGCGGCATGCCCTGGCCGGCCGCCCTTTTACTTTACCACGCGGGGCGGGTAAATTCAAGGGGCGGCGCGCCAGGCATGCCGCTGCGGGGGGAGGGGAAAGGCAAAGGGAAGAGACTGCGCCGCATCAAATTTCCCGTTCAAACACAGGGTCTGCGTCAGCGGCGTGCGCCCGGGAAACCTTTGGGCGCGTTGGACGGCCCGGCGGCCGCCGGAAGGGCGGCGCGGTCAATACTCCTTTTTCCGGTAGATCGCGGTGCTTACGCCCCAGCTGACCAGGAACAGCACCAGGCTGACCCCGGCCAGCGCAGCGGATGCCAGCAGGGAAAGCACTTCGTCGGAAAGGCCGCTGGCATCCGCCGCGGCGTTCAGGCCGTCAAGCGCACCGTCCGGCAGGCGGGTGAACACCAGCATGACCAGGCAGAAGATGCCCGCCAGCACCAGCAGGACGGCGGTGCGCGCCCGGTCGCAGCCGAACTTGTAGCTCAGCGGTACGCTCAGGGAAAAATAAAACGTCGAGGTGGTAGCCGCCGAGAGGATGCCCAGCAGGATCTCGGCCGAATCGCCCTTGCTGGCCACGGGCGAGAGCATAAACGCCGCGGCGGCCAGCAGGCACCCGGCCAGGATGGCGCTGCCGCCCAAAATATACTTGCTGCCCACCAGCGCCGCCGGCCGCACCGGCAGCGTGTGGCCGTACATGTCCCAGTGGCTGTACTCGTCAAAGCTGATGGCGCTTTGCACGTACATGCCCAGCACAAACACCAGCGCATAGAGCATGAACGGCATATCGAACAAAATGGCCCAGACGATGTACAGCACAAACACCACCAGAAAGTTTTTCTTGTACCGGGATGTCAGGGTACACAGGTCTTTGTAAAGCAAACCTTTCATGGAATGTTCCCTCCTTGTCAGGCGGTTTCCCTCTGTCAAAACTCTTTTTTCTTGTAAATCGCGGTGCTCAGCGCCCAGCTGGCGGCGTACAGCGCCGCACTGGCCAGCAGCATGACCAGGATCGTCCACTGGATGCGCCCGCCCTCCTGGATCGCAACGGTCAGGTTGCCGTACCAGACCTCCGTGCCGGGGGCCAGCCCGGCCGCCAGGTCCTGGGCCGCGCCCATCGGGCCGCGCAGGCCGAGAAAGCGCCCCAGGCTTTCCTGCATCCCCTGGGGCAGGGCAAATGCCGCGGCGGCCAGGCCGCCCACCAGCATAAAAATGGCAAGGATCACCACGGTGCGCGCCCGGTCGCTGCCAAACTTGTAGCCCAGCGGCATGCTGAGCGAAAAGTAAAAGCAGGTCAGGCAGGCCGCCGCCAGCAGCCCCAGCAGGACCTCCTCCGGCGAGCCCTTCGTCTCGCTGGGATCAAACACGAATGCCAGAAAGGCGATCAGGCAGCCGGCCAGGATGGCGCATCCGCCCAGGATGAACTTGCTGCCCACCATGGCGGCGGGGGTCACCGGCAGCGTGCGGCCGTAGACATCCCAGCGGCTCTGCTCGTCAAAGCTGAGAGAAGTCTGCACATACAGCCCCAGCACAAACACCAGCGCATACAGCATAAACGACAGATCCAAAAGGATCGCCATGCCCAGATACAGCACAAGCAGCAGGATAAAGTTATTTTTGTACCGGGCCGTCATGGTGCACAGGTCCTTGTAAAGCAGGCCTTTCATTGCTTTTCCCTCCCGGAATAAAACCGCATGATGTCGTCGATGCCGGCGTGGTCCAGCACCGTGCCGGGCAGCAGGCGGGATACCTGCGCGCGGTCTTTTACCAGCGTTTCGCAGCCGAAATCGGTGCGGCGGGTGTGGATGATGCAGCGTTCCGGCAAAGCGGCCAGCTGCTCCTGCCGGCAGCGCAGGATGCCGTACTCGGCCAGCAGGGCGTCCTTGTCCTCCTGGAACAGCAGCCTGCCGCGGTGCAGGTAGGCGATGCTGTCGGCCACCTGCTCCAGGTCGCTGGTGATGTGGCTGCTGATCAGGATGCTGCGGCTCTCGTCCTGGATAAAGTCCAAAAACAGGTCCAGCATCTCGCCGCGGACTACGGGGTCCAGGCCGGCGGTGGCCTCGTCCAGCACCAGCAGATGGGGATGGTGGGCCAGCGCGGTGGCCAGGCTCAGCTTCATGCGCATGCCGCGGCTGTAAGTCTTGACCGTCTTGGCGGCGTCCAGCCCAAACCGCGCCAGCATGCCGCGGTAGGCTTCGCCGTCCCACCGGCCGCCAAAGATGCCGGCCAGGCTTTTGCCGATCTGTTTGGCGGTCATCGACTCGTAAAAGTAGGCGTCCTCAAACACCACGCCCAGGTCTGCGCGGCTGGCAAGGTCGCCGGGGGCGCCGCCCAGCAGGGTGATCTCGCCGGCGTCGGCGGGGTTGATGCCGGTCAGCAGCTTTAAGAGCGTGGTTTTGCCCGCGCCGTTTTCGCCCACCAGGCCGACGATGCTGCCGGCGGGCACGGTCAAATCAACAGGGCCAAGGGTGAAACCGGGATAACGCTTCTCGACGCCGCGCAAAACGGCATTGCAGGCTGCGGTTTCCATAGTCAATCCTCCCATAATACATTCAGGGTATCCAGGACCTCGTCGTAGCTGACGCCGCCTGTTTTCGCCGCGTTGACGGCGTTCTGCAGGTGGGTCTCGACCTGCTTGAGCATCTCCTCGCGGCGCAGTTCGGGGTTCTGCGCCGCCACAAAGCTGCCCTTGCCGGGGGCGGTGACGATAAAACCGTCCGCCTCCAGGTCCTCATAAGCTCGTTTGGTGGTGATGACGCTGATGCGCAGCTCCTTGGCCAAAAGCCGGATGCTGGGCAGGGCGTCGCCCTCTTTTAATGTGCCGGACAGGATCTGCTCCTTAATCTGCCGCGTGATCTGCGCGTAGATGGGCTCCTGCCCGGTGTTGGAGATGTACAGCTCCATGGCGCTGCTCCCTTCGCTGGGTTTGGATGCCGCCGGCAAAGCCCTGCGCATTGGCCCTGCGGGCGGCATCCGGTAAGATTTGAACTGTTCATATCTTATATACACAGTATATACGATATATACACGGCTGTCAATAGGGAAGATCCACTTTTTACAACTGGAAGTTTGGGGCGGAAAAAGGGAACCCCCTGGCTTTCGCCGATGCGAAAGCCAGGGGGCGGCCCGGCAGGAAACGATCATCTGCCGGGAAAAATTTTACCGCAGCCGGGTCAGGCGGCCGCCCTCCATGCGGCAGTGGGCGTCATACCGCCCGGCCAGCTCAGGGCTGGGGCGGTGGCTGACGTGGATCACCGCGGCGGGGCAGTCCAAAAGCAGCGTCTCGATGGCGCGGGCGGTGTCCGGGTCCTGGGCGCTGGTGGGCTCGTCCAGCAAAAGAACATCCGGCTGCCCCACCAATGCGCGGGCCAGTGCCACGCGCTGCCGTTCGCCGCCGGAAAGGTTTTGGACGCGCTCCGGCGTCAAGGTCTGGCCATGGTACCGGGTCAGCAGTTCGTCCAGGCGCAGCGCCTGCACCACGCGGCGGTAGAGCTCCGGGGCAATGTCCCGCCCCAGGCAGATGTTCTCCTCCAGCGTGGCGTAGAACAAAAACGGCTGCTGCGGCACCAGGCAAAGGCTCCGCCGCCAGCCCTCGGCACTGCAGGCACGCGCCGGCATGCCGTTGTACCGCATCGCCCCGCCGCAGGACTCGGCCCCGGAGCGGGCGATCAGGTTCAAAAGCGTGGACTTGCCGCTGCCGCTGCCGCCGGTCACCAGAAGTTTTTCCCCGGCGCCAAGCGTCAGGGAAATGTCCTGCAAAAGCTGCTCTTTGCCGGCGCGGCAGCCGACCTGGCAAAGCTCCAGCCGCTGAAAGGGCGGCAGGGGAGAGAAGGCCGGGTCGGCTTTCTGCGTCAGCTGCCGATACTTCTCTGCCAGCGGCCGCGCCTCATTGCGGCGGTGCAGCGAGACGGCCAGCACCTCCAGCGGCGTGCTCATCAGCTGGTCCAGCTGGATGGCGGCCACCAGCCCGCCTGCCGGGATAACGCCGGCGGCGATCAGCCCCACCCCGGCCAGCAGGATGCCGGCCGTCTTGCCCGTCTGCAGCAGGACAGTCGCGCTTTGGGTGGTCAGCTGCCAGCGGAACAGCCGCTGTTCGGCCCGGGCAGCCCGGTCGTTCTGCGCTTCCACCGTATGGATGGCATACGGCCGGCAGCCCAGCGCCTGGATCACGCCCAGGCCCTCCAGCATCGAGTGCAGCACGGTATTGTAGCCGCCCAGCGCCTGGGAATACCCGCTGCGCGCCGCGCTGCCGCAGCGGCGCAGCATGGCGGGCGCAAGCATCAGCAGCCCGCTGAATCCCAGGCTGAGGACCGCCAGCGACCAGTGCAGCGAGAACAGCGTCCCGGCTGACAGCAAGATCAGTACGCTGCACTTGACCAGGTCGATCCCGGCGGAAAAATACTGCTGCGCGACGGTGGGGATATCGTTGTTGACAAAGGAGACAAAGCCGTCGCGCTTTTGGGGCGGGACGGGGCCGCCGGACAGCAAGGCGGCCGCAGCCTTGCTGCGCATCTGCTGCTTGAGCAGCGTCAAAAAGCGGCAGCCGGCCGCCTGGTCGGCGATGGCCAGCACCGCCTGCGCCAGGCTGACGCAGGCAAAGGCCGCCAGCGCCGGCAGCCCCTGTGCGGGGGAGGCTGACAGCACGGTATCGATCAGCCGGCCGGACAGGGTGGGCAGAACGGTGCAAACGGCACAGTAAACGGCGCCGACGGACAGCGCCACAGCAAACATGCCGCGGCACTGCCCCGGCATGATACGGATCGTTTTCACGGAAAAACCTCCTTCTCTGAACGAAAGCAAGACGATTCAGAAAAGGCTGCCGGAGGGCAGTGCGGTCCCGGAAACGGATGTGGAAAAACGGGAAAGCGCGCCTCAGGCAGCCTTCCCCATGGTCAGATAAAATACACGCTGGATACGATAGATGTGCATGACAGGGTCCTTTCTGTAAACAGGAGACGGATAAAACAGCCGATGCGGCAAAACGGCAGGGGGCGGCGGCCGGAAAGCTCCGCGCGGCGTTTCAGCCGCGCCGCCACACCATGGTCAGCTCCGGCTGGCCGGTGTCCGGGTCGACGCCCTCGGCGGCGACGGCAAAGCCCTCCCGCCGGTAAAAGGCTGCCGCGCGGGGGTTCTGCCGGTAGACGTGCAGCGTCAGCACAGGGTGCAGCGCCTTGCACCGGTCCAGCAGCTGCCGGCCGACGCCCCGGCCGCGGGCGGGACCGTCCACAAAAATGCCGGCCAGATAATCCCCCTGCAGGCCGGCAAAGCCCAGCACGGCGCCGCCGGCCTCGTACACGTGCAGTTCGGCCTGCGGCAGCTGCCGCCGCACCTGCGGGGCATTGCCGGTCCAGTATTCGGCCGGCACAAAGCAGTGGGCCTGCAGGTTGGCGGCCAGCCAGATCTCCATGACCCGGTCCAGGTCGGCGGGGGAAAAGGGTCGCACCATGGTCATTCCTCCTCCGGGCGGCTTACCGGCACGCCGCGGTGCTCCACGCAGGTGGAAAAGACGATCTGGGTGTGGGTGCGGCCAAACTGCTGCAGCCGGTTGATAAAGTGGTCCAGTTCCTGGGTGGAGGCAAACAGCACCTCGATCAGCATGCTGTAATCGCCGGTGACGCAGTTGCACTCCACCACGTTGGGGCAGCTTTCGATATAGGGGTAAAACTCCGGCTTGCGCTGGGGGTCCAGCTCCAGGTTGATGAACGCCTTGACGCCGTAGCCCAGCGCCGGCGCGTCCACCTGCGCCTGATACCCCCGCAGCAGGCCCGCCTGCTCCAGACGGGCAATGCGCGCCGACACCGCCGGGGAGGACAGAAACACCTGCTCGGCGATCTCCTTCAGCGGCGCGCGGGCGTCGGCCTGTAAAATGTCGATGATCCTGCGGTCGATGCGGTCCATGCCGAGGCCCCTTTCTCTGTAATAAGGTCAGTATAGCACAGCGGCGCCGCGGGGTAAAGCGGCGGCTTTGTCCCGGGCGCTGTGGAAAAGTGGAAAATTGCCGGCCGGTTCAAGCCGGGGCGGCCCGGGCAGGCTGCCCCGCAGCGGAAAGGACGAGCCGCCGTGCAGCCCGCCGGGCGGTTGCGGGAGGCGCGGATCTCCCCGCCCCGGCGGGCCGAAACCGAAAAACGGCGGCCGGGCAGCACGGCATAGCCGCCGCAGCCCCCGCATACCCATGCAAGAGGATATTTTTTGTCACATCCCGGCAGGGGAGGGGGAGCGTCCATGAAACCACGTCGAACAAGCCAGCCCGCGCCGCGGCATATCACGCCGGAGCAGGACCGCCACATGCGCCGCCGTACCAGAGCTTTCTGCCTGGCCATGGCGGCCGTCTGTTTTGGCGTGCTGCTGGTCCGGCTGTTTGTCCTGCAGGTGCTGGACCCGGAGAGATACGCGGAGCGCGCCGCCGACCAGCAGCTGCGGGATACTGTGATCCCGGCCGCGCGGGGCGAGATCTACTCTGCCGACGGCACCCTGCTTGCCGCCAGCGAGACCCGCTGGACCATCCGGGCTTCGCCCCGGGACCTGGCCGACGACCTGGTGCAGCCCGCCGCCCGGGCGCTGAGCGAGATCCTGGAGATCGACTACGAGAAGACTTTGGCGGCTTTTTCCAACCGCACCTCCAACGACTGTCTGCTCAAGCGCCGGGTGGACAAAGAGACCGCCGACGCGGTGCGCGCCTGGTGCGTGGAGAACGGCGCCGAGGGCATCCAGATCCGCCAGGACACCAAGCGCATCTACCCGGAAGGCGATTTTATGGGGGTGCTGTTGGGCTTTACCGACGTGGACAACGCCGGTCTGTGGGGGCTAGAGCTGGAGTACGACGACATCCTTACCGGTCAGAACGGCCGCGTGCTGACCGCCAAGGATGCCTGGGGCTACGACATGCCCCAAAGTTACAGCACGCTGGTGGAAGCCACCCCCGGCGCAACGCTGACCCTGACCATTGACGCCAATATCCAGCGGTATCTGGAAAGCGCGCTGGCCGCCGCGGTGCAGGAGCACCATGTGGAGTCCCGCGCGGTGGGCATTGTGATGGATGTGGATACGGGGGCCATCCTGGCCATGAGCGTCAAGCCGGACTACGACCCCAACGACCCCCGCACCATTGTGGACGAGGAGACCCGCAATACGGTCGACGCGCTGGAAGGCGAGGCGCGCAGCGAAGCCCTGCAGGCCGCCCAGCAGGCCCAGTGGCGCAACAAGGCGATCAGCGACCTGTACGAGCCGGGCAGCGTGTTCAAGCTGATCACCGCAGCGGCGGCGCTGGATACCGGCGCCTGCACGGCGGACAGCCAGTTTGTCTGTTCCGGCTCCATCAATGTGGCGGGGACCCGCTTCCGCTGCGCCAACGGGCACATCCATGGGCTGGAGACCTTCGCCCAGGGGCTGGCGGTCAGCTGCAACCCCTGCTTTATCCAGATCGGCGCGCGGCTGGGCAAGGAGGCGTTCTGCGATTATTTCGCCGCCTTCGGTCTGCGGGAGGCCACCGGCATCGACCTGCCCGGCGAGATCGCCAGGAGCGAATATTATACCGCCGATAAGATGGGCCTGGCACAGGATTTTGGACCATAAAAATCAAATGAAGATACGCCGTATTTTTGCGATTTTTCTCGCCGGCCGGCGATCCGGAGCGAAAAAGCGGAAAAATGTGGCCGCAGCGCCGCTTTCCCGGCGATTGAAATACCCCGGCCAAAGCCCGCATAGTATTTTATGAATGAAGCAGGCCGGCGGGGATGGGCTGCAAAACCTGCAAAGGGGGCGTTACGCTGATTATGGGAACACAGTCTGTTACGATCCGTTTCTCCACCGATGACGACGCGCAGTCCCTGACCGCCTGCCTGGAGCAGCTGCTGAGCCATTTGAACTGGGACCCTGCGGAGGAGTGAACCATGAAGAAAAGCGGGAGCGCCGGCGCGCAGGCCCCGGCGGAGGCGGCCGTCTATCTGCGCCTTTCCAACGCCGACGGCCCGGCGGCCGAATCCGATTCCATTCAAAATCAGCGCGCCTTTCTCACCGAATGGGCGGCGCGCAATCGCTTCCGGATCACGCGGGAGTTTGTGGACGACGGTCATACCGGAACGGATTTCGAGCGCCCCGGGTTTCAGGAACTTGCCGCCTGCCTGATGGACGGCAGCGTGCGGTGCATCATCGTCAAAGATCTGTCCCGGCTGGGGCGAAACTATACCGAGACGGGCCGCTATCTGGAACAGATCTTCCCGCGGATGGGCGTGCGGTTCATCGCGGTGAACGATCAGTACGACTCGGCAAAGAATACCGACAGCGCCCAGCAGATGGCGGTATTCAAAAACGTATTCAATGATTTTTATGCCGCGGACGCCAGTTCCAAGGTCCGCGCTTCACTGAACATCCTCAAGCGGCAGGGCAAGTTCCTGGCCGGCCGGGCGCCTTACGGGTACCGCATCGACCCGCAGGACAAATACCATCTGCTGCCGGATGAGGAGACCGCCCCCATCGTCCGGCGGATCTTCGCGCTGTTTCTGGGCGGGGCCAGCCGGACCAGGATCGCCGGGGTCCTCAACCGGGAAGCCGTTCCGTCCCCGGCGGCCAGCAAAGGACTGACGGACAAAAGCCGGCAGTTTACCGGCCTGTGGAACGCCGAGGCCATCCGCCGCATCCTGTCGCATCCGGCGTACCAGGGCGATATGGCGCAGCAGTTTACCCGCACGGTCAACTACAAGGTACACGAACGCCGCCGCGTCGATCCCGGCGAATGGATCGTCGTGCCGGATACCCACCAGCCGATCGTCAGCAGGGCGGACTTCGCGCTGGCCCAGAAGATGCAGAGCGTCCGTACATATCAAACCACGGACCATCCGCATCTTTTGACCGGCATTGCCTTTTGCGCGGACTGCGGCAGCCCGCTGTATGCCAAAAAGCGGGGCGGATACTGGTATCTGAACTGTTACGGATACTACCGCGACCCGACCATGCATCGCTGCACGTCCCACAGCATCCGGGAGGATGTGGTGGTCCGGGCGGTTCTGGACGCGCTGCGCAGCCTGACAAAAGACAGGGTGGACCCGGGGGGGCTGGCCCGCGCCAGACTGGGGGCGCAGCAGCAGAAAACGGCCGCAAAAACGATCCGGCACAAGCTGGAGCAACGGCTGGAAAAAGCCCGCCGGACCCGCCTGTCCGCCTATAAAGACAAGGCGGCCGGGGTCCTGAGCGAGCGGGAGTTCACCGAAATATCGCAAGCGCTTCGCCAGGAGGAGGAGCAGTGCCGGAAGCAGCTGGACCGGCTCCGGACGGCGGAGGAGGAAAGCGGGCAGGAACAACTGCTGCAGAAAAAGATACAGGAGTTTTTGCGGTTTGACCATCTGGAAAAGGCGCAGCTGCAGCAGCTGGTGCGCCGTGTGACCGTGGACAGCCGGAAGCATATCACCATTACGTTTGCCTTTGCAGACCCGGAAAAGACCGGCTGAAACCCGACGCCATTCTGGCGTGCAGGGCTTCAGCCGGTCTTTCCCTTTTTGCGGGGCGGCAGGGGAGAGCCCCGAAAAGAAAAGTGCCGGAAATACGCAATTGGGAAGAAATCGATTTTTGGACGCCGGCCCCGCTGTGCCGCAGCTTTGCCGCGGGGGAAGGGGACGGCTGCGGCCGTTACCGCGTTTCCAGGACCCGGCCGTCGATGGACAGGGTCGTCACCTGCCAGGGAATGCGCTTCCCGCTGGAAATTGTTATTCCTGACGATGCAGATGCGGACAATGTTGTGCACGTCGAATTTGACAATACTTCCATTCCGTCCACCGGCGGCAGCGGCACCCTGATGTACACCATCGGCGGCGCGGCCATCGTCGTGCTGGCGGGCGTGCTGCTGTTCATTTCCCGCAAATCCCGTAAGAAGCAGGATCGCTGATTCATAGCGAGAGCTGCTTGCTCATTTTCTTTCTTTCTATCCTGCCCCGAAGCGGCGGGGACGCCTGGCGTCTCCGCTGTTTCGGCGGCAGGGGCTTCGCCACAGGCGTACCGCGCCTGCGGCGTTGCTCGTGCCGCCGAACCCCGCTCCCGGCGGGGCCCGGAAGGATACCGGGCCGCGGCCGCCGCCAGCCGTGCGGCGCCCGGCCCCCCAACCCATGCTTTGGCGTTTACGCCCAATTTCCACTGCCTATGCAAAACAACGCTCCGCAAAACCCGAACCGGCCGGCCAAAAAATCCCGGCGGCCCAGCCTGATCACCGTCGCCATCGTCCTGCTGATGCTGGCGGGACTGGGGATCATGCTGTACCCAACCCTCAGCGACCAGTTTGCCCGCTGGCAGGCCGTGCAGGAGATCGCCCAGTACAATCAGGTCGCCGAGGCTGAACAGGCCGATTACTCGGACCTGTGGGCCGCCGCCGAGGAATACAACCGCCGTCTGGCCGAGACCGGCGCCTTTGCCGGCGCGGTGACCGACGACGGCCAGCCGCAGGACCTGATGGATGTTTCGCAATACCTCAACCCGCTGGGCACGGGGATGATGGGGTATATCGACATTCCCAAGATCAACGTCCATCTGCCCATCTATCAGGGCACCGAGGAAAAGGCCCTGCAGGCCGGCGCAGGCTTCTGGATCGGCACCAGCCTGCCCACCGGCGGCCCCGGCACCCACTGCGTGCTGACCGCGCACAACGGTCTGGTGCGCGCCAAAATGTTCACAGACCTGGACCAGCTGGAAGAGGGGGATACCTTTTCGCTGTCCATCCTGGACCGTGTGCTGACCTATAAGGTCGACCAGATCCTGGTCACCCTGCCCGAGGAGCTGGAACCGCTGCAGATCGTCCCCGGCGAGGACTTGGTCACGCTTTACACCTGTACCCCCTACGGCGTGAATACCCACCGCCTGCTGGTGCGCGGCCGACGCGTCGAGACCCCCGCCACCGCCGAGACGGCCGCCGGCGGCGCTGCCGCAGGGCTGTCGGCGGCTGAGCGCGGCATTTTGCTGGCGCTGCTGCTGGCCGCGCTGATCCTGCTGGTCTGCGGCGTTGCTGGCGTCATCCGCCGCCTGCGCCGGGCCCGCGGCCGGAAAGACCGGCCCAGGAAACAGACGAATCCAACCCGGGAGGAAACGATCGAACAACATGAGGAACGCAAAGACGATAACGCTTAGCGGCCTGCTGGCCCTGGCGCTGGCCCTGATGCTGGCCCTGATGCTGGCCCTGCCGGCCGCGGCCGCGGGCGGCGCAAGCCTGACCCTGTACCACGAGCGGGAAAACGTCCGCTTTGACCTGTACCATGTGGCCGCCGAGGCGGACGCCGGGTGGCAGCCCACCGACGACTTTGCAGCCTACCCGGTGGAGCTGCCCGGCGAGGACAGCACCGCCGCCGAGTGGCGCGCCGCCGCCGAGACGCTGGCCGCGTACGCCATGCGCGACAGCCTGGAGACGGCCGCCTCCGACCGGGTGGCGGGCGGCAGCGTGCGCTTTTCGGCGCTGGAAGAGGGGCTGTATCTGGCTGTGGGCGAGACGGTGCGGCAGGACGACATGATGTATCTGCCGGTGCCTGTCCTGATCCACGTGCAGGGCGACACGGTGGTGACGGTCAAGGCCGAGGAGGCCGCCGTGGAACCGGAACCGGTGGAGTACCGCGCCGTAAAGGTCTGGCAGGGCGGCGACTCCCGCCGGCCGCTGAGCATTACGCTGCAGCTGCTGTGCGACGGCAGGCCGGACCGCACCGTGACCTTGAGCGCCCTGAACGGCTGGAGCTGCACTTGGACCTCTGAGCCTGGCCACCTGTGGCAGGTGACGGAGGAAAACTGCCCCGAAGGGTTTGCCGTGTCGGTGGAGCAGGAAGGGCAGATCTTTACCGTGACCAACACCTGGCAGGAAAGCCCGCCGCCGGCAGGGACGGAGCAGCCCGGCCAGCCGGGCGGGACGCCCGCCCCGGGCGCGCCGGCAGGCGGGAGCCTTCCCCAGACGGGCCAGCTCTGGTGGCCGGTGCCGCTGCTGCTGGCGCTTGGCGTGATCTTTGTGGGCGTCGGCTGGCTCCGCACCCGCCGCAAGCGCAAAAACGACCATGAAAGCTAACGCAAAACATACCAGCGTATGGACGTCCGTCGGGCTGCTGCTGATCGCGGCGGCCCTGCTGCTGTGCGCCTATAACATCTGGGACAACGGCCGGGCGGCGGCCGGCACACAGAAGATCCTGTCCGCCATGCCCGGGGCAGAAACGCCGGCCGGGGAGGCGCCCGCCGATGAAATGCCCACCGTCTGGATCGACGGCAACGAGTATATCGGGACGTTGGATTTCCCCGCGCTGGGGCTGACCCTGCCGGTCATGGCCGACTGGGACTACGACAAGCTGCGGATCGCTCCCTGCCGGTACGCCGGGACCACGGCGGGAAATCTGGTGATCGCCGGGCACAACTACCGCAGTCATTTTGGCCAGCTGGATACCCTGCAGCCCGGCGACGAGGTGCGCTTTACCGACGCGGAGGGCAGCGTCCTGACTTACCGGGTGGCGGAAACCGAAGTCCTGTCGCCCACGGCCATTGAGGAGATGACCGGCGGCGACTGGGACCTGACGCTGTTCACCTGCACCCTGAGCGGCCAGACCCGCCTGACGGTGCGATGCTCCAGACAAACAGAATGACCTGCAGCGCAGGCGGCCGAAAAGCTGCCTGCGCTGATTTTTGTTGAGCAAATAGTCGAAAATATATTCCACAAATGCAGTGCGGCGATTGGGCGATCTCGGCAGGGGGGTTCAACGCTTTATCTATCGAGAGTAACAATACAACGCGTTTCACACCCTGCCGCCTGCCGCCGCAGGTTCACCATATTTATATCCCCGCCGCAGCGGGCGGCGCGCTCCGACAGAATATACCAAAGTTTTACGCAGATATGACCGCGGCATGGTTTCGCGCCGGGCAAATCCCCGGTATCATAGTTTTTAGATGGCGGTCCATGCCCGCGGCTGATACCGGAGCGCCCGGGCCCTGACCGCCCCGCAACAGTAAAGGAGTGGATTTTGTGAAACGCAAACCCGGTTTGACCAGACCGATGGCGCTGCTGCTGTCGCTTTCGATGGCGGCGGGCGTTTTGCCGACGCCGGCCCTGGCCGCGCAGGCGGACCAGCCCGCCGCGGTCCAGGCCGCGACGCCGGAGCGGGCGGCCCCCGCGGCGGCTGCGCCGGAAACGCCGACCGAACAGGAAACCGCAGAGACCGCTGCGACGCCTGCCCCTGTGCAGGAACCCGCCGCCCCGCAGGCCCTTGCGCTGCAGCCGCAGACGGCCGAGACGCAGCAGCAGACCGCCCCGCAGGAAGGAGATACCATCACCATTGACGGCGTCCAGTACGAGGTGACCGGCCTGCCCGCCGAGAATGCCAGCGGCGAGCTGACGCTGACCGACGGCACGGCTTACAGCGGTGCGCTGGTGCTGGCGGACGGTGTCGAGTATGCCGGCGGCAGGTACAATGTGACCGAGCTGGCAGACGGGGCGTTCAGCGGCAACACGGCGCTGACTTCCGTCGATATGACCGACAGCAGCGTCAAGTCCATTGGAAGAAACTGCTTCCGGGACTGCACCGCGCTGACCAGCGTGCAGTTTGCGGCGGATACGGTCACCAACATGCAGAAAGCGGGCGTCTTTTCGGGATGCACCAGCCTGACCCGGCTGAGCATCCCGGCGGTGAACCTGTCCAGCCGGTACAACAACAGCCCCTTTGCCGGTTCCAGCATCCAGGAACTGACGATTTATAACGTCAGCGGCACGGGCATCCAGGCGAACCTGCTGAACAACATGCCGGACGGCTTTACGCTGAACCTGCCGGGCGACATCAGCAGCACCGCGCTGGCGGCTGCCACCTTTGGCAGCACCAAAAATGTTACCCTTAACCTGGGCGTCCAGGAGGATGTGGAGCATTACGCCGCAGTGTTTGACGGCAGGGACGTGAAAGTCCAGCTGCTTGGCGGCGAGGAGGGCGCGTTGGCCACCGTTACGGACAGCACCGGCGCCATGACCGGCTATGCCACGCTGAACGACGCGATCGCGGCCATCAATGAGTCCGAGGACGCGGGGCCGTTCCAGATCCGCACCGCCAGCAGCGGCAGCACGCTAATCGAGTGGGCGGGCGACGTGGCGCCCAACAAGGCCACCGTCATCAACTTTGCCGGCGCCAGCGTGGATCTGCCCGATACCCTGACGCTGCAAGCGCCGCTGACCATTGAGAACATCACCAACATCAACCCGGACGAGGATACGCTGACCACCCTGGTCGCCGGCGACTACGCCTTTGCTATGGTGGACGGCGGCAGCTTTGGCTTTGCCGAGATCCGCGGCAGCGACCTGACTTTTGACGAGCAGCTGCCCGGCGGCAGCTTCGGCGGCGGCCGGCAGGTACAACTGACCGGCGTCGGCGACGGGGCGACCGTCACCTTTGCCAATGTGGGCCGCAGCGACTATTATTACGACCTGCCCAATCTGTCCGGCTTTGAGACGGTGGTGCTGGACGGGGCCTATCTGGAAGCGGACGGCGGCGAGGCCTTTCAGGGACAGTTGGGCGATGCGGCCGAAGTGGTGCTGCAGGATGGCGGCCTGACGGTGAACCGGGCCGCTGAGATCGAGACGCTGTCCGGCAGCGGCGAACTGCGCATTGCCGACGGCGCGGCGCTGAAAGTCACCGGCAGCGCCTTTGGCAGCTTCCGGCTGGCCGGGTTTGAGGGCACGGAACTGACCGGTTCCGGCCTGAGCCTGCCCGCAGACAGCGAAGTGTCGCTGACCAATGCGAACGGCGAGCCGGTCGCCATCCCGGAACCCGCCGTCCGCGTGGAGGGCCTGGGCGAATACGTGTCCATGGCGGACGCCTTTGCCGCGATCGCCGCAGGCGCTGCGGACAGCTATACCGTCACGCTGCTGGACGATGTGGCGCTGGAAGCCAACGCCGTTTCCGGCGCGTATGACGTGGTGGAACTGCCTGCAAAGGCGCTGACCATCCAGGGCGGCGGCCACACGCTTGCTGCCGGCGACAGCCGAACCCGCAACTACGTGTATGCGGCGGCCGACCTGACGCTGGACAACGTGGAACTGAACATGCCCAAAACCTATCTGCGCATCACCGGCGAGGGGGCCGCGGTCACGGTGGAGGGCACGGTGACCGGCACGCTGGAGAAGATCGACGCCAGCGTTTCCACCGGCTGCACGGTGCGGGTCAAGGCGCCGGTGAGCGACGATGTGATCGACGGCATTGCCGGAACCAGCAAAAACAAGATGACTGTGATCCTGCAGGGCTACGGCAGCCTGGAGGCGCCCGCCGGCAGGACCGCTTTCCCCGCGGTCAGCAACAGCAGCGGAGCGCTGGTGCTGGAAAACTCCTGGCTGGTGGCCGACAACGCCGCCAGCTGGGGCGCCATTGAGGTGCGCCAGGGCGGCGGCCTGTCGCTGACCGGCAGCATGCCCAACGCCAGCGTGAAGGGCTGGCAGGTGGCCGAGGGCGTCACCGCGGATCTGACCGTCAAGAGCGGCAGGCTGACCATCAACGGCCAGGTCTCCGGCAGGACGCAGATCCATTTCTCCGGCAGCCAGATGGCGGCCGAGGGCGCGGTGCTGGTCAAGGCCGCCAAAGGCGCTTTGGACTCCTTTGTCCTGGCACAGCCGCTGGAGGGGCTGGCGCTTTTGCCTGACGCGGACGGCAATTACACCCTGATGCCGGTGACGGTGGAAAACCCGGTCGTTACCCTGAGCGGCGGCAGCTTCGGCAGCGGCATCCAGTTTGCCAGCTGGCAGGAGGCTGCGGCGGCGCTGGAAAAGGCGGACGGCAGCGCCGAAACCTGCACCGTTACGCTGAACGCCGACCTGACCCTGCCCGCAGCCACCGCTCTGCCCGACGTGGCGCTGGTGTTTGACGGCGGCGGCCACACGCTGGCGCTGGCCGAGGGCGATACCCTGAGCGTTCGGAACTCGCTTACCCTGCAAAACGTCGCGCTGGATATGGGCGGCGCCACACTGAAATACATTCGCAGCGGAAGCGGGGAGAAGGCCATCACCTTCGCGGAGACTGCCAGCGGCAGCGTTGGCAGCATTGCGGATGTTTCCGGGTCCCGCTGGCTGGATATTGTCTTTATGAGCGACGGGGTGTCGTTTGGCAAAGTCACCGGCACCACCAGCAGCATCGGCACACGGCTGACCGACCTGATCCTGACCGGCTTTGGCAGCCGGGAGGAACCGGTCGACCTGGCCGGAAAGGTGGAAAACATTGCTGGCCTGGAACTGAACGGCAGCTGGGTCGCCGCATCGGGCGACGCCACATACCTGGGCACCATCCGCACCGATTCCGACAGGACCGGCGGCCTGGTGCTGACCGGCGACGCGACGGTGTCGCGGCTCTCGGTTACGACAAACGACGCCTTTGAAGTCTGGGTGCCCGCCGACGCCACGCTGACCGTGGAGGAACGGTACAGCCATTCGAACCAGCAGGTCCCGGTCTATGCGGACGGGCAGCTGACGGACGGCCATGCGCTGGTGGCTGCGCCCCGCAACAGCAACCGGAATATGACCGATTACCTCCTGGTCAATGCGCCCGAGGGCGTTGAGCTGTACTGGGATGCGGACACGCTGACCTACCGGGTCAACTGCCCGCCTGTGGTCGCCATGTCCGCGGATGCGGAGCAGTATGGCGATGCGTACACAAAAGTGCTGCTGGACCTGAGCGACGCCCAGGGGATCGCCTCGGTGACGGTGAACGGCCGGCAGGACGCTGCCTGGCAGCCCGGCGAGACCGCCGGTGTCTATGCGCCGGATGTGAGCCTGCTGGTCCAGGGCGATAACGCGGTCACCGTCACAGACGCCGCCGGCAAGTCCACCACGTTTGCCTTCCGCTATGACGCCCCCGCCGATTACAGCAAGGTGGAGGAAGCCCTGGCCCGGGTCCCCGCCGACCTGACCGGTTACACCCCGGAGAGCGTCCGGGCGCTGCAGCAGGCCGTGGATGCGGTGCAGTACGGCTTTGGCCGGTCCGGGCAGGAAAAGGTGGACGCCATGGCGCAGGCTATCCTGGACGCCATTGCGGCGCTGGAGCCTGTTGAACCGGGCACCGACCCCAACCAGCCGACCGACCCCGACCAGCCGGGCGGCGGTTCGGAGCAGACGCAGCAGCCGGCTGCCACGCCGGGCAGCGAGCATCCCGAGATCGCGGAGGCCATTGCAAACGGAACCTGGGGCCAACCCCAGTCCACACCCGCGCCTACCGCTGCGCCCGGGACGCAGGCCGTAACGCCGGCTGTGCCCCAGACGGCGGACGCCGCCGACCTTGCGTTGTGGGCGGTGCTTGCGGCGCTCTCGCTGGGCGGCCTGGCCGGACTGGTCCTTCTGCGCCGCCGCGGCAGATAAAATGACCGTATAAGCGGATACCATACAAAAGCCGCCGTACCGGAAATCCCGGTGCGGCGGCTTTTTTGGATCAGTGCGGGGGCGGCCTGCGGGGGCACTGGCAAATCCGGGCCTGCCGCAGGGGCAATGGGCCAAACCGGCGAATACCGGCTGCGCCTGAGCGGCGCGGTCCAAAATCCTGTATCAGGCGGGCCCGGTGGAGCTGGCCAGCTGTTCTTTCGGGCAGAGCAGCAAGGTCAGCTATCTGCAGATGCTGACGGCGGTGTCGGCCATCGTGAACGGCGGCAGGCTGATGCAGCCCTATGTGGTGGCCGGGGCGGAGGACGCCGACGGCGTGACGCTGTGGGAGACTGCGCCCACTGTGAAAGCGCAGGTCATCTCGGAGGAGACCTCCGCCACCATGCGCACGCTGATGGAGGGCGTTGTCACCGACGGCACCGGCAAAAATGCGGCGGTGTCGGGCTACCGGGTGGGCGGCAAGTCGGGGACCAGCCAAAAACTGGACAGCGAGGACGCCAGCGCCCGCATCGCCAGCTTTGTGGCGGTGGCGCCCATCGACGACCCAAAGCTGGCGGTGCTGGTCTGCCTGGACGAACCCCACAGCTGGACCACCTCCGGCGGCGCGCTGTCCGCCCCGGTCTGCGCCGAGGTGCTGGAAAAAGCGCTGCCGTACCTGGGGATCGAACCGCATTATACCGAGGCGGAGATGGAGAAGCTGTTTGCCCAGGTCCCCGACGTGACAGGCTGGCGCACCGGGGCCGCCGCGCTCAAACTGAAGGAGTACGGGCTGGAAGCCCATATCGACGGCGACGCCGAGCGGGTGGTGGCCCAGTATCCGCTGGCCGGCGTACAGGTGCGCAAAGGCTCGGTGGTGTTCCTGGACACGACGGGGCAAAACGACCCGACGCTGGACGAGTGAGACGGGGTCAGCCGGCGGGGTAGCAGGGGGCCTCGGCGGCCTTTGTCTCGCCGGCAACCAGGCGGTAAAAGCGGTAGCCGCCGGTCAGGTTATAGCAGGTAAAGCCGTGCCCGGCCAGGATGCGGCAGGCCAGGTAGCTGCGCAGGCCGCTGTGGCAGTGCAGGCAGACCGGTTTGGCCGGGTCCAGCCGGCCGATATGCTGCCGCAGCTCGTCCAGCGGGAGGTTTGCAAAGCCGTCGATGTGGCCGGCGGCGTACTCGGCGGGGGTGCGCACGTCCAAAAGCGTCACGCTGCCGTCGCGGGGCAGGGCGGCCACGTCGTGCCAGTGGAGGGTGCGCACCAGCCCGGCGCGGGCGTTCTCGATGGCGTAGCCGGCGTAGTTCACCGGGTCCTTGGCCGAGCCGTAGGGCGGCGCGTAGCACAGCTCCAGCTCGGTCAGGTCGGCGGCGGTCATGCCGGCGCGGATGGCCGTGGCCAGCACGTCGCACCGCTTGTCCACCCCCTCAAAGCCTGCCAGCTGGGCGCCCAGGATGCGGCCGGTGGCTTTCTCGTACAACACCTTCATCGAGATGCCGCTGGCGCCGGGGTAGTAGGCGGCGTGGGAGTTGTTGAAGGTGTACATCTTGTCGTAATCCAGCCCGGCGGCCTTGGCGGCGCGCTCGTTGACGCCGGTCATGGCCACCGTCATGCCGAACACCTTCAGCACCGAGGACCCCTGCGTGCCCTTGTACTCACTGGCAATGCCGCAGATGTTGTCCGCCGCGATGCGTCCCTGCTTGTTGGCGGGGCCGGCCAGCGGCACAAAGCCCGGCTGCCCGGTGACAAGATCCGTCACCTGCACCGCGTCGCCCACCGCGTAGACGCCGGGGGAGCTGGTGCGCATATGGCTGTCCACCACGATGCAGCCTTTGGCAGTCAGTTCCAGCCCGGCGGCTTTGGCCAGCGCGGTGTCCGGCCGCACGCCCACCGACAAAATGACCAGGTCGGCGTCCAGCGCGCCGTTGTTCAGCCGCACCCGCAGGCTGCCGTCCGGGGCAGGCTCCACCGCCTGCACGCCGTTTTTCAGGATCAGGTCCAGCCCCTGGCTGCGGGCGTACTGATGCACCTCGCAGGCCATGTCGTAGTCCAGCGGGGCGATCAGGTGGTCGCTCAGCTCCACAATGGCGGTTTTGACGCCTGCGTGGACCAGGTTCTCGGCCATCTCGACGCCGATGTACCCGCCGCCGATCACCACCGCCCGCTTGGGGCGGTTTGCGTCGATATACTCCCGGATGCGCACCGCGTCGGGGATGGTGCGCAGCGTAAACACCCGCGGGTCGTCCAGCCCAGGCAGCGGCGGCACCACCGGCGCTGCGCCGGGGGAGAGGATCAGGCTGTCGTAAGCCTCGGTATAGCTGCCGTCGGGGCCCTGCACCGTCACGGTTTTGGCGGCGGTGTCGATGGCGACGGCCTCGCTGTTCACCCGCACGTCGATGCCGAACCGCCGGCGGAAGCTTTCCGGCGTTTGCAGCGTCAGCGCCGCGCGGTCGGTGATGACGCCGCCCACATAGTAGGGCAGGCCGCAGTTGGCAAAGGAGATGTGGGGGCCGCGTTCCAGCAGAACGATCTCGGCCTGCTCGTCCAGCCGGCGCAGCCGCGCCGCGGCCGACGCGCCGCCCGCCACACCGCCGATGATGATGACTTTCATGGAAAAAACCTCCTGTTCAAAAAATGTCCGGACTGCGGCTGTCACTCCTGCTCGGTGCGGAGCGTGAGGCAGTCCGGCAGGTGAAAAACGGCCTCCTTCAAAAATGCGGGGTAAAAATAGGCGTCCTTCAGGCTGGCAAGCTCCAGCCATTCAAAGGTCAAAACTGCGCCGTGGATCCCCTCCCGCCGGGTAAACGTCCCGGCGGCCGGCAGACCGGAACCGGACCCGTCGATCAAAAAGTAAAGGCACAGTTCGTGGTAGTTTGTCCGGGTGGCGTCCTCGGTGAAAAACGCCTGGTTCAACCACAGCGGGCGGACGATGCGCGGCGCGATCTGCAGTTCCTCCTGCAGTTCCCGCAGGATGGCGGCTTCCGCGGTCTCGCCCACGTGCACCCTGCCGCCGGGCAGATAGTAATAGGGGGAATGCTCGTCCCGCATGGCCAGGATCTTGCCGCCGGACAGGAGGACGCCGCAGACACGGTAGTTGAAGCATCCGTCCGCTGTGGGGAAGGTGATATCTCTCATTGCATGCAGCCCTCCTTGGAATTTGCCGTGCATAAAACGACAGCGTGATTTTAACATTTCTCAAACAATGCCACTGTATCATGGCAATTGCCGCCGGGCAGTTGCGGCGGCAACGGTTTGACGGGCGGCATTGCGGCGGATGGAAGCATACGCCCTCAGTGGATGCCCTCCAGCGCCAGGCGCTCGATCAGGGCGGCCAGGTCGCGGGCGCTTTTCTGCATGCCGCCCTGCACCCAGACCTTGAACACCTCGATGGTGCCGGAGACGATAAAAGCGTTGATGTAGGGGTAATCCTCCGGCTTCTGGTCGCTGTGCATGGGCAGCCATTCGGTGTTCAGCATCTCGCCGATCAGTTCCTTCAGCTTGTCCAGCAGCTCCGGGTTGCCGTTGGCCTGCAAAAAAGGCAGGAAATCCGCGTGCCGGGCAAAGGCGGAAAAGGCTTCGTAGATGACGGGGAAGGGATTGTCCTTCAGCTGCTGGGGCGGATATTTGCGGATGACCGCGGCCAGTTCCTCCACCAGGTCCCGGACGATGGAATCCAGCAGGTCCTGGGTATCCCGGTAATGCAGGTAAAAGGTGCCCCGGTTGATGCGCGCCCGCCGGCACAGCTGCGCCACCGTGATCTCCTTGGCGCTGTGGTCCCGCAGCAGTTCCAGATAAGCGCGGCGGATGCTCTCCTGCGTTTTCAGCACCCGCAGGTCGGTTTTTGGTTCGGCCATGGTATCCCCCTTCCAACGGTTCTCCGGCCGTGCAGGCGGCCCGGCGGCCGGCCGCATTTGTGAATTTTTTACGAGTTACTCAACAGAAAATAAACAACTGTTCATTATTCGACGTTCCGCTGAGGTTTAACGATTGAGATTGCTTTTTCCTTTCATTATAATAAAACCAGTAAGAAAATCAACAGCTGTTCATAGTGTGTGCCCGCCAAAAATGCGGGCGCAAAATAAGCAGATTTCACAAATTTTTGACGGTATCGCCGTCCGAAAATTCAAAAATTGTTCAGAAACAGCTGTTATACTCAAAATATCCTGTAAAATTTTCGACACCCGTTCATTTCTCGCTGACGCGGAAAAGGAGCCTGCCATGCCAGAGCAAACCGCCTTTGTCACCTTTGACAATGTCTGCAAATATTACCAGATGGGCGACACCCGCATCGCCGCCGCCGACCATGTCTGTTTCACCATCGAGAAAGGCGAGTTCTGCGTCATTCTCGGTCCTTCCGGCGCGGGCAAGACCACCGTGCTGAACATGCTGGGCGGCATGGATACCTGCGACGAGGGCACCATCCTGCTGGACGGCGCCTGCGTCAGCAAATTCAACGACCGCCAGCTGACCGAGTACCGCCGCTATGACGTGGGGTTTGTGTTCCAGTTTTACAACCTGGTGCAGAACCTGACCGCGCGGGAAAACGTCGAGCTGGCCAGCGAGATCTGCCGCGACCCGCTGGACGCCGACCTGGTGCTGGACGAGGTGGGCCTTGCCCACCGCAAGGACAATTTCCCCGCCCAGCTTTCCGGCGGCGAGCAGCAGCGGGTGGCCATCGCCCGTGCGCTGGCCAAAAACCCCAAGATCCTGCTGTGCGACGAGCCTACCGGCGCGCTGGACTACAAGACCGGCAAGCAGGTGTTGGAGCTTTTGCAGAACACCTGCCGGCAAAAGGGCCGCACCGTCATCGTCATCACCCACAACAGCGCCCTGGCGGCCATGGCCGACCGGGTCATCCGCATCAACAGCGGCCGGGTCATCGAGATCAGGACAAACCCTGACCCGACGCCGGTGGAAAGGATCGAATGGTAATGGCAAACAGTTACCAAAAAAATATCCTGCGCACCTTTAAGGGCAGCAAAAGCCGGTTCATCGCCATTTTTGCCATCGTGGCGCTGGGCGTGGGCTTTCTGGCGGGGCTGTTGTCCACCACCCCGGACATGGAGGATTCCATGGAGGAGTACCTGGACGGCGGCAATCTGTTCGACCTGCGGGTGGTGTCCACCCTGGGCCTGACCGAGGATGACGTGGCGGCGCTGGAGCAGGTGGACGGCGTGGCAAAGGCGCAGGGCGGCAAGTCCGCCGACCTGCTGGTGGACCAGGACGGCAGCGAGCTGGTCTGCCGCGTGCACAGCCTGCCCGCCGACCCGGAGGGGGAGGACGTCATCAACCGGCTGACCCTGGCCGACGGCCGCTGGCCGGAAAACCCCAACGAGTGCGTGGTGGAGGCCGGCGTGGACACGCTGAACCGCAGCTACGACATCGGCGACACGCTGACGCTGGACCCGGACAACGAAAATCTGAGCGACACCATGAACGAGACCACCTTCACTGTGGTGGGCATCGTGCATGATACCTACTATTTTTCGTTTGAGCGGGAGCCGGCCAGCGTGGGCAGCGGCGCCGTGCAGGTGATTTTGTACGTGCCGGACGCGGCGTTTGCCACCGACTATTACACCGAAGCCTACCTGACGGTGGACGGCGCCGCCGGCCTGCACAGCTTTGACGACGAGTACAGCGCGCTGGTGGATACGGTGGCCGACCGGGTGGAGGCCATCGAGGAGGTGCGCTGCCAGGCCCGCTACGACGAGGTGGTGGGCGAGGCCCAGGCCGAGATCGACGACGGCTGGCAGGAATACTACGACGGCAAGGCCGAGGCGGACCAGGAGCTGGCCGACGCCGCCCAGGAGCTGGCGGAAGGCCGGCAGGAGCTGGCCGACGGCGAGCAGGAGTACCTGGACGGCGAGCAGGACTACGCCGACGGGCTGGCCGAGGTACAGGACAACGAACAGCTGATCACCGACGGCGAAGCCCAGATGGCGGAAGGCCGGCAGGCGCTGATCGACGCGCAGGCGGAATACGAATCCGGCGCCGCGCAGCTGGCCGACACCGAGAAACAACTCAACGAGGGCCAGCAGCGGCTGGAGGACGCCCAGAAGCAGTACGACGACGGCCTGAAACAGTACGAGGACGGCCTGGCTCAGTATGAGGACGGGAAAAAGCAGTACGAGGACGGTCTGGCCCAGTATCAGGAGGGCAAAAAGGCTTACGACGACGGCCTGGCCCAGTACGAGGCCGGCGAGGAGCAGTATGCCCAGCTGGAACTGCTGAACCAGGCGGACAACGCCGTTACGGCGGGGATACAGGCCATCATCGACAGCGGCGCCGCGGCGGACGAGGCGGCGGCGCGGGCGCTGTTCTCGGACGAAGGCATCGCCGAAACGCAGGCCATGCTGGACGAGCTGGCCCGGCTGAAGGAACTGCATGACGCCGAGCAGGCCGCAAAAGCCGCCTACGAAGAAGCGCTGGCGCAGCAGCCGGAACCGACCCCGACACCCGAACCTTCCGCCGCCCCGGAGCCGCTGGCGGTTTCCACCAGCGAGACCGCAGCGTATGCGGCCGGTTCCGATGCGTCCGGCGAGGGGGAGGCGGCGCCGCCCGCACAGGAGGAAACCGGCGGCGCCGGGCAGGCGGAGGCCAGAGTTTCGGACGAGGAACTTGACCGTCTGAAGCAGGCCTATGAGGAAGCGCGCCATGCATGGCTGCTGGGATTGCAGGCGGCTGCGGCCGAACTGGGATTTGACCTGGACATCGAAAACGAGACGCTGGTCGCGCTGGCGGAAAGCCTGATCCTGCCCCGGCTGGAGCAGCTGGACGAGGACCGGGCGCAACTGGAGCAGCTGAAGCTGCTGAACACCGCCCAGAAGGGCCTTGACGCCGGCGTGCAGGCCATCATCGACTCCGGCGCGGCCGAAACGAAGGAGGAAGCCAGGGCGCTGTTCTCGGATGCCGCCCTGCAGGCCACCCGCGCCCGGCTGGACGCCGCCAAGGCGGAGCTGGACGCCAACGCCCCCGTGCTGGAGGCCAGCCGCATCCAGCTGGAAGAAACGGCCAGGCTGCTGGAGCAGACCGAGCAGCAGCTGGCGGACGCCAAGGCGCAGCTGGACGCCGGCAAGGCGGAACTGGACGCCGGATGGGCGACCTTCCACGAGCAGGCAACGGCTTTTTATGACGCCAAACGTCAGCTGGAGGACGGCAAGCGCCAGCTGGACGAGGGCTGGGCCACCCTGACCGACCGGCAGGTGCAGCTGGACGATGCAAAACGGCAGATCGCCGACGCCTACGCCCAGCTGGCGGACGCCCGCGCCGAGCTGGACAACGCCCGCGCCACCATTGAGGAAAACCGCCAGAAGCTGGCCGACGGCGAGATCGAGTACGCCGACGCCAAAGCCGACGCAGAGCAGGAGCTGGCCGACGCCCGCGCCGAGCTGGAGGACGCCCAGGCCGACCTGGACGCCATCGAGTTCCCCAACTGGTACGTCTGGGACCGGGACAACAACGTCAGCTACAACTCCTTTGCCGGCAACGTCACCAAGGTGGAGGCGCTGGCCGGGGTGTTCCCGCTGTTCTTCTTCCTGGTGGCGGCGCTGGTGGTCTCCACCACCATGACCCGCATGATCGAGGAGGAACGCCTGCAGATCGGCACCATGAAGGCCCTGGGCTACGCAAACGGCGCCATTATGCGCAAGTACATCCTGTACGCCATGACGGCCGCCGTGCTGGGCGCTTTGTTCGGGCTGGCGTTCGGCTTTACGGTGTTCCCGTCGGTCATCTGGTACGCCTACGCCATGATGTATTATGTGCCGGCGTTCCACCCGGTCTGGCGGTGGGGCTACGCGCTGTTTGCCGGCGGTTCGCTGATCTTGTGCACGCTGGCGGTCACCATCGCCACCTGCCGCTCCTCGCTGAAGGAAAGCCCCGCGGACCTGATGCGCCCCCGCGCCCCCAAGGCGGGCAAGCGTATCTTGCTGGAGCGCATCCGCCCGCTGTGGCGGCGGCTCAGTTTTACCTACAAGGTCACCTGCCGCAACCTGTTCCGCTACAAGCGGCGGTTCTGGATGACCGTCATCGGCGTGGCGGGCTGCACGGCGCTGCTGGTCACCGGCTTCGGCATCTCGGACTCCATCAACGGCATCATGGTCAAACAGTACACCGACGTCAGCCAGTACGACCTGATGACGGCGGTGACCCATGGCGAGGACACCCAGTCCGGCCCGGTGTACGACTATCTGTTTGACGGCGGCAGCAATGGCGCGGTGACCAACTCTCTGGCCACCATGACCGAAGCCACCACCCAGGAAGTGTCCGACGGTTCCACCGCCGACGTCTATCTGATGGTGCCCCAGGACGCCGCCGCCCTGAACGAGTATATCGACATGCACGAGCGCACCAGCCGCCAGCCCACCCCGCTGGGCGAGACCGGCGTGGTGCTGACCGAAAAGCTGGCCGAGCTGCTGGACGTGAAAGCAGGGGACACCGTCACGCTGGTCAACGGCGACGAGGTGGAGGGCAGCTTTACCGTCAGCGGCGTCTGCGAGAACTACGTCTCCAACTATGTGTACATGAGCGCCGCCACCTATGCGGACGCCTTTGGCCAGGAGCCGGAGTGGAACAACATCCTGTCCCAGCTGTCCGACGACTCGCAGCAGGCCCGCGACGCGATCTCGTCCGAACTTTTGGCCATGGACGAGGTGGCCAGCCTGACTTTTACCGAGGATATGATGACCCAGGTGCTCAACATGCTCAACTCCATCAACGCGGTGGTGGTCATGATCGTTGTTTGCGCGGCGGTGCTGGCGCTGGTGGTATTGTACAACCTGACCAACATCAACGTGGCCGAGCGCGTCAAGGAGATCGCCACCATCAAGGTGCTGGGCTTCTACGACCGGGAGGTCAGCGCCTACGTCATGCGCGAGACGGTGGCCCTGACCATCATCGGCGCGCTGTTCGGCCTGGTGGGCGGCATTGCGCTGCACCGGTTTGTCATCTACACCGTCGAGGTGGACGCGGTCATGTTCGGCCGCACCATCGACCCGTCCAGTTTTGTCTATTCGCTGGCATTGACCATGCTGTTCAGCCTGATCGTCAACCTGATGATGAGCCGCAAGCTCAAGCGCATTTCCATGGTGGAAAGCATGAAGGCTCCGGAATGATCGGCACAGCGCCGTTTCCGCCGCGGCGGACGGATTTCTGCCAGAAATACCTGAAAATTGCCGGGAGCGCAGGCCGCGTTCCCGGCAATTTTGTGCAAAACGCCGTCAAAACGTCTAAAACTTGACGGTCATGAAAAATTTGGCTATAATACCACTGTACGGACGGCTAACTGCCGCCGACAGAAGGGATGCGCCGCACAGGCCCGGACAGCCTGCCGGGCGGCGGCGCAGGAGAAATTGAACACGTATACCTTTTAGGAGGGAAACAGCAATGGCTGTCAAGAAAACTACCAAGAAAGTGGCCCAGACTGTGATCGCTGAAGATAAGTTCTACACCATCACCGCCGCGAACGGCAAGGTCGTTGAGGTCGCCGACTATAATACCGACAACGGCGCCAAGATCCAGCTGTGGGACAACGTCAACGCCGAGTGGCAGCAGTGGGGCTTCGTCCGCGCGGGCGAGGGCGTCTACCGCATCAAGAACCGCTTTACCGGCAAGATGATGGACCTGGACTGCAGCGGCGTCACCGACGGCACCCGCGTCCATCAGTGGGAGGGCGCCAGCGCCAGCAGCCAGCTTTGGGTCGTGGAGCCGGTCAACGACGGCCGCTCCAAGATCAAGTCCAACCTGGCCGGCAAGTGCCTGGACGTGGTCGGCATGAACAATGACAACGGCGCCGCCCTGCAGATTTGGAGCGATGTGGGCGGCGACAACCAGCTGTGGACGATCACCGAGGTCACCCGCAAGCCCAAGACCAGTGCCAAGGCAAAGGCCGCCAAGGCAAAGGCTGACCTGGAGGCCGCTGCCGAGAACATCACCGACGCCGCCAAGGCTGCCGCCGGCGCTGTGGCCGATGTGGCCGCCGACGCCGCCAAGGTCGCTGCCGACGTGGCCAGCGATGCGGTCAACACCGCTTCCGATGTGGCTGACGCTGCCGCCAAGGTCGCCGCCGATGCGGTCGAGGCCGTGAAGAAGCCCGCCCGCCGCGCCTGCAAGCCCAAGACTGCCGCCGCCAAGCCGGCTGCCAAGAAGGCCCCCGCCAAAAAGGAAGCCCCCGCCGCCGCTGAGGCCGCCCCGGCCAAGAAGGCCCCTGCCAAGCGCACCGCCAAGAAGGCTGCCAAGACCGAGGAGTAACCCCTCTTTCGCCGGGCGCTGACCCGGCTTTTCCCCCGCAATTTTGTGCTGTAACGAGTACCGCCCCGCACAGGAAAGCATTTTCCCGTGCGGGGCGGTTTTTGTTTGGGCAGAGCGGCCGGGACTTTTTGCCCTGCCGCCCGCGTTACGTTGCCGTGCGCTCTTCCAGCGTCTGGTACACCTGAGCGCGGCCAAGGTACTTGTAGGCCGGGCGGATGATGCGGTTGGCGAACAGGACCTCCTCCACCCGGTGGGCGCACCAGCCAGGCACGCGGGCGATGGCAAACAGCGGCGTGTACAGGTCCTCGCTGATGCCCAGCATGCGGTAGATCAGCCCGCTGAACAGGTCCACGTTGGCGCAGACCTTTTTGGGGCCGCGGCGCTCCTCGGCAAACACCTGCGGGGCCAGCCGCTCAATGGCGCAAAGGGTCTCGTACTCTTTGGCGAAGCCCTTTTCGTAGGCCAGCAGGCGGGCGTGTTCCTTTAAGATCTGCGCCCGCGGGTCGCTGAGGGTGTACACCGCGTGGCCGATGCCGTAGATCAGTCCGCTGCCGTCACCGGCCTGCCTGCGCAAAATCTTGCGCAGATACTCGCGCAGCTCATCCTCGTTTTCCGGGTCGGCCACATTCTGCAAAATGGTATCCAGCTGGCGCATGACCTTCAGGTTTGCGCCGCCGTGCTTGGGGCCTTTCAGCGCGCCGATGGCCGCCGAGATGGCCGCGTAGGTGTCGGTGCCGGAGGAGGACAGCACCCGGCAGGTGAAGGTGGAGCAGTTGCCGCCGCCGTGGTCGGCGTGCACCAGCAGGCACAGATCCAGCAGGCGGGCTTCCTCGCGGGTGAACTTCTGGTCGGGGCGGTAGGTGGACAGGATGTGTTCGGCGGTGCTTTGGCCCGGCGTGGGCAGGTGGAAGTACATGCTGCTGCGGTCGTACACTCGCCGCTTGATCTGGTAGGCGTTGACCATCATAGTGGGCAGCTCGGCGATCAGGTTGATGCTCTGCCGCAGGATGTTGGGCAGCGAAAGGTCCTCGGCATGCTCGTCATAGCTGTACATGGCCAGCACGCTGCGGGCCATCTTGTTCATGATGTTGGGGGAGGGGGAGTTCAGGATCATGTCGTCGGCAAAGCCGCGGGGCAGTTCCCGGTGGCTTTCCAGCATGGCGCCGAACCGCTCCAGCATGGCTTTGTCCGGCAGGCTGCCGAACAAAAGCAGCCACACCGCCTCCTCAAACACAAAGCGGTCGTGGGTGTCGGCCTCCTGCACCAGGCTGTCAATGTCGATGCCGCGGTAGATCAGCCGCCCCGGCACCGGCACCACCCGGCCGTCGGGCTGTTTTTCGTAGCCCACAACGTCGGACACGTTGGTCAGCCCGGCCAGCACGCCGGTGCCGTCGGCGTTGCGCAGCCCGCGCTTGACGCCCAGCCGCTCGCAGTCCGACGGGTCAATGTAGTTGTTGCGCAGGTACTCCTGGCACAGCAGGTCGATCTCTTCCGGCGCAAAGGCCGCAACGTCGGGGTATACCATGGCAGAACGCTCCCTTCCCTTGGCGGAGTGCGCACAAGGCAACTTGCCGCCCGCGCAGCAAAACGGCAAAATGCCGTGCCAAAAGGCGTTGCGGCGACCGCGTCCCTGCGTGCGCTCCGCGATGGCCGGGCGGGACGCCCCTCTGCGCGTCTGCCCGGCGGAATGGTTTTATTTTATCAAGTGACGGCGGCGCGGTCAAGCGATAAAATTAAATTTGAAAAAATATTTTTGTGTATACACTTTAAAAAATAAAGATTCTCGCGGGCGGCCGAGAGCGGCGGGACCCGGCTGCACGTCCCGGGCGGTCCCGGGCCAAAGCCCCCGCTTTGCGTTGACAATACCACGCCAAGCCGATATACTCTATTATAGTCTGTATAAAAAATCAGGGGACGCCTGCCAAGCAGGCCCCCGGTGTGGAAGTGCCCGCCGCTGCGGCGGGCGGCGGGGCAGGACCCCCGCGGAAAGGGGCAGTTTATGAAAGCAGTTTTGATCCCGGGCGACGGCATCGGCCGCGAGATCGCCGAGAGCGTCAAGGCCGTCAGCCAGGCACTGGATACCGGTATCGAGTGGCAGGAATATGCGGCGGGGGCCGAGTACGCCGCCGAACACGGCGAGCTGCTGCAGCCCGGCGTGCTGGACGCCATCGAGCAGTGCGGCTGGGCGCTGAAAGGCCCCACCGCCACCCCCATCGGCAAGGGGTTCCGCAGCATCAACGTGCAGCTGCGCCAGCGGTTCAACACCTACGCCAACCTGCGCCCGGTGCGCACGCTGCCCGGCGTGGCCGCCCGCTTTGAAAACGTGGATCTGGTCATTGTGCGCGAGAACACCGAGGACCTGTACAAGGGCATCGAGTATATGCTCACCGACGACATCGCCAACGGCGTCAAGCTCATCACCCGCGACGCCAGCCTGCGCATCTGCCGGTTTGCCTTCGACTATGCCCGCCGCCACGGTCGCAGAAAGGTCACCGCCGTGCACAAGGCCAACATCATGAAGCTGACAGACGGCCTGTTTTTGAACTGCTTCCGCCAGGTGGCCGCCGACTACCCGGAGATCGAGGCCGACGACGTCATCATCGACGCGCTGTGCATGAAGCTGGTGCAGAAGCCGGAGCAGTTCGACGTGATGGTGGCCCCCAACCTGTACGGCGATATCATCAGCGACCTGTGTGCCGGCCTGGTGGGCGGCCTGGGCTTTGCGCCGTCCGCCAACATCGGCGATAAAGTGCGCATCTACGAGGCCGTCCACGGTTCCGCGCCTGACATTGCAGGCAAAAACCTGGCCAACCCGTCGGCCATCCTGATGGCCTTTGCCATGATGCTGAAAGACCTGGGCCAGGCCGGCGCCGCCGACCGGCTGAACAGCGCCATTCAGGCCCAGGTGGCCGAGGGCAAGGTGGTCACCGCCGACATCGGCGGCACCGCCGCCACCACCGAGTTCACCCAGGCGGTCATTGCCCGGCTGTGAGCAGCGTGTCGAGTCCCTCGACACGCTGCAAAGAGGGCAACGCTTCGACTGGCTGATGCCAGCTCGGCGCGTTTCCCCCTTTGGAATATCCGGGTTGCGGTGCCCGCATCGCGCGGCGCGCGCTTTGAGCGGCGCTTGCACTCTGCGACCGCTGCCCCTGCTCCGCCTCGCTGCATCCGCCGCAGGCGGCGCTCGGCTCCGCAGCCTTCGACAAAATTTTATGGCAAATCGCGCACTCGTCACTTTGTTCCTCGCGCACAATTTGCCGTAAAATTTCCCTGTCGGTGTCGCCTTCGGCGGCGCACTGCGCCCGCAGGCGCGTTTCGGAGGCCAACCGGGCCGCAAGGCCCGGCTCTTAGGCCGGAGATTGTCCGCCGAAGGCGACGGATCATAATTTGTTTGAAAGGTATCGCCCGGCTGTGAGCCTGGCCTGAAGCCTTTACCCAGGAAAGGAGAGACCTCCCATGAAGCTGCATGACAAGGGTGTGTATCTGGTCAACGGCCAGCTCTGCGACGCCGCGCCCGTCCCGCCGGCGGAAGCCCGCAAGGGCACCATCGCCTACGGCATTTTGCAGGCGCACAACACCGTGCCCGATATGGACAACCTGCGCCTGAAATTCGACTCGATGACCAGCCATGACATCACCTACGTGGGCATCATCCAGACCGCCCGCGCCTCCGGCATGGACAAGTTCCCCATGCCCTACGTGCTGACCAACTGCCACAACACGCTGTGCGCGGTGGGCGGCACCATTAACGAGGACGATCACCAGTTCGCCCTCTCGGCGGCGCACAAGTACGGCGGCATCTATGTGCCGCCCAACATGGCCGTCATCCACAGCTACAACCGCGAGATGATGTCCGGCTGCGGCCGCATGATTTTGGGGTCCGACTCCCACACCCGCTACGGCGCATTGGGCACCATGGCGGTGGGCGAGGGCGGCGGCGAGCTGGCCAAGCAGCTGGTGGGCCGCACCTACGACATGGCCTACCCCGGCGTGGTGGCCATCTACCTGACCGGCAAGCCCAACCCCGGCGTCGGCCCGCAGGACGTGGCGCTGGCTCTGGTGGGGGCCACCTACGCAAACGGCTATGTCAAAAACAAGGTCATGGAGTTTGTCGGCCCCGGCGTGGCCGGCCTGTCCGCCGACTTCCGCAACGGCATCGACGTTATGACCACCGAGACCACCTGCTGGTCCAGCATCTGGCAGACCGACGCCGTGACCGAGGAATATCTGGCCGGCCACGGCCGGCCGGAGGCTTACCGGCCGCTGGCCCCCGCCGACGTGGCCTACTATGACGGATGCATCGAGCTGGATCTGTCCAGCGTGGAGTGCATGATCGCCCTGCCGATGCACCCGAGCTACGCCTACCCGATCCACGCCCTGCAGCAGGACCCCTACACCATCCTGAAAGAAGCCGAGGACCGGGCCAACGAGC
>DWVD01000036.1 GCA_019120395.1 Candidatus Gemmiger faecigallinarum
TTCACCTTCTATCTGGCCTGCCATCATCAGTACCGGGCGGCCATTCCCGGCAGACGGCCCTGTGGGGCCGTTTCGGCTTATAGTTCAAACCATCAGGCACCGCAACGCTGACCTGTTATGTATTCGAAGCGAGCGTCTGGCTATGTCGTCCGGGGATGATGAAGATGTCTTTGATCTGACAGCCGAGGGCGTCAGCAATGGCTTGGGCACGGAGACTGCTTGTTTTTTGTACACAGCCGTTCTCAATGCGAAAAATGGCATTTCCCGGAAGCCCCGCGGCACAAGACAGTTGGTGCTGTGTCATGCCTTTTCCTTCACGACGGCGGATAATGCTCTCGCGTATAGGTGTCACAAACATATCTCATCCTCCTGGTGTTTTACTATCGTAAAACCTCAATGACATTATATGTTATACTACTGTAAAAGTCAAGTGAAAACACACTATTTTGTTTTACATTGGTAAAACTATCTGCTATAATGTTGGTAACTCACGAAAGGGACTAACCACCATGAGAAGCAAGGAAACATTTGCTAAACGACTGCGGGATTTACGACAGTCTAAGAATCTCACCCAAAAGGATCTTGCTGAGGCTTTAGGTATCAGCAAATCCTCTGTGGTGAGCTATGAAAATGGGTTGCGAGTTCCAACATTAGATGCACTAGTCAAGATTGAAAATTATTTCCACGTAACAGGCTCATATCTTCTTGGAGAGACATCTGATTGCCAAGCACCAGATTCATATTTCCTAGATAACAATGGACAAATGTTGATCAAGAATTTTCGAATGTCATCGTCGGAAGTGATACGGGTGTATTCGAACGCTATTGAAAAACTATGTAAACCGTTGCAGGTTGATGATTTTCGTTTTCAACGGGTCGCAGGGGAGTTGATGGAAGCCTTTTTGACAGGCGCGATTGATTTTCTTGATACCTGTAAAGAAGAAAATCCTGTTGACAGCGATGTTGTCACCGCATGTCGTGGCCGTGTATTGGTCAAAGTCAGTGACGCCATGCAGAGTGCTCAGCAAGAGTTGCTTACGATCCCTGACGATACAAGCATGACACAGGATTGATGGCTTTGTCTCGCTTTTGTTGGATTCCAACGCTAGGAGTTATTTTTGCGGCAATTTTTGCAATGATTCTTGGGTATATATCGAATAGCATTGTAAATGCTAACACACCAAATACGGATGCTATTAAAAGAGGCATCCGTATAAGAGTTAATGGAACATTTAGTTTTTGATATATATTATTGTTATTTTTGGATTTTCCCATTCTTTTCAAATAGAACAATACAATTTTAATGGAACCCAAAATGTTCCATTAAAATCTCAGTGACACCTATACCCGTATCTGATTACACTCTCAATTTTGAACAACGCCAAGGACAATTTGAACGGATAAGATTGCCTGATATTGTACGATGTATCGTTGCGTGAATGCGCATGTTCAAATTTTTGAACGCTTCTTAAACGCGCCCCGGCTCCATTTTCATGTTGCGTTTTATCGGTGGGCCTCTGGCGCCAAGATCGCCCAAAAAATGGGCAAAAAATTTTGCAAGCCCTCATTCCAAAGGCTTGCAAGTTTTTTGCCCTCTATTCCGTTCAAACGTCAATATATTCTGCGTTCTAATGTTTATTTTCGGCTTATTCCGCCTTTTTCGACTTCCGCTTCCGCCCCGTCCGCCGTTCAAACCCCATTTCTCATTCTTCCTGTAAACTCACAGCCACATAGCAGAGGGCAAACACCCCCAGCGTGACCAGGCAGCACAGCACAAACAGCCCCTGGTCCGCCACGCCGAACGCCGAGATCAGCCTAAACAGCATGGGGAAGGCCGCCGCCAGATGAATGGCCGCCATGATCAGCGGCAGAAAGAAGATCATCAGCACCTGGCTACGGATGGTAGCCCGCACCTCGGCGGCGCTCATGCCCACCTGCTGCATGATGACAAAGCGGCTGCGGTCCTCGTACCCTTCGGACAGCTGCTTGTAGTAGATGATCAGCACGGTGGCCATGGTGAACATCACCGCCAGAAAGACGCCCAAAAACACAAAGCTGCCGTTCATGTTGTACAGCTCCTGCCGCATGCCGACTTTGGTAAGCACCGTGATGCGGTTCAGGCACTGCGGCAGCGGCTCGGCGGCGTTCTGCAGGGCGGTGGCGCACTGGTCCACCTGTTCCGCGTCGGTCACGCTGGCGGGGTTGATGGCCACCACCCAGCGCACCGGCGGGACAAAGCCGGTCTCGGTGGGGGTGATCTGCTTTACCAGGTCGGCCAGGGTATCCTGGTCGGCGACCACCAGGCAGACCGTGTGGGCGCTTTCGGTCTGGCCGTTCAGCGCCGGGAAGGGCTCGCACTCCCCCGCCGCCGTCATGGCGACGCCGCCCACCGTAAAGTCGGCAACGCCCTCCGGCAGGCCGTTGACCAGCACCTGGCCGGGCTGCAGCGTCACGGTCCGGCCGGTCAGGCGGGCATAGTCCCCCGCGTGCACGATGCGCACGCTCCAGGAATCCGCCGCGTACTGGTTGGCCGGTATGTCTGCGGCAAAGGCGCCGTCGGCATAGTGGGTATCCACCATAAGCAGCGCAAAGCTGGCAAACTCATCGCCGGCCACGCCGTAGTCCGCGGCCACCTGCCGCAGCCGGGCGTCCCACTCGGAAAAATCGGTGTCCCGATAGCTGTCATCGCTGCAGATGGCGTTGATGCCGATGGCGTTGGGGTACATGGTATTGACGGTATCCTCGATGCCCACATACAGGCAGACCGTCGTCGCCACGCTGACCAGCACGGTGGTGACCAGGATGCAGATGTTGGCCAGGCCGCGGGCGTTCTGGTTCATGCGGTAGATCATGCCGGACACCGCGGTAAAGTGCCGCGGCTGGTAGTAAAACCGCTTGTTTCTGCGCAGCGCCTTGAGCGCCACCACGCTGCCCGCGCCAAACAGGCAGTGGGTGCCCACAATGACCAGCGCCACCGCCACAAAGAACAGCAGAATGACCATGGCGATGTCGGTGGTCGCAGCGGCAAGGTAATACCCCGCCCCCAGCGTGACCAGCCCGAACAGCGCCAGCAGCCAGCGGCTTTTGGGTTCCCGCTCGCCCACCCGGTCCGAGTGGAGCAGGTCGATGGGGTCGGCCCGCCGCACCTGGCGCAGGTCGAACAGGTACAGGCAGAAAAACAGCACCGCCATGGCCGCCGCCGTCTGCCAGGCGCCGGTAACGCTGAAGGAAAAGCCCAGCACCGCGTCAAACTGCATCAGCCGCAGCAGCACCAGCAGCACCAGTTTGGAGAACAGCGCCCCCAGCGCCAGACCCGCCGCCACGCAGGCTGCGCAGAGGAACAGCATCTCGAACCCCAGCACCGCGGCGATGTTGCTTTTCTGCATGCCCAGGATGTTGTACAGCGCCAGCTCCCGGTTGCGCCGACGGATGACAAAGCCGTTGGCATAGGCCATGATCCAGACGGCCAAAAACGCCATGATAACGCTGCCCAGCCCCAGCATCAGCAGCACGTAGGCCGCGCCGCGCATCTCCTGCACGCCCTCGTTGTAGGTCAAAAACAGCATCAGATAGCACATGGCGGTGCAGGCGGAGCCGATCAGGAAAAACGGGAAATAATACTGCCGGTTCTTGACCAGGTTCTGCCCGGCCAGCCGCAGGTACAGCGCCAGTTTAGTCATGGTCCTCACCCCCGGAAAGCGCGGTCAGCGTGTCCGAGATACGGGCGAACATCTGCTCGGTGGTCAGCCGGCCGCGGTACAGCTGGTGATAGACCTGGCCGTCCCGCAAAAACAGCACCCGGCCCGCATGGCTGGCGGCCCGCACGCTGTGGGTGACCATCAAAATGGTCTGGCCGCCGGCGTTGATCTCGCCAAACAGCTGCAGAAGGCTGTCGGAGGAGCGGGAGTCCAGCGCGCCGGTGGGCTCGTCGGCCAGGATCAGTTCCGGCCGGGTGATCAGCGCCCGCGCCACGGCGGCCCGTTGTTTCTGCCCGCCGGATACCTCGTAGGGGTACTTTTCCAAAACATCCACGATGCCCAGCTGCCGGGCGACAGGCCCCAGCCGGACTTCCATGTCGTGGTAGGGGGTGCCTGCCAGCACCAGCGGCAGAAAGATATTGTCCTTGAGCGAGAAGGTGTCCAGCAGGTTGAAGTCCTGGAACACAAAGCCCAGGTGGTCGCGGCGGAAGGCCGAGATGCTCTTTTCGCTGATCCTGGTGATATCCTTTCCGTTCAAAAGCACCTCGCCGCCGGTGGGGCGGTCCAGCGCGGCCAGGATGTTCAAAAGCGTCGTCTTGCCGGCGCCTGACTCGCCCATGATGGCCAGGTATTCGCCGCGCTCGACAGTAAAGTTGACGTCGGCCAGGGCCTGCACCCTGGTCCCGCCAAACCGTGTGGAATAGGTTTTTTCCAGATGCCGGATCTCAAGCAGTGACATGGAAACAGCTCCTTCTTTGTAGGGTGGCCCCGCCATCCGGCGGACGCCCCGGGACCGGACGGGGAAGCGCGGTCCCGGGACGCCCGCCTGCGGGCTGTGCTTCGGCCGGAAGCCCGGCCGGCAGGGGCGCGCGCCGCGGCGGGGATCGAGGTGTGGGGTATGGGAGAGTTTTGCCCTCCGCTTTGCGCTCCCTGCACCTGTATTGTACCGCGGCCGCACGGCGCGCCGCCATGGTTCCACCTTACAAAACGCCCCGCCTGACTTACATTTTTGTCACATTGGACGGGCGGGGGCCGCCGCGGCCGCCTTCATTATACTATATCCGGCGCAAACCCGGCGCAAAAAAACAGGGCGGCCCGCAGGCCGCCCTGTTTTTTGGGGTATTTTCCAGGATCTTCGTTCCACCGGCTCAGCCGATGATGGCCGCCCAGGGGTCAAAGCTGCGCTCGGTCAGCTCGGCCACCGCCTTGCGGGGATCGGTCTCGTCCGACAGCCACAGGCTGTAATTGTACTCGCAGAAGCCGGACAGGTCCATCTTGAAGTTGGTCTCCCAGGTATTGTTCATCACCCAGGAGTAGACGGGCCGGCGGTTGTTCTCCGGCTTGTTGTCGCACAGGCGGATGGGATGGTGGCGCATCTCGCCAAAGTAGTACAGCGGCACGTCGCGGCTGGCGATCAGCGCGCTGCCGCCCTCGCCCACAAAGGCCAGGCCGTCGTCGGACATGGTGTACTCCATGCAGGTGCCGGGCAGCTGGTCCACGCCGGGGCGGTAGGGCTCGCTGCCCTTTTTCAGCCACAGCTCGCGGTTCCCGCCCAGATCCAGCGTCATGGGAAGGAAAACGCTCTCGACGTCCGAGGAGATGGTCTTGCCCAGCTGCAGGGTGAAGTCGATGCGGGGCACGCCTTCGTACAGTTTGACGATCACGTCCGCCTTGACAGTGCCGGGCAGCGTGTAGCACAGGCGCAGCTGGGTGAACACCGGGCCGTGCTCCTCGCAGCGCACTTCCTCCAGCTTGCCCACCGACAGCACAGCGTGCTGGCCGCGGATGTTGCGGCCCAGCAGGCGGCGTTCCTCGTAGGTGTCGGTCTGGCCGGGGCGCACGGGGGTCACCTCGTACAGCGGGGTGAAGAAGGGCGCGGCGCCCTCCGCCAGCAGGTTTTTGCCGGTGCGCTTGTCCACCAGCGCGGTCACGCCGTCCACCGGGCGGCAGTCCAGCCGGAACCAGGGGTTCTCGTAGCCGTAGGGCAGGCGGTAGGTGACCGGGTCATAGTCGTTGATGATGTCCCGGATGCGCTCGGCGCCCACATAGCACTTGCGGCTGTTGAGGGTGGCGGGCAGGGCGGGCAGCTCGGTGTAGGTGTAGGTCTTTTCGCGGCAGTCGGTAAAGTCGTCCAGGAAGGTGATGCGGCGGCCGCGGGGATGGGTCGAGACCTGGCAGGGCAGCTCCACGCCGTCCTCGCGGGTGATGCGCACCCGGTCCAGGATGGGGCTTTCCACATAGAACTCCACCGGCTGCAGGCCCTTGACCTGGTTGGGGGCGCAGACGCGGATGCTGCCGCTGGTGTTATAGTAGCGCAGCGTGTCGCCCTTCTTCTCGCCGATGGCGCCCAGCATGCGGCTGGCGGCCTCGTGCGCCTTGGATGCGTAGCTGTTTTTGCGCATGTCCAGGTTGAGCACCATCGTGTCGTAGGGGTTGGTGATGGTGGAGGAGTGGCCCCAGGTGTGCTCGGCGTAAAGCAGCAGGTTGTCCTCGGTCATGCGGCAGAGCTCGGGGTAGTGTTCGCCCGCCTGGGGATCCAGGCGGCGGGCCAGGGCGTAGCGGTGCTGCGCCTCGCGGTAATGCTTGACGGCATAGGGGGTGGAACCGGCGCCGTTGGCCCACCAGTCGGTCAGGTCGCCGTGGTACACCGGGCTGTCCTGCAGCTTGGGCGCGATGGCCGCGTACAGCTCCTGCAGGCTGACCATGCGGATCCGGGTGCCCTCCGGGTAGCGGCGGGCGTGCTCCTCGATGACGCGCAGGATCTCCGGCTCCGGCGGGGCGTTGTCGCTGAACACGCCCGACACGCTGGCCACCACAAAGTCGTAGCGGTAGCCGTTCTCCTCGCACAGGGTCAGGTAGTCCTCCAGGTTCTTGTGCATGGTGTCCACCGCGTCAACGGCGGTACCGGCGCCAAAGTTCTGCATCATAAAGTTGGCGGAGCGGTTGGGCTTCAGGCCCAGCACGTTGCCCAGGTTGTAGTGCTCGCCGTTCCACACCAGCATCCGCTTGCCGGAAGCGCTCTCCCACCAGTAGGCGGTCTGGTTCTGGTACAGCGGGTACATGCCGTGGTGGCAGTGGATGTTGGTGTACAAGAACTCGATGCCGTGGTCCAGCATGGCGTCCCGCTGGCCCATCGAGATGCCGTTGATGTCGGCGCACATGGCGGTTTTGGGGGTGACGCCGTGGGCGTTCAGCAGGGCGCAGACCTCGTCCAGGCGGCGTTCCAGCACGTCATGGTCGGCCAGGTCGCAGAAGTTCAGGTAGTTGGCCGAGAAGCCGATGCGGCCTTCCTTCATGCGGGCAAAGAACGCCTCGGTCTCCTCCGGCGCAGCCTGCTGCAAAAACTGCTCGACGCAGAACCAGGTCTCGCAGTTCCAGCGGAAGCCGTCGTTTTTCGGGTCCTGCATCAGCTGCAGCGCGCTGCGGATGTAGTTGACCTGGCTTTGCACCACCCGCTCCTGCAGGTCGGTGTAGCCGATATCGGTGTGGGAATGGTGCACAACATAAAGGGTTTTGATGGAATGGCTCATAGGGGTACCTCCCAAAAGCATAGTCATATATTTTCCGGCGGCCGCAGCCGCCTGGGAAACCAAAGTTCACGGATGGCCGGCGCGCCTCAGGTGACCAAAGCGCCCTGCATGGCCCGCAGGCTGGTGTCGGCGGTGGTCTCCAGACGGACGCCCCGTTGTCGGCAGGCCCTGTGCAGCGGCTCCAAAAACAGCGCCCCGCTGGCGGTGACCTGCCCGCCCAGGCAGCAAAGCTGCGGGCGGTAGGCGTCCAGCGCCGGGGTCAGCGCCTCGGCCAAAAGCGCGCCGAACTGCTGCCACACGGCCAGCGCGCCGGCGTCGCCGGCCCGGGCGCGCTGCGCCAGCGGCAGGCCGTCCAGCTCCTCGCCCAGGGTCTCCCGGCTCAGCCGCTGCAGCCCCCGGCGGGAAAGCCAGTCGTCCACCCGCTTTCCCCGCAGCGGCAGCGGGTACAGGTAGCCGCCCGCCGGCATGCCGGGGGTGCCCTCCGGCGCCAGGCTGTCCCCCAGGCTGAAAGCGCTGCCGCAGCCGGTGCCGATGCAGACAAACAGCCCCCGCCCGGTCCCGCGGGCGCAGCCAAAGCGCAGCTCGCCCAGCGCAAAGGCGGCCACGTCGTTCTGGAAGCGGATGTCCGCCGCGGCCTCCCCCAGCGCCGGGGCCAGGCGGCTGCCCAGCTCGGCCCGCAGGTCGGCGTTGTACAGCGCGCCGTACTTGCCCAGGCCCTCGATCCTGCAGATGCCGGCGGCGTAGTCAAACGGCCCCGGCATGGCCAGGCGCACGCCCTGCACGCTGCCGGGCGGCGCGTCCTGCGCCGCCGTCAGCAGGCAGGCGGCCATGTGGTCCAGCAGTTGCTGCCGGGGCAGCGCGGCCCGGGCGTCCGCCCTGCGGATGGGCGACGCCAGCCCGCCGGCCGTATCCAGCAGGCCGGTCTTGATCTGGGTGCCGCCCACATCGGCGCAAAGATACAGCGGTTGCATCCCGATCCCTCCCTGTGCGCAGTCAGCTGCGCGGTTCAGCGTTTGTCCATATCCGGTGCGCGCACCGCCCGGGCGCGTTTACCGGTCGATCTCGATCAGAAACCGGCTGCTGCCAGCCGGGTAATAACTCTGGGCGTACTCCACGCGGCGGCCACGGGCGTCGTATCCCATCGAATCCACATAGATGGCCGGCTCAAAGGGCGAAAGCTCCAGCACCGCGGCCACCTCCGCCGGCGGGTTGACCACCTCCAGCACGCGGGAGGCGTGGCAGACTTTCAGACCGCGGTTTTCCAGCTGGTCATAAAAGGAGACGTCGGTAAAATCCTGCTGCGCCATGTCCGGAAACAGCACATAGGGCACGTACACCGTGGTGTAGACCACCGGCTTGCCCTCGTCAAAGCCTTCCACCCAGCGGCGGCGCACCAGGCGGGTCAGCTTGGCGCTCTCCGGCAGGCCCAGCCGGGCGCCCAGCGCCCCGGCGCGCTGCACCTCCAGCGCCAGCACCTGGGTGCGCAGCTTGCGGCGATGCTGCTCCGCCTCGCGGTAATAGCCGGCCAAAAAACTGGTGCTCTCGTGCAGCAGCTTGGGCTGGGCCACAAATGTGCCGCTGCCCTTGACCCTGCTCAGCAGGCCCTCGCTCTCCAGCCGGGCCAGCGCCTGGCGCAGGGTGGGCCGGCTGACCCCCAGCGCGGCGGCCAGCTCGGTCTCGGCGGGCAGGCGGTCGCCCACCTGGTACTCTCCCCGCTCGATGCGGCCGCGCAGCGTGTCGATCACCTGCTGGTACCGGTTTTCCGCCATGGCGTACGCCCCCTTTCCGTCTGCCTGAAGTATACACCCCCGGTTCGGATTTGTAAATACAAATCTGTTATTTTTTCAAAATTTGTATTGACAATTTCACAGCTACGCGCTACCCTTTGAATAGACAGGCGCCGCAGCGCCTACCCGCCCGATTTTGTTTCAAAGCGATACCATTCAACAGCGAAGGAGAGGATCATCATGTCGCAGCGCTGTGAGGAAATGCTGCATCCCGTCATTCCCATCTCGTCCCCGGCGGACAGCGCCTGCCGCGGCGCTGCCGCCTGCACCGCCGCGCTGGCAAAAGCGGCCGGGCAGGGGCCCGTCACCGTCGTGCTGGAGTGCTACCCCGGCGTAAAACAGGCCGAAGTGCTGGACCTGGTGCAGCCGCTGGGCTTTGACACGGTCATCCACGCCGACGACTGCGCCCTGGACCCGGAACAACTGGACGCCGCGCTGGAATGCGACCTGACCGACGACCGGGTGTTCGGCATCCTGACGGTGCGCAAACTGGCGGACTTTTTCCTGGCTGACCGGCTGGAAGCCGCCCGCCGGGCCGCCGCGGCCGGGCGGCGGGTACTGGTGTACGGCGTGGGCGCCACGCTGGTCGCTTCCGGCGACCTGCTGGTCTATGCCGACGTCACCCGCTGGGAGCTGCAGCTGCGGTTCCGCCGCGGGGCGGACAACTGGCGCACCGCCCGGCACGGCCTGCCCAAGCTGAGCAAATACAAGCGCGGCTATTTTGCCGAGTGGCGCTGGGGCGACAGGGTCAAAAAGGACTGCCTGCCCAAACTGGACCTGTATCTGGACACCACCACCGAGGGTTCCCCCGCCCTGCTACCGGGGGACGCTTACCGCGCCGCGCTGGCCGAGGTCGCCCGCCGGCCCTTCCGCATGGCCCCCTACTACGACCCGGGCGTCTGGGGCGGCGACTGGATGAAGCGCACCTTCGAGCTGCCCGAAAACGGCAGCAACTATGCCTGGAGCTTTGACGGCGTGCCGGAGGAGAACAGCCTGCTGCTGGGCTTTGGCGGCGTGACCGTCGAGACGCCGGCCATCAACCTGGTGTTCAGCCAGCCGCGGGCGCTGCTGGGCGACCGGGTGCACGCCCGCTTCGGCACCGAGTTCCCCATCCGCTTTGACATGCTGGACACCATCCACGGGCAGAACCTCTCGCTGCAGGTCCACCCGCTGACCGAGTACATCCAGGATACTTTCAACATGCGCTACACCCAGGACGAAAGCTATTACATCCTGGACACCGAGGGCGAGGAGGGCGCCGTCTGGCTGGGCGTCAAGCCCGGCGTCGCCCCCGCCGAGGTGGGCGGCGCCCTGCGCCAGGCTCAGGCCGGCGGCCAGCCCTTTGACGCGGCAAAGTACATCAACTGCTTCCCGGTGAAAAAACATGACCATGTACTGATCCCCGCCGGCACGGTGCACGGTTCCGGTGCGGGCACCATGGTGCTGGAGATCAGCGCCACGCCCTACATCTTTACCTTCAAGCTGTGGGACTGGGGCCGCGTGGACCTGGACGGCAAGCCCCGCCCCATCCACATCGACCACGGCCTGGCCAACATCCAGTGGGACCGGGACACCGCCTTCTGCGAAGCCAACCTGCTGCACCAGGACAAGACGGTGCAGGACGGCCCCGACGGCAGCGTGGTGCGCACCGGCCTGGCGGAGCGGGAGTTCATCGACACCTTCCGCCTGAGCACCGACACCGCGCTGGAGGTCCCGCGGGACGGCAGCGTCCACATGCTGAACCTGGTGGAGGGCGACGAGGCCCGCATCACCAGCCCCACTGGCGCTTTCGCCCCCTTTACGGTGCACTACGCCCAGACCTTCATCCTGCCCGAGGCCGCCGGCGCTTACCGGCTGGAATCCCCCGATGGGCAGACCGTCCGCGCCATCCTTGCGCGCGTCCGCGGCTGATCCGCCCTTTTGGCCGCAAAAAAGCTCCCTTCCGCTGCACGCCGCAGCGGAAGGGAGCTTTTCCGTTTTGTATTATTTTATAAAAGTTTACAGATTGTCTTTGAAGAACTGTTCCAACGCCCGGGCGGCCTCCGCCTCGTCGGGGCCTTCCACCGTGACGGTAACCGGGTCCCCCTCGCGGATATTCAGCCCCGTCAGCTCCATGGGTTTGAGCGCGTCGATGCTGGCGGTGCCCATGTGGATGGTGACGGCGCTTTGATACC
>DWVD01000037.1 GCA_019120395.1 Candidatus Gemmiger faecigallinarum
AGAGAGATCCCGGTCTATCTGTTCGTCGGCATGCTGGAGAGCGGCAAGACCCGCTTTATCCAGGAGACGATGGAGGACCCCCAGTTCGACTCCGGCGACAAGACGCTGCTGCTTGTCTGCGAGGAGGGCGAGGAAGAATATGACCCCGACAAGTTCGGTTTCGGCGGCGTGACCGTCGCTTACATCGAGGACGAGAGCCAGCTGACCAAAGCGCATCTGGAGGAGCTGGCCCAAAAAAGCGGATGCGGCCGCGTGGTGGTGGAGTACAACGGCATGTGGCTGATCCAGGAGTTTGCCGACGCCATGCCGAACAACTGGCTGATCTATCAGTGCCTGGCCACCGCCGACGGTTCCACCATCAAGACCTACGCGGGCGACAACGCCATGCGGTCGCTGCTGTTGGACAAGCTGCGCGTCAGCGAGCTTCTGGTGGTCAACCGCGCCGAGCAGGTCAACGACGAGGCCAGCCGCGTGCTGATCCACAAGCTGGTGCGCCAGGCCAGCCGCCGGTGCGACATCGCCTACGAGTTTGCCAACGGCTCGGTGGCTTACGACGACATCCCCGACCCGCTGCCTTTTGACGTGAACGCCCCGGTCATCGAGATCCCGGAGGAGTTTTTCGGCGTGTGGTACATGGACTGCATGGACGACATGAAGAAATACGACGGCAAGACAGTCAAGTTCCTGGCCCAGGTCTGCCAGACCAGCCGCGCCGGCAAGGACAGCTTTGTGCCCGGCCGCTTTGCCATGACCTGCTGCGTGCAGGACATCCAGTTTGTGGGCTTCCCCTGCCGGTACACCGCCTACAAGCAGCTGAAGCAGCGGGACTGGATCACCCTGACGGCCAAGGTCAACATCAAGTTCCACCCCATCTACAAGGGCCAGACGCCCGACGCCGCCGGCCCGGTGCTGACCGCGCTGGACGTCGAGCCTGCCCAGGCCCCCGCCGACGACGTGGTCATGTTCAGCTGAGCTGACCGCGCCGCCCGTTCTGAACGCAGCGCGCCCCCTCCGCCGGTACGAAACGGCGGAGGGGGCGTTTTTATTTGGGAGAGTGGATGGCGATTGGATCAATCCGCGTCCTGCAGCGCGGCGCAGCCCTGCTCGCCGGTGCGGATCTTGACGACGTTCTCCACGTCATAGACAAAGATCTTGCCGTCGCCGATGCTGCCGGTATACAGCGCCCTGCGCACTGTGTCCACCACCGTGTCCACCGGCAGTTTGGAGACCACGATCTCCACCTTCAGCTTGGGCAGCAGGCGGGCTTCCACCGGCGCGCCGCGGAAGGTCGCCTCATGGCCCTTCTGCACGCCGTAGCCGAACACGTTGGTCACCGTCATACCGGTGACGCCCAGGCCCTCCAGCGCCTGCTGCAGCTGGGTGAAGCGGGACTGGTTGGTGACGATGCTGATCTTGGTCAAAACGGCGCCGGCGCGGGCCTGGTGCTCCACCGGAACCGCCTGCTCCAGCGGCGCGGCGGCCGCAGGGGCTGCGGGGGCTGCCGCCGGCGCGGGCGCTTCTCCGGTGGAGGCGGCGGGCACCGCAGGGGCAAAGTCGGGGTAGGCCAGGTTGCCGTGTTCGCCGATATCCAGGCCGGCAAGTTCCTCCTCGGCGCTGACGCGGATGCCGATGGTATGCTTGAGCGCCAGCCAGACGATGCCGCTGGCGGCAAAGGTGAACGCGCCCACCGCCGCGACGCCGATGATCTGGACGCCCAGCAGGCCGAAACCGCCGCCAAAGAACAGGCCGCTGCGGGTGGCCAGCGTGGTGACCCCCTCCTGGGAGAAAAGCCCCACGCAGAGGGTGCCGAAAACGCCGCAGCAGAGATGGACGGCTGTGGCGCCCACCGGGTCGTCGATGTGCAGCCGGTCAAAGAAGCCCACGGCAAAGACGACCAGAACGCCGGCGATGGCGCCGATGATCAGCGAGCTTTCGACGCTGACATAAGCGCAGCTGCCGGTGATGCCCACCAGGCCGGCCAGGCAGCCGTTGATGGTCATGCCCAGATCCGGCTTGCCGATAACGATCCAGGAGGTGATGGTGGAGGTGAGCACCGCCGCGATGGCGGAGGAGTTGGTGGTGACCAGGATATGCATCACGTCGGCAGGATGCTGGAAGCTCATGGTGGAGCCGGGGTTAAAGCCGAACCAGCCAAGCCACAAAACAAACAGGCCGATGACCGCCAGCGACATGCTGTGGCCGGGGATGGCCTGCGCCTTGCCGTCCCTGCCGTATTTGCCGATGCGGGGACCCAGGATCATGGCGCCGGCCAGGGCCGCCCAGCCGCCCACCGAGTGGACGGCGGCGTCCCCCGCAAAGTCCATAAACCCGATGTCGGCCAGCCAGCCGCCGCCCCAGATCCAGTGGCCGACGACGGGATAGATGACCAGCGTAAGCACAAACGAGAAGATGATGAACGAGACATACTTGATGCGCTCGGCCACCGCGCCGGAAACGATGGTGGCTGCGGTGCCGCAGAACACCAGCTGGAAAAAGAACTTGCCCCAAAACGGCACGGTGGAGGTCAGGGTGTCGTCATAAAAGGAAAAATCTGCGCCGCCCAGCACAAACAGATGCTGGGTGCCCACAAAGGGGTTGTCGCCGCCAAACATCAGGCCCCAGCCCAGCAGCATGAAGCCCAGCGACGATACCGCAAAAACGATAAAGTTTTTCGACAGGATGTTGACAGTGTTTTTGCTGCGGGCAAAGCCGACTTCCACCGCCGCGAAACCCAGGTTCATAAAAAACACCAGGATCGCGGCCAGCAATACCCAGAATGTGTCAATGATGGAGATGTTGTCCATGGTTTCGGTTCCTCCCTCTGTTTCGGCGGCCGCACCGCCGTGGGCAGCGCCGGCAAGACCGCGCCGCAGTGGCCTTCTGCCGCGGCGCACACCGGGCGGGGGCTTGCTTTCGGGGGGAAAGTTCCCCGGCCCCGGCACGGCCGTCAGCAGAAAAGGGGCGGGCCGGGGCGGTATTTTTCCGCCCGGACCCGCCCCTTTGCGAGTGGTCAAGATGCATCCAGAAAAGCCAAAAGGCGCCGGAGAACGTTCCATTCTCCGGCGCCTTTGCCTCGCAGTCAGTATATTCCGATCCGCCTTCCCCGTCAAGGGCGTCGGAGATTTTTGGTGGTTTTGCCCTGTATATTTTCACATTTTATCCAAATTTTATAAAAAACGCGGACGCCGCATGGCGCGGGCGGCGCCGGAAGCCAAGGCTCCCGCAGCAGCCGCGCCAGATTTCCCGCCCCGCTTTTTACAAAAGCGCGTACTGTGCCTGCCCCATGCTCAGCGCCAGCAGCAGCATGCCCAGATAGTAACTTGCCAGGTTGGCGGCGTGCAGGGCGCGGCTGTTCCGCCAGCGGGAAAAATAAAGGAACAGCAGGATCAGATCAGACAGCCAGAACAGCGCCGCGCCCGCCGCAAACAGCGCCGTCCCGGCCTGCGGCGCGGCCAGCGCCAGCGCGCCGCTTTGGGCGGCCATCAGGCTGACGGCAAAGCAGTAGGCCACGCCCCAGCCGCCCTGCCGGCCCATATCCAGCGTTTTGCGGCACAGCAGCAGGGCCAGCGCCGCCGCGGCGGCGGCAGCCAGCGCAAACGCCGCCGGGCCGGGGCGCATCCGCCGCCAAAGCCCGGCCAAAAAGCACAGGTGCCCGGCCGCAAACAGCAAAACGCCCCACCGCAGCGCCGCCGGCCGGCGGTGCAGATTGTACAGCCCCATGGCCACGTCCCCCGCCGCGCAAAGCGCAAAACCGGCGGGCAGCGGCCAGGGCCAGGGGCTGCCGCCCAGCTGCCAGGCGGACGCCGCCGCCACCGCGCAGAACCCCAGCCCCGCCAGCGCTTTTGCCGCCGGGTAAGCGGCGCGCCCCCGCAGCATGGGCACCGCGGCGGCCAGAACCAGATATACGGCACAGACAACGATTTGCATGGCAGCGTCCTTTCCGTCCGGGCCTGCGCCCCTTTGCAAAGCGGATAAAATCTGATACAATCAGGGTATCCCCTGCGGCGGCGCGGCAACGGCCGCCGCCTTTCAGTATACCCGACGCGGCCGATTCCGGCAAGCCCGCCCCCGGCCCGCGCCGTTGCCCCGGCAACGGACAAATCCCCGTCCGTGGGAGACACTAAAGACAACAAAAAACAGGTGGCGTTTTGTCCGCGGCAGGCCGCGGCCGCCCCGGAAGGAGGCCTTTATGGCAGAATACAGGGACATCGTCGTCATCGGCGCCGGCATCGCCGGCATGACGGCGGCCATCTATGCCGCGCGCGCGGGCAAAAGCGTGCAGGTCCTGGAATGTGAAGGGTTCGGCGGGCAGATCGCCTCGTCGCCCCGGGTGGAAAATTATCCCGGCATCGCGGCCGTCTCGGGCGCGGAGCTGTCCGACGCCATGTACAGCCAGGCGTCCGCGCTGGGGGTATCGTTCAGCTTTGCCCGGGCTTCCGGCGTCCAGCCCCAGCCGGACGGCGGCTTTCTGGTGCCCAGCGACGGCGGCGACTTTGCCTGCCGCAGCGTGGTGCTGGCGGCAGGCGCGCATCACAAGGGGCTGGGCCTTGCCCGGGAACAGGAGCTGACCGGCCGGGGCATCAGCTACTGCGCCGTGTGCGACGGCGCTTTTTACCGGGGCAAAACCGCCGCCGTGGTGGGCGGCGGCAGCGCCGCGCTGCAAAGCGCCGAGTATCTGTGCGGCGTCTGCGACAAGGTCGTTCTGATCCACCGCCGCGACAGCTTCCGGGGCGAGGCCGCACTGGCCGGGCGGGTGACCGCCAACCCCAACCTGACCCTGATGCTGGACAGCGTGGTGACGGAATACCTGGGCGGCGACCGCCTGGACGGCCTGCTGGTGGAGAACCGCAAAACCGGCGCCCGCACCCGGGTCCCGGTGGACGGCGTGTTTCTCTCGGTGGGGCAGGCGCCGGGCAACGGCCCCTTTGCGCCGCCGGTGGAGCTGGACGAAGCCGGCTACGTCAAGGCCGGCGAGGACTGCCGCACCAACGTGCCCGGCCTGTTTGCCGCCGGGGACTGCCGCGCCAAGGCGGTGCGCCAGCTGACCACCGCCGCCGCCGACGGCACCGTGGCCGCCGTGGCCGCCTGCGCCTGGGCGGACGCCCACCCGGCCGGCTGATCCTGCCATGTTTGCGGGGGACTGACGCGGTACGCGCCGGTCCCCCGCTTTTTTGCAGAATGTTGAAACAGTTTTGATACATTTCCGGCGTTTGATAGGATCAACCCCTCTTCCGCCCAAAAGGAGGCCGCCATGAAACCCATATTGATCGTTGAGGACGAAGCCCCCATCCGGGAGCTGATCCGTCTGGTGCTGGCCCCGCTGAGCCGGCCGCTGGCCGACGCCGCCGACGGGCTGGCCGCCAGCCGTCTGCTGGACCAAAACACCTACGATCTGGTTCTTTTGGACGTGATGCTGCCCGGCATCGACGGCTTTACCCTGATGCCCCAGCTAGTGGACAGCGGCACGCCGGTGATCTTTCTGACCGCAAAAGGGGATGTGTCCGACCGGGTGCGGGGGCTGCGCATGGGCGCCGACGACTACATCGTCAAGCCCTTCGAGCCGGCCGAGCTGCTGGCCCGCGTGGAGGGCGTGCTGCGCCGCACCGGCCGGGGCAGCCACATCCTGCGCGCCTTTGACGTGGAGATCGAGCCGGTGTCCCGCACCGTCACCCAGAACGGCCGGCCGGTGCAGCTGGCCCCGCGGGAGTTTGACCTGCTGGTGTTTTTGGTGCGCAACCGGGGCATCGCCCTGCACCGCGACGTGATCTACGAGCGGGTCTGGGGCGGCGAGAGCGAGACCGACACCCGCGTGCTGGACCTGAATATCCAGCGCCTGCGCAAAAAGCTGGGCTGGGGCGGGCGCATCCGCACCGTCTACCGCATCGGGTATATGCTGCAGGGCGCGCCATGAAACTTTCGCAAAAACTGCTGCTGGCGGTGCTGCCGGTGCTGGGGCTGGTGCTGTCGCTGGGCGGGTGGCTGCTGATCCGGCAGGACTTTACCGCCTTGCTGGCCGCCATGCAGCGCCAGGCCGAGACCGAGCAGCTGCGGGAACGCAGCGCCCTGCAGGCCGAGCTGCTGTCCGCCGACGTCGACCCGGTGCTCTACCTGCCGGAGTACGGCGCGGCCGTGGACCGCTATACCGGCGGCGAGCGGGCCTTTGCGCTGTTCTCGGACAGCGGGGTGCTGGCCTACTCGGCCATGCCGCAGCAGGTGCAGCTGGCCTGGCAGCTGGCATTGCTGGACGCCGACGGCGGCATGCTGCGCACCGCCGCGGACGGCAGCCGCTGGTACCTGATCGCCGACCGCATCCCGGTGCGGGAGACCGCCGTCTACTATGTGGGCGCCTACCCGATGGACACCGCCTACAACACCCAGGCCATGCTGCTGGCCAGTTATTTCTGGATCGAGCTGGCGGTGTTTGCGGCGGCGGGGCTGGCGGTCTGGTTTATGATCCACCGCCTGACCCGGCCGCTGCGGGCGCTGGACGCGGCCAGCCGGCAGATCGCCGCCGGCGACTACGCCCGCCGCACCGCGCTGCCCGGCAGCGACGAGATCGCGGCACTCAGCCGCAGCTTTGACCACATGGCCGACGCCTTGCAGGCCGAGCTGGACAGCCGCGCCCTGGCCGTGCGCCAGCGGGAGGATTTTATCTCGGCGCTGAGCCACGAGCTGAAAACCCCCATGACCAGCATCCTGGGCTACGCCCAGCTGCTGCGCACCGAGGGCGCCGACCCCGAACTGCGGGAGCGCGCCGCCGGCTACATCGCCCACGAGGCCCGCCGGCTGGAATCGCTCAGCCGCAAGCTGCTGGACCTGATGCAGGTCACCCGCGGCACCGTGACGCTGGGCCCGGTGCCGCTTTCCGCACTGCTGACGGCGCTGCGCCGCGCCCTGCCCCAAAACAGCCTGCCGCTGGCCGTCCGCGCGCCGGAGGCCCCCTGCACCCTGCGGGGCGACGCCGACCTGCTGTGCGACCTGCTGCTCAACCTGGTCACCAACGCGGTGCGGGCCGCCCCCAAAGACGGCTGCGTCCACCTGGACGTGACGGCGACGGCCGACCGGGTGCAGTTTGCGGTGTGGGACACCGGCCGGGGCGTCCCGCCCCAGGACCTGCCCCGCCTGACCGAACCGTTTTATATGGTGGACAAGTCCCGCGCCCGCGCAGGCGGCGGCAGCGGGGTGGGCCTGGCGCTGTGCCAGGCCATCGCCGCGGCCCACGGCGCAGCCCTTGCCTTTGAGAGCCAGCCCGGCCGGGGCACCTGCGTCCGCTTTGAGCTGGACCGCCTGCCCCCGCCTGAAGCCGGAGAGGAGGATGCCCCATGAACCGACCGAACGCCTCCGCGGGCCGTCCGGCGCTGCGCCGCGCCGCCTGGGCGGCGGCCGCCGCCGGCCTGGCCCTCTGCCTGGCGCTGCCCGCTCTGCTGTGCGGGGCCGAGACTGCCGCGCTGGAGCGGGGCACCCTGGCCCGCCCGGCGCTGGAAAGCACCCTGACCGCCGAGGGCCAGGCTGACCCGCTGGCCCAGGCGCTGTACCAGGGGCGGATGCTGTTTGATACAAGCACCCAGAACATGGAGCTGGACCAGGATACCATCTATACCCGTCTGGCCCAGGGCACCGCCCGGCTGCAGCAGGGCGGCGTGCTGGAGGATGCCGCCGCCGGCCTGATCGGCGAGCTGCTGGACGCCGAGGGAGAATGGAACGCCACCCGCAGCGCCGACGGCCGGGTGGGGTACGAGCATTTTGTCTATTCCGGCCATCTGGTCCAGATGACCTGGCTGCCCGACCTGGGCCTGCCGGTGGAGTTTATGGCCGCCCACCCGTCGCTGCCCGCCGTCGACCCCGACCTGCTGCTGCAGCGCTGGCAGGCGTTTTTGGGCGAGGACAGCGGCAGCTGGCAGACGCTGCAGCCCGACGATCAGGTGCGCATGGCCTGGTCGGCCGACCGGCAGCTGCTGCTGTCGGTCTTTTCGGGGCCGGGCACGCTGGCGGTGCATGCTTACAGCCTGAGTCCCCAGGACTGCCAGGCCATGGTGGAACAACTGCAGGCCGACGCCGCCGGCAGCCTGCCGGGGGAGGCCGCGCCATGAAACTGCTGCGCATCGCCGCCGCGGCGCTGCTGCTGGGGGCCGCACTGCTGACGCCGCCCGCCGCCCGCCAGAGCGACCCGGCCCGCCGCACGCTGCCCCCTGCCGAAAGCCAGGATGCCGGCAGAGCCGCCACCGCCGACGGCGTTTACAGCCTGGACTGGGACGAGGCCGCGGGCACCGGCCTGCTGTGGTTCACCCGGTGGGACACCGCCAGCGCCGCGCCATTGTGCGCCCGGCGGGGCTGTACCCACACCGATGCCTCCTGCCCGGCCCGGCTGGAGGGCGGCGCCGGCGCCTGGCAGCTGTTTGCCGGCAACGGCCGCCTGCTTTTGCTGCAGCTGGAACAGGAGACGGGCACCGTGCAAAGCATCTGGGCAGTCTCGCCGGACGGCACCGGCCGCGCCCTGCTGCGTTCCTGCCCCGGCCTGCCCGGCTGGCAGCGGGGCAGCCTGCTGTGGGAGGATGACAGCGGCTTCTGGTTTTGGGCGTGGGAGCCTGGCCAAAGCGCGTCCCAGGTGGTATTCCTGCCCGCCGGCGGGCAGGAATACCAACAAATCGGCCTGCTGCCGGGCAGTGTTCTGGCGGTGCGGGACGGTGCGGTTTACAGCATAGAGTGCCGGCAGGACGGCGAAACCTATGACTGGCTCATCCGGGCGCTGGACCTGCACAGCGGGCAGCAGCGGGAGGCGTGCAGCTTCCCCATGGAAGCCCAGCTGCTGCTGCGGGAGGACACGCTGTATTTCTGCCACTGGCAGGACGGCTGCGCCCTGTACACCAAAGACCTGCAGGACGGCGAGCCGCCCCGGCTGCGCTGCCGGCTGACGTCGCTGGGCAGCAGCTTTGCCGAACTGGTGGACGCTAAAGGCGACCGCGTGGTGCTGCAGCGGGCCGGCGCCCAGTGGGCGGTGGACCTGAACAGCGGCGCCCGCACCTGGGTGCAGCCCGCCTGGCTGACGGCGCAGGATACGGAGGTCTGGTACCGCTACCCCTATCCCGCCCAGGGGACCTATTGCGGCGGCCATGCGCTGGTGTGGGGCTACGAGCGCACCGACAGCCAGTACGCCCTGGGGGACTACGGCCGCGTCGACCGCACCGCCGGCAGCCGGCCGGCCCCCTGCATCCTGGACCGCGACGCCTGGCTTGCCGGCCAGGTCCGTCTGACCGACGTGACGGTGGAAGGGTAGGGGAGCCGGCGCCAACGCCTCCCCTTTACCGGGGAGGCGGCTTTGAGCAAACCGCTGCTTGAAAGCCGCCCCTGAAAGGGGAGTCTTTCTGTGTGGCTGCCGCCCCGGAAGCCTCCCCTGTAAGGGGAGGTGTCGCCGCAGGCGGCGGAGGGGTGCCGCACCTGGCCTTGCAAATGCCCTTCCGGGCCGCCGCACTTTTCCGGCCGCCACACACCCTGCGAAACACGGGGGCAAGGCCCTTCCAGGCCGCCGCATCCTCCCGGCCGCCACCCGCCCCCTGCGTAGGGGCCGATGCTTGCATCGGCCCACCGTCGGGCGTTGAAGCCGGCTGCCGTTTACGGGTTGCCGCCCGTTTTCGGCCGCAATGTAGGGCGGGCGATCTCGCCCGCCGCGGGGCCTTGCGGCATCACCGTGTGCTGCGGGGCAAGGCGCTGCATAAGGCCCACCCGGCCCCCGCCGCTGCAACCTCTTCCCCGGCGGGCGTGAACGCCCGCCCTACAATATAAGGCACACGGGCGGCAAAACCGGGAACAGCGGGCCGCCGCAAGGTTTGAGGGGCCTTAAAGACGGCTGCCATTTATTGGTCGCTGCCCGTTTTCGGCCGCAATGTAGGGCGGGCGATCTCGCCCGCCGCGGGGCCTTGCGGCATCGCCGTGTACTGCGGGGAAGGGTTCTGTCAGACCTTGCTGGGTATTTCCACCGCAAACCGGCAATGCACCCCTCAGTCTGCGCCTTCCGGCGCATCCAGCTCCCCTTGCAGGGGAGCCTTTTTGTGCGTTGCCGTCCCGGAAGCCTCCCCTGCAAGGGGAGGTGTCGCCGCAGGCGACGGAGGGGTGCCGCACCTGGCCTTGCAAATACCCTTCCGGGCCGCCGCACTCTCCCGGCCGCCGCGTTGATACACTTTTGCTGAAACTCCCCTTTAAGATGGAGAAAACCGGAAAGCGGCGGCCGGCCGCCGACTCCCCCATCCCAAAAGGAGGTCCCGCCATGAACCACCGTCATTCCCTGCCCGCCCTGCTGCCGGCTGCCGCGCTGGTGCTTGCCCTGCTGGCCGGCTGCGCCGCCGGCCCCTCCGGCGTCGGCCCCTCCGGCGTCGACACATCGGCCCCCGCCGCATCCGCCCCGGTTGAAAGCGCCGCCCCCGTGACCCCGGCCCCGGCCGGCTCCGCCGCGCCCGGCGGTTCCCCGGCCCCGGCCGCCGCACAGGACGCCTGGCCGGCGCCGGAGTCCGGCATCCCTTATACGCCCATCGAAAACTTTGCCCCCGCCGGCGTGGTGCGCGCCATGCCGGACAGCCAGTACGGCGCGGCGTCCGACGCCGGTTACTACGACGTCTGCCGCCAAGAGGACGGCTCCGCGCTGCTGACCTTTGTGGATTATGCCACAAAACAACAGGTCGTTTTGTGCAGCCAGCCCAACTGCACCCACGATTCCGACGCCTGCCCCGCCTGGTACAGCTACGGCAACGCGCTGCGGGTCTATCCCATTGGGGGCAGGCTGGCGGTGCTGCAGGGCGGTGCGGCTGCCGGCAGCGACGGGCTGGTGCCCAGGCTGGACGTGATGAACGCCGACGGCAGCGGCCGGCAGACGGCGTTTACCTTCCCGGCCAGCTGCTGGGTCAGCACTCTGCCCCACTACCACATGGCCCGCGATGACGAAAACCTCTACTTTGTCATCACCGACACTTCCTCCGGCGAGCGGCAGGCCACGCTGTGCGCCGCCCATATCCCCACCGGGCAGGTGTTCGCCCTCTGCGGCCTGCCGGAGGACGAGACCCATCTGGTGGGCGGTACCGACGGCGTGCTGGTGCTGGAGTACACCCCCGGCATCAACCAGAGCACCGACGCCGCTCCCGCCGACACCCAGGTGGTCAAGCTGGATCTGGCCGCGCGGCGGCTGACCCCGCTGGTCAGTTATCCCTTCGGCTCCGCGCTGACTGCCTGTGACCGGGAGATCTTCTACCTGCTCTCCGGCAGCACGGTGCGCAGCATCAACCTGGTGGACGGCAGCACGGCGGTGGAGATGCCCGTCGCCCTGCCGGAGGGCTGCAGCGGCGTCCAGCGGCTGGCCGGCGTGTTCGGCGGGCAGCTGGTGGCCTATACCTGGACCGACGGCAGCATGAACGCCGCCGGCGAGCTGCGCTTTTTTGCCATCGACCCCACCACCGGCGCGCGCACCGACCTGCCTTACACTTATACCGACGCCGGCGGCCAGCAGCAGCCCTGCCTGCCTGTGGCCGAGACCGAGACCGGGTTCCTCTGCCAGGCAGGGGAGGCAGGCGCGCCGGAGGGCGCGGGCCGGTACGCGGGCGTCCAGTACGCGCTGGTGCCCAAAGAGACGTTCTGGGCCGGCACCGCCGACATGGCCCCGATGCCGCTGTCCTGAACCGCGCCCGCTTGCAACCCGGACCCAAGGCTGATACAATAAGAAAAACGCACCCGGCCCGCCACAGTCAGGCCGGCTGCGCTTTGGCAAAAATAGAGACCGGCCCCGCGCGCTGCGCCCGACCGGGGGAAAGCGGGATGTTGATGCAATTTTCCAAACGACTGGACCTGTTCGGGCCGGAGATCTTTGCGGCGCTGAACGACCGCAAGGTGGAACTGGAAGCCGAGGGCAAAAAGATCTACAACCTGTCGGTGGGCACGCCGGACTTTCCGCCCGCGCCCCACATCAAGCAGGCGCTGCTGGACGCCGCCGCGGCGGATGAAAACTGGAAATACAGCCTGCGGGACCTGCCGGAGATGCTGCAGGCCGTCTGCGACTATTACCGGCGCCGCTTTGGCGTGGCGGGCCTGACGCCCGACCATGTGATGAGCTTTTCCGGCAGCCAGGACGGCATCGGCCACCTGGGCCTGACGCTGTGCAACGACGGCGACCTGGTGCTGCTGCCCGACCCCTGCTACCCGGTGTTTATGACCGGCAGCGAGCTGGGCGGCGCCGAGCCCTGGTACTACAAACTGACCAAAGAGAACGGCTTTCTGCCCGACGTGGCCGCCATCCCCGATGACGTGGCCGACCGGGCCAAGTACATGCTGGTGTCGCTGCCGGCCAACCCGGTGGGCAGCGTGGGCAGCCCGGAACTGTACCGCCGGTTGGTGGATTTCTGCCGGGCGCACGACATCCTGCTGGTCCACGACAACGCTTACAGCGACATCATCTTTGACGGCCGGGTGGGCGGCAGCGTATTCAACACCCCCGGCGCCGAGGAGGTGGCGGTGGAGTTTTTCAGCCTGAGCAAGAGTTTTAACGTCACCGGCGCGCGCATCAGCTTCCTGGTGGGGCGGCCGGACGTGGTGGCCGCCTGCAAAAAGCTGCGCACCCAGATCGACTTTGGCATGTTCCTGCCCATCCAGAAAGCCGCCATCGCCGCGCTGACCGGTCCGCTGGACAGCGTCAGGGCCCAGTGCGCCGAGTACCAGCGCCGCCGCGACGCCCTGTGCGGCGGCCTGCGGGCCGCCGGCTGGGACGTGCCGGACAGCCACGGCAGCATGTTCGTCTGGGCGCCGCTGCCCGGCGGCCGCACCAACAGCATGGATTTCTGCATGGAGCTGATCGAGAAAGCCGGCGTCATCTGCACGCCCGGCTCCAGCTTCGGCCCCTCCGGCGAGGGGTACGTCCGCTTTGCGCTGACCATGCCGGTGGAGCGCATCCAAGCCGCCGTGGCCGCCATCGCCGCCAGCGGCGTGCTGGCCGGCTGAACCGCCCGCCCCTTTTGAATGACCCGTTTTGCCGCCGCAGCCCTGGCGGAGTGCGCACAAGGGAGCTTTGCCGCAAATCCAATTTAAGAACAGGCCGTTGGCTGCATTGCCGCCGGCCTGTTTTTTGCGATTTTTCGGTGCTGCGCAGTTTTGCCGCCTGCGCGGCAAGGCCAATGCTTCCCTGCGTTTCCTCCGCTTTCCGCTCCGGCGTTTTTTGTGCAATATGGCGTCTCTGCCGGCCCTTTTTCTGTAAATATGAACAAAATGAAAAATATCCATGTACCCCTTGCATCCCGCCAGAGGCGGCGGTATGATAGTAGCGTCTAAATGCTTAACGTGCGTTAAACATTTGCGCGCTGTTGCGAAAGGAGGCGCCGGGATGGAAAACAGCCAGGTCATGAGCGAGCTGTTCCAGCTGCTGTGGCAGATGTACAAGACAGTCCAGCTGAGCCTGCAGCAGGTGGAGAGCCGCTGTTCCAAGGGGCAGTTTTTCATGCTGGAACGGCTGGGGATCATCCTTGACCGCCACAGCACCGACGGCACCGTCCCGGTCTCCACCCTGGCCGTACAGCTGCGGGTGCTGCCGGCGGCGGTGTCCCGTTCGCTGCGCCAGCTGGAGGACGCCGGCCTGGCCGAGCGCGTGCCCGACCCCGCCGACCACCGCCGCATCCTGGTGCGCCTGACCCCCGCCGGGCAGGCGCTGCGCCGCAGTGTGGAGGACGACATGCGGGAATATATCCACCGCGTGGTGCAGCGCATGGGCGAGGCGGAGTTCATCGCCCTGCTGGACAGCTGGCGCGCCTGGGACGAAGCCATGCGCGCCGAGCTTCCGGTCCAGGGCGGCGCGCCGCCCGCCCCCTGCCCGCACGGGCAGATACCCCAGCCCCAAAAGAAGGAGGAAACCGCTTCATGCTGAACATTTTCCGTCACCTGGCAAAGCATTGGGTCACCATACTGGCCGTGGTGGTGCTGCTTCTGGTGCAGGCCAACTGCGACCTGGCTTTGCCAAGCTACACTTCTGACATCGTGGATGTGGGCATCCAGCAGGGCGGCGTGGAAAACGGCCTGCCGGAATCCGCCCGCCAGACCACGCTGGACGCCCTGTCGGTGCTGATGTCCAACGAGGACGCCGCCGCGCTGGACGCCGCCTACGGCCCCGCCGACGAAAACGGCGTGCGCGCGCTGCTGGACACCGTCACCGAGGAACAGCAGGCCGCCCTGGCCGACGCGCTGACCACCCCCGACGTGGCGCTGTATATGGCGGCCGCGGCCCAGTCCGCCAGCCGGCAGGGCGTGGAGACCGCCCTGCCGGAGCCTCAGGACCTGGACGCCGCCTCCGCCATGCTCAGCGCCGCGGCCGCCGCGCCTGACTTTGACCACGAAACCCTGCTGGCCCGGCTGTCCGGCGCCGCCGGCAGCCTGGACGAGACCGCCGCCGAGACGCTGGCCAGCCAGGCCGTGCAGCTGGTGCGGCTGGAGTACCAGGCCCAGGGCATCGACGGCGACGTGCAGATGCATTACCTGCTGACCACCGGCGGCGAGATGCTGCTGGTGGCGCTGCTGATGGCCGCGGCGGCCATCTCGGTGGGCTTTCTGGCCAGCCGGGTGTCGGCCGCGGTGGGCCGCGACCTGCGCCGGCAGGTGTTCGGCAAGGTCATCAGCTTCTCCAACGCCGAGACCGACCGCTTCTCCACCGCGTCGCTGATCACCCGCACCACCAACGACATCCAGCAGGTGCAGATGACCTCGGTCATGCTGTTGCGCATCGTCATCTACGCGCCGATTTTGGGCATCGGCGGCATCATCCGGGTGGCCGGCACCGACACCGGCCTGTCCTGGATCATCGTGCTGGCGGTGGCGCTGCTGCTGGCGCTGGTGTTTGTGCTGATGCAGGTGGCCATGCCCAAGTTCAAGATCATGCAGAAATTGGTGGATCGGCTGAACCTGGTCAGCCGCGAGATCTTGACCGGCATCATGCCCATCCGCGCGTTCAGCCGCGAAAAGTTCGAGGAAGAACGCTTTGACGCCGCCAACAAAGACCTGATGAAGACCCAGCTGTTCACCAACCGGACCATGACCTTTATGATGCCGGCCATGACGCTGATCATGAACGGCATCAGCCTGCTGATCGTCTGGTTCGGCGGCCATGCCATGGAAACCAGCGGCATGCAGGTGGGCGACCTGATCGCCTTTATCACCTACACGATGCAGATCGTCATGTCCTTCCTGATGCTGACGGCCATCTCCATCATGCTGCCCCGCGCGGGCGTGGCCGCCGACCGCATCGAAGAAGTGCTGCGCACCGAGCCGGTCATCGAGGACCCGGCCCCGGCGCAGCTGCCCGCCGGCCTGGAAAACAAGCAGTGGCGCGGCGTGGTGCAGTTTGACCACGTGAACTTCCGCTTCCCCGGCGCCGACGCCGACGCGCTGGAGGACATCACCTTCACCGCCGAGCCGGGCAAGACCACCGCCATCATCGGCTCCACCGGCTGCGGCAAGTCGACGCTGCTCAACCTGATCCCCCGTTTTTACGACGTCACCGGCGGCAAGATCACGCTGGACGGCGTGGACTTGCGGCAGATGCCCCAGGAAACGCTGCGCGCCCAGCTGGGCTATGTGCCGCAGAAGGGGGTGCTGTTCTCCGGCACCATCGAGTCCAACCTGAAATTCGGCGGCGACGCCATCCCCGACGCCGACATGGTGCAGGCGGCCGAGATCGCCCAGGCCACCGAGTTCATCTCGGCCAAGCCGGAGGGTTACCAAAGCCCCATCGCCCAGGGCGGCACCAATGTTTCCGGCGGGCAGAAGCAGCGGCTTTCCATCGCCCGCGCCATCGCCAAAAATCCCAAAGTCTATTTGTTTGACGACAGCTTCTCGGCGCTGGACTACAAGACCGACGTGACGCTGCGCCGCGCGCTGAAAGAAAAGACCGGCGACGCCACCGTCATCATCGTGGCGCAGCGCATCTCGACGGTGCTGCACGCCGACCAGATTTTGGTGCTGGACGATGGCCGTATCGTCGGCTGCGGCCGCCATGCGGACCTGCTGGCCACCTGCCCCGAATACCGCGAGATCGCCAAAAGCCAGCTGAGCGAGAAGGACCTGGCCAAAGCCAGCGTCACCGCCGGCGAAACTGCGAAAGGAGGCGAGGCCTGATGCCGCCAGTAAGACGCGGTCCCGGCGAAAAGCCCAAGGACCTGACCGGTACCCTGCGCCGCCTGCTGGGCACCATGGGCAAATTCCGCGCGGCGTTCATTGCCGTGCTGGTCTTTGCCATGCTTTCCACCATCTTCAACATTGCCGGCCCCAAGATCCTGGCCGAGGCCACCACGGCCCTGGCCACCGGCTGGTATGCCATGATCACCGGCACCGGCAGCATCGATTTCGGCTACATCGGCCAGATCTTGCTGATCTTGCTGGGCATGTACCTGCTTTCGGCCTGTTTCAGCTTTGTGCAGGGCTGGCTGATGAGCGGCGTGTCCCAGCGGCTGTGCTACGACCTGCGCCGTCAGATCAGCGAAAAGATCAACCGTCTGCCGCTGGCCTACTTTGAAAAGCGCACCGTCGGCGAGGTTTTGAGCCGCATCACCAACGATGTGGACACGCTGGGCCAGAGCTTGAACCAGAGCGTCACCACCCTGATCACCAGCATCACCACCATGATCGGCGTGCTGATCATGATGCTGTCCATCAGCCCGGCCATGACGCTGATCGCCATCCTGATCCTGCCGGTATCCATCTGCCTGGTGCTTTTGGTGGTGCGGTTCAGCCAGAAATACTTCCGCGCCCAGCAGAAATACCTGGGCGACGTCAACGGCCAGGTGGAGGAGGTCTACTCCGGCCACAACGTCGTCAAAGCCTTCAACCGTGAGACCGCGGTGCTGGACGAGTTTGGCACCGCCAACGACAAGCTGTACGAGTCCGCCTGGAAGAGCCAGTTCCTCTCCGGCCTGATGATGCCGGTGATGAACTTTGTGGGCAACCTGGGCTATGTGGCGGTGGCCGTGGTGGGCAGCATCTTTGCGGCCCAGGGCATCATCACCATCGGCGAGATCCAGGCCTTTATCCAGTACGTGAAAAACTTCACCCAGCCCATCCAGCAGCTGGCGCAGGTGTCCAACATGCTGCAGAGCATGGCGGCCGCCGCCGAGCGCGTGTTTGAGTTTTTGGCCGAGCCGGAGGAGGACCAGAAGGCCGACCCCGCCCGCCGCACCGACCCCGCCGTCATCGACGGCCATGTGGACTTTGACCACGTGCGCTTTGGCTACACCCCGGACAAGGTCATCATCCACGACTTCAGCTGCCATGTGGAGCCGGGCCAGAAGGTGGCCATCGTCGGCCCCACCGGCGCCGGCAAGACCACCATGGTCAAGCTGCTGATGCGCTTTTACGACGTGGACAGCGGCTCCATCACCTTAAGCGGCCACAACGTCAGGGACTTTGACCGCACCGAGCTGCGCGAGGGCTTTGGCATGGTGCTGCAGGACACCTGGCTGTTCAAGGGCACCATTATGGAGAACATCCGCTACGGCCGCCTGGACGCCACCGACGAGGAGGTCATCGCCGCGGCCAAGGCTGCCAATGCCGATCACTTTATCCGCACGCTGCCCGGCGGCTACCAGATGGAGCTGAACGAGGACGCCTCCAACGTCAGCCAGGGCCAGAAGCAGCTTTTGACCATCGCCCGCGCCATCCTGGCGGACAACAGGATCCTGATTTTGGACGAGGCCACCAGCTCGGTGGATACCCGCACCGAACAGCGCATCCAGACCGCCATGGACAACCTGATGCGCGGGCGCACCAGCTTTGTGATCGCCCACCGGCTGTCCACCATCCGGGACGCCGACACCATCCTGGTCATGCGCGACGGCGACATCGTCGAGCAGGGCAAGCACGAGGAGCTGCTGGCCAAGGGCGGTTTCTACGCCGAGCTGTACAACAGCCAGTTCGAGGACGTGACGGCGTAATGGCCGCGCAGGGACAGTACGCAAAAGAAAGGGCATTCGCATGCCGGTATCCCCGTTTTCCTTCGCGCCGGCCTTGTGGCTGGCCGCCGCCAACCTGGCCGGCCTGGCCCTGATGGGCTGGGACAAGCGCTGCGCCCGCAGGGGCCGCCGCCGCATACCGGAAAAAGCGCTGTTTCTGGCCGCGCTGCTGGGCGGCGCGGCGGGGTGCTGGGCCGGGATGTACCTGTTCCGCCACAAGACCCGGCATTGGTATTTTGCCGTGGGCATGCCGCTGATCCTGGCCTGCCAGATCGCGCTGGCGGTGTGGCTGTGCCGGTAGGCACAGCCGACGGCACAAAAATCTGATACAAAAGCTCCCCGCGCAGACTGTTTGCAGCCGCCGCGGGGAGCTTTTTGATACATCTTTGAAAATCCTGCCGGTTACCGTAAAGGCAGAACAACGGAAAGGAAGTGCCTGCCATGAAACATCGCCCGCCCTGTACCGCCCTTGCGCTGTCCGCCTGCCTGCTGCTGTCCGCCTGCGCCGGGCCGGGGGCCGCGCCTTCCGGCACGGACGCGCCGTCCGCCTCCCCCACTCCGTCCGCCGCCGAAACGGCGGACAGCCTGCAATACCTGACCCCCCAGCGGGAGGGCGGCATGTACGCCTCCGGCACCGGCCCCGGCACCGGCAGCGACGAGCTGCTGCTGTGGGTGGACTATGCCCAGGGCGCCGTCACCTGCCTGTGCGCCCAGCCCAACTGCGACCACCGGACCGACGCCTGCACCGCCCGCGTCCCCCTGCCGGAGGGCAGCCAGTATACCCCCATCGTCCTCTGCCGCGCCGCGCCGGACGGGCGGCTGATCCTGTATGTCAGCGCGGAGGCCGGCTCCATCTGGGTGGCCAACGCCGACGGCACCGACCGCCGGGCGGTGGTGGACTGGACCGCCGACAGCATCTACCCCTGGCTGGCCGACGGGGAAGCCCTCTACTATACCGGCTTCCGGGCAAGCGGGGCGGAGGTCTCGCCCACCATCCTGTACCGGGTGCCGCTGGACGGCGGCCAGCCGGAGGAGGTGCTCCGGCTGCGCAATGCCGGCGACGGCACCGAGCAGGAGGAGATCATCGGCGCGTGGGGCCGCAATGCGGTCACGCTGTACGCCGACCTGCGGGACGTGATGACGGTGGCCAAGCCCGACCTGCCGCCGGACGTAACGCCGGAGGAGCACGCCGCAGCCTGGGCCGCCTACGATGCGGAGGTGGCCGGGCACAAAGTCACCCGGCAGGTCTGCCTGCGCAATGTGGACACCGGCGAAACGACGGTGCTGGCCCAGTGGGAGACCGCCGGCCTGGACGCCGGCTGGCTGACCGGCTGGCAGGATGGCAGGCTGTACCAGCTGAGCGACGACCTGAGCGCCGCCCGCGTCACCACCCCCGACGGCCAGGTGACCGAGGCGGCGGTGCAGTGGCCGGAGGAGCTGGCCGGCCTGAGCCACGGCAGCGGCCTGAACGGCATCGTCGGCGGGCAGATGCTGGTCAACTGCTACCCTGCTGATGCGCCCGGCGGCCACCGGGTGGCGGTGGACCCGGCCACCGGCGCCTGCACCGAGATCCGCCTGATGCGGCTGGACCCGGGCAACGGCGCCGAGCAGCCCATGAACCTGTACGGCGCCGGCGGCGGGTACGTGCTGCTGGCCTGCGAGCAGCGCCAGACCACCCGCACGGAGCTGGGGGCGGACGGGGCGCTTTACGACGCCCAGGTCTACGAGGAACGCTACGGCCTTTTGACGGTGGAGGACTTTTTGGCCTCCCGCCAGAACTGGACCGAGCTGAACGGCGGGTATCAGCTCTCGGTGTTTGCGGCGGTGGGGTGATCTACCGCAGCGCCTCCCGCACCAGCATCAGGGTAAAGCCCATCAGGTTCTGGCCAGTCCACTGGTCCATGCGGAACCGGCGCGGGTCGTCGATGGCGACGCCGTTGCCCCAGATGCGGTCGTCCGCCGAACATTCCGCCAGCGTGGCGTCGCCGGTGTCCAGCAGATGCCGCCGCAGCTCCACGTTCTGGCGGAATTTTTCCACCAACCCCTCGTAGACGATGATCTGCCGCAGGCCGTTCCAGATCCTGTCGTTGTAGCCCCGCACCCGGCGGCCCCAGGCCTTGATCTCGGCCGGGTCGTCGGTGGACAGGATGGCCTGCATCGCCTCGCCGTCGCCGAACAGCCCGGCCTTGTGGGCCATCATGTACTGCTCCATCGAGGTGAAGGTGGCGCCGCCCAGGTAAAAGTCGCTGCGGTACCAGTTGCTGAACCAGGGGTTCTCGTCCTCCGGGTTGTGGAAACAGATCAGATCTGCCATGGAACTCCCTCCTGTAAAAAAGCCCCTGCCGGTCAAACGCCGGCAGGGGCGAATCAGTTTATTGCGGGATCAGCCGGCGGGACTCAGGCCTTGTTGGCGCTGCCGAACAGCTCGATCTTCTCGCGCACCTTCTCCATGATGGCATCGGCGCCCGGCTTCAGCAGCTTGCGGGGGTCAAAGCCCTTGCCCTGCCGATCCTTGCCGGCCTCGATGTAGCCGCGGGTCGCCTCGGCAAACACCAGCTGGCAGTCGGTGTTGACGTTGATCTTGCAGACGCCCAGGCTGATGGCCTTCTGGACCATCTCGTCGGGGATGCCGGTGCCGCCGTGCAGCACCAGGGGAATGTTGTTGGTGGCCTTGTGGATGCGGTCCAGCGCCTCAAAGTCCAGGCCCTTCCAGTTGTCGGGATAGATGCCGTGGATGTTGCCGATGCCGGCGGCTAGGAAATCCACGCCCAGCGCGGTGATGCGGGCGCACTCCTCCGGGTCGGCGATCTCGCCGGTGCCCACGACGCCGTCCTCGACGCCGCCGATGGAGCCGACCTCAGCCTCGATGGACAGGCCCTTGTCATGGGCGTACTCCACCAGCTCCTTGGTCTTGGCGACGTTCTCGTCGATGGGGTAGTGGGAGCCGTCGAACATGATGGAGGTGAAGCCGGCGTCGATGCAGGCCTTGGCGCCCTCGTAGGTGCCATGGTCCAAGTGTAGCGCCACGGGCACGGTGATGCCCAGGCTCTCGTCCATGGCCTTGACCATGGCGGCGACCGTCTTAAAGCCGGTCATGTACTTGCCGGCGCCCTCGGACACGCCCAGAATGACCGGGCTGTTCATGGCCTGCGCCTGCAGCAGGATAGACTTGGTCCACTCCAGGTTGTTGATGTTGAACTGACCGACGCCGTAATGGCCGTCGCGCGCCTTGCGCAGCATATTGGTTGCATTTACCAGCATTGGAATTACCTCCCTGCGATCTTTGCCCGGGCACAGAACATCCGGCCCCGCCCGCGGCTTTTGCCACAGCCGGAACCGACGTCCCGCCCGGTACGGAAACCTGACGGTTTGAAAAAGCGCGAAACGGCGCTTTGTCTGGCTTTATTATAGCCCGGCATTGTCAAAAAATCAACAGCCCGGCCCCGCTTTCCCGCTCAAACTTTTTGCGCGGGTCTTTTGGCGCTTCTGGGCGGGGGTCATGCCTTTGGGCAGGCGGGTGCGGGCATACTCAAAAATGTACTGCTGGGCGATGCCCCCGTACCCGGCGGCCGCGCGGGGCTTTCCTTTCGGGAACAGCGTGGCCATGGCCTTTTTGATCCACACGTCCTCCGGCCAGGCGTCCCAAAAGCCCAGCCCGTACAGCAGCACGCAGTCGGCCACCTTGGGGCCCACGCCCTTCAGCGTCATCAGCCAGGCGCGGGCGGCCGGCAGGGGCAAGGCGGCCAGCGCTTCGGCGCTGATATCCCCCGCCGCCACGGCGCGGGCGGCTCCCAGCAGGTAGTCCGCCCGCCAGCCGGCCCGCAGCGCCGCCATGGATTCCGGCGTCTGGGCGGCCAGCGCTTCCGGGGTGGGGAAAGCGCGCCGCCCGCCGGGCAGCTCCTCGCCGCACAGCGCGCACAGCCGCGCCACAATGCCCCGGATGCGGGGGATGTTGTTGTTCTGGCTGATCAAAAAGGTGCACAGCACCTCAAAAAAAGGCTGGCGCAGCACCCGCAGCCCCGGCGCGGCGGCCACGCACTCGGCCAGGCGCCTGCTGCCGGCAAACTGCGCCTGGATGGCCCCGTAGTCCATGTCCAGCGCAAAATAGCGGCTCCAGAACCCGTCCTCCGCCGCGGGGCAGTCAGCCCACAGCGTGTCGTCCTCCACCCGGACACACACCGTATGCCGTCCGGCGACGCCCCGCCAGACGCCGTCCTCCTTTTCCCAGCGGAAGCACTGCCCGCTGGAAAGCGTTGCATCCAGGTCCAGCCCGCCCGCCGGACCGACGGCGTGCCAGGCCTGCCCTGTTTTCGCCATGGCTGCAGCTCCCCTTTCCTGTGCCGGGGCCCCGCCGCGGCGGCGGGCGGCCCGGTTTTCCACGATTTCCACAACAGGCAGTATAACACAGCGCGCCGGGGGACGCAACGCCGCATGGCGCTGGTGCAATTTGGCAAAACTGCGGGCAAAAGCGCTGAAATCCAAAAGAAAATCAGCGCTTTTCCAACTTGACAAAACGGTTTATCCGAACTGTTATGTGGAAAAGTTTTCAACAGCTTGTGGAAAATCAGGTGGATAACCGCCCGCTAATCGGGGCAAAATCCGCCTGGCAGGCGGGTTTTCCACCCTTTCAACAGGGTTTTCAACATGTGGAAAGGAAAAATTTCCCTCTACGTTCCGTATAAAGCACGTGCCAGCGTCCGACTGCGTCCGGCACAATGCCTACAAATTCCGCCGGAACTGCCCGGGATTTCTATGGCACAAAACGACAAAGTATGCTATACTATACCATGTATCTTTGTATCGGCGTGTCGAAAAAATCCGCGCGCCGGGCGAGAGCGGCGGCGGCTCCGCCGGACCGGCTGCAGCCGGCCGCCCCGGAAATTTACGCAAAACGCAAACGATCTTGTATCCCTGTCGGCTCGGCCTGTACGCGGCACAGGGGCAGATGGAGGAAACAGATGGAACACAACAGCCATGCACCGCGCGCCCGGCGCGCCGCCCCGGAGCGGGACGATGACCGCCGCGACACGCTGGTCTGGGGCAAAAACCCGGTGACCGAGCTGCTGAAAAGCGGCCGTCCGGCGGACACCGTCTACCTGGCGGACAGCCTGCCCGCCGCGGCCGCCGGCTATTACACGGCGCTGGCCCGGCAGGCCGGCGCCGTGGTCAAAAAAGTGCCCGCCCACAAGCTGCAGAAGATCTGCGCCGGGGCCGACCACCAGGGCGTGGCCGCCCGCGCCGCCGAGGTGGAATACGCCTCGCTGGAAGATTTGCTGGCCGCCGCCCTCGCCAAGGGCGAGCCGCCTTTCCTGGTTTTGTGCGACGGCATCGAGGACCCGCACAATCTGGGCGCGATCCTGCGCTCGGCGCTTTTGTGCGGCGCCCACGGCGTGGTGATCCCCCGCCGGGGCGGCGTGGGCGTCACCGGCACGGTGATGAAGGCAAGCGCCGGCGCGGCGGCGCGTATCCCGGTGGCGCGGGTGGCCAACCTGGCCCAGGCCGTGCGGGAACTGAAGGAAGAAAACATTTTTGTCTACTGCGCCGATATGGGCGGCCAGCCGCTGGAGCGCACCGATCTGTCGGGCGCGGTGGCCGTCGTCATGGGAAGCGAGGGCAGCGGCCCCAGCGCGCTGGTGAAAAAACTGTGCGACGGCGTCGTCAGCCTGGACATGGCGGCGCGGGACACCGGCGTGGACAGCTACAACGTGTCGGTGGCGGCGGGCATCCTGCTGTACGACATCATGCGCCGCCGCGCGCAGGGCGCGGTGTGAGACCGTCCGCCCGGCCCGCAGGCCCGGCGGCAACGATACGCAAGAGTAAGGGGAGAGAAAACGACCATGCCAAGCAAGCGGACAAACGATTCGGTTGAGCGCATCCTGCAGGAGCTTAACCGGGAGCAGGAGGCCAAGGGCATCCGCGACGGGGTGACCGACAGCAACGTCGACGAGATCCTGCGCAGCATCCCGCGCAGCACCGCGCCGGCCGACGATGTGACGGCGACCCTTGGCCCCATCCCGGACGCCGATATGCCCAAGGTGGAGGTCAGCGCCGACCTGGCGGACCCGGAATCCCGGTTCTCGACCCAGGCGATCAACGAGCTGCTGGCCGACCTGCCCATTTTTCAGCAGCAGAACGGGGCGTCCCGGCCGTCCGGCCAGCCGGCCGCTCAGCCGGCGCGGCGCACGCAGCCGCAGGCTGCGCCTCAACCCCAGCCGCAGCCGCGCAGCGCAGCGCAGCCGGAGGCTGCGCCCCGTCCGGCGGAGGAGCCTGCCCGCCCCCAGCAGCCCCAGCGCCCCCAGCCGGAGCGCGAGGCGGCGCAGCCGGACGCCGGGCAGACGGCGCAGGCGCGCCGCGGCGCCACAGCGGACACCACCCGCACCGGGATCATCAAAAATTTCCTGCGCCAGATGGGCAGCGACGACGATATGGACGCGGCCCAGCTTTCGCAGCGCAAAAACCAGTTCCAGCGCTTTTTTGAGGAGAGCGTCGCCGTGGTCCCCGACCAGAACGGCCGCATGCCGCCCGAGAAAAAGAAGAAAAAGCGGGGCATTTTCGGGTTTGGCGGCGGCGATACCGGCGAGATCACCGATGAATTTGTGCCCATCAACGTATCGCTGACCAGCCACCGCGCCGGCGAGGCGCAGCCGGAGCCGCAGGCGCAGCAGACGCCCGAGCCGGCGCAGGAAGCCGAGCCGGAGCCGCAGGCGGAAGCCGCGCCCCGGCCGCGGAAAGGCGGACTGTTCGGGCTGTTCGGCCGCCGGGACGAGCCGGAGGAGGAGACCTACGGCGAACTGGACCTGGCCGGGGACGCGGAGGACGCCGTCCCCCGGCAGGAAGAACCCCTGCGCGCAGCCCCCGCCGCGCCGGACCGGCCCGAGCCGTTCCCCGAACCTGAGCCGGAGCCGGAACCGCAGAAATACGTTTACCATTCCAAATACGCCGGCACGCGGCGGGTCCACGGCTCGCTGGCGGACACGCTGTCCTCGCTGGGGCTGTACCGCACCAGCACCCGGGACCTGCGCACCGCCGCCCGCGAACAGGCCGCCGAACCGCCCGCGCCGCCCCCTCAGGCCGAGCCGGCGCCCCGGGAACCTGCGCAGCAGGAACCGGCGGCACAGCAGCCGGCCGCGCAGCAGCCTGCGGCCGTGCAGCCGCCCCGCCGCAAAAAAAAGCGGGACACGGTGGAATTTACCCCCGGGCAAAAAGCCCATGCCCTGCCCGACACCCCGCCCCAGGCGGAGGCTTTCCCCTCCTCGGAGCCGGTGGGCGAACCGGTCATGACCGGTTCCAACACGCTGACCACCGGTTTTACCATCAGCATGGACCGGCCGGCCGAGCGGGAGGACACCCACGACTTTGTGGCCGCCGTGCAGCAAGCGGCGGCGCTGCACCCGAACCGCCGGTCCGCCCGGCAGCCGGAGCCGGAGGACGTCACCGGGCAGGTGCGCCTGGAGCCGGCTCCGACCGCTGCGCCCCCGTCCGCCACCGGCGAGGTCAGCCTGGGGGCCGGCCCGCAGCAGCCGGAGCCTACCGGGGATTTTGCGCTGGATTTCCTGGACAACCAGGTGGAGCAGCGCCCCGACACCGCCCAGTTTGTGCGCGGCATCGCCCAGACGCTCAACACCATCCCCGACGAGGATGAGCCGGATACCGGGCGTTACGCCGAGGCGGCCCGCCGCCTGACCCGCGAGGAGCCCGACGACGGCGAGGAGCCGCCCAAAAAGCGCAGCCGCCGCCCCCGCATGACCGGCATGCCGGAGGACGAGCGCGAACACGAACCGGAAGGCCCGTTCCCGGCCGGCCGCGCCCACCACAAGCTGGACTATGAGACGACCGAGGACGCCCCCCGCGTCCGGCAGGAGCTGGACAACCAGGTGCTGTACCGCACGGTCACGACCATCGTTTCGGCGGTGGCGACCCTGCTGCTGTTGTATCTGGGCACGGCGGCCGCCGGCGACGTGCTGCCGCTGCCCGCCATGCTGACCCCCGGCATCGCCACCGGCGAGAGCGCCGCCGCCATGGCCGCGGCCGGCGCCACCGCAGCGCCGCTGCTGGTCGTCATGCTGATCCTGCTGCTGGTCGTATGCGGGCTGAACTGGCAGACCATGGCCTTTGGCCTGCTGGGCCTGGCCCGCGCCCCCACCGCCGACACCATGCCCGCCATGGCCGCCGTGGGCGCCGTGCTGCAGCTGGTCGTTTTCCTGATCCAGCCGGCCTGGTACCGCAGCGGCGAACTGTGCCTGCTGGCCGGCCCTGCCGCGCTGGTGCTGTGCCTGAACGCAGCCGGCAAGCAGATGGACGCCCGCACCGTGCGCGCCAACTTTGACCTGGTCAGCGCGGGCGTGGACCATGCGGTGGCCTACCGCCTGCGGGACGCCACCGTGGTGCGCACCGTCACCCGCGGCCTGGGCGAGCCCAAACCCAGCCTGCTGGTCAGCCGCCCCACCGTGCTGCTGAAAAACTTCCTGGCCGGCAGCTCCGCCCGCCGCACCTCGGACAAAAACCAGCAGCAGTTCAGCTGGATTTTGGGCGTCTGCGGCCTGCTCAGCTTTGTGTTCACCCTGTTTTACCGGCAGGACGCCGGCATGGCCTTCACCGCCCTGGCGGCCGTCTGGTGCCTGGGCGCGCCGCTGGCCGGCACGCTGATCTCGGCGCTGCCCGCCCAGCGGATGCAGCAGAGCGCGGCCCGTGTGGGCGCGGTCATCCCCGGCTGGAAGGACATCCGCCAGCTGGGCCGCATCAACGTCATCCAGATCACGGCGCGGGACCTGTTCCCCACCGGCTGCGTGGCCCTGGCCGGCATCCGCCCGGTGGGCAAGGAGCGCATCGACCAGGCCATCACCTACGCGGCGTCCATCCTGGCCGAGGGCAGCCCCACGCTGCGGGACGTCTTTTTGGGCATGATCGGGGATAACCGCAAACTGCTGAGCAAGGTGGACGACCTGAAAACCGTCTACGGCAAGGGCTATGTGGGCTGGATCGACGGCAACCGGGTGCTGGTGGGCAACCGCGCCATGATGCAGGATTACGGCATCAAGATCCCCAGCCTGGAGTTCGAGCAGCGCCATTCGGTCAACCAGCGGCGGGTCGTCTACCTGGCGTCCTCCGGCAACCTGATGGCCATGTTCCTGGTCAGCTATCAGCGCGACCCCGACACCGCGGCCGTGCTGGAAAGCCTGCGGCAGGCGGGCATGTCGATGATCGTCGACTGCGACGACTTCAACTGCGACGTCCACCTGATCGAGGCGGTCTACGGCCTGCCGTCCGGCTCGGTCAAAGTGCTGACGCCGGAGGAGCGCGAGGTGCTGGCACCCGCCACCGCCTGGCTGCCGGAGAGCGAGGGCAACATGCTGCATCTGGGCAGCTTTGCCAGCTTTGTGGGCGGCCTGCAGGCCGCGGCCGGCGCCGCCGAAGGCGAATACCGCGCCGGCATCGTGCTGACCGCCTCGGTGCTGATCAGCTGTGTGATAGCGGTCATCATGTCGCTGGCGGGAGGCATCGCCTCGCTGCCGCTTCCGGCCATGGTGCTGTACCAGGTCGCCTGGGCCGTGCTGGCGCTGGTGTTCCCCATGACCCGCAGATACTAAAACCCGGATATTGCAGGTCCCGCCCGGCAGAGGGCCGGGCGGACGCCGACAGAAAGGGGCATTGCACATGTACCGCGCACAGGACAGCCAGCTGAGCGTTTATGACTTTCTGCCGCCCTACCACGGCGAACTTGCCGCCGACAACCGCTGGGTACGCCTGGCCGCCGTCATTGACTGGGAGGGCTTTGAGAAAGAGTACAGCGCCCTGTTTGCCCGCGGCGGCAAGGTGGCGATCCCGGCGCGCGTGGCGCTGGGCAGCCTGGTCGTGCGCGAGGTATACGGCGCCACCGACCGGCAGACCGTCGAGCTGATCCGCGAAAGCCCGTACCTGCAATATTTCATCGGCCTGAAAACCTTTGGCGATACCCTGCCTTTCTCTTACCGCAGCATGGAGCGTTTCCGCGCCCGCATCCCCCGCGGGGTGGTGCGCCGGGCGGTCCGCGCCATGCGCGAGCTGGAAAAGAAGGACAAAAAATAACGCAAAGACCGGCAGCGCGTCGGATCCCCGGCGCGCTGCATTTTCGACTGCCGGGCACCGGGCGCGGGCCCCTGCCCCTGTGCCCGGCGACAAAGATAGAAGGGATCTATGGAAATTTTACTTCATTCCGTCGTCCATGCGCTGGAGGACAGCGTGCGGATGTTGCCGTTTCTGTATCTGGCCTACCTGCTAATCGAGTGGCTGGAACGCCACCACGGCCAGAAGATCGAGAACGCCCTGGCCGGCGGCGGGCGCTGGGGCTTTGCCCCCGGCGCGCTGCTGGGCTGCGTGCCCCAGTGCGGATTTTCCGCCGTGGCCGCCAACCTGTACGCCAGCCGGGTCATCACGCCCGGCACAGTGCTGGCGGTGTTCATCGCCACCTCGGACGAGGCCATCCCCATGCTGGCCGCCGAGCCCGGCGCCTGGACGGCTCTGCTGGCCGTCATCGTTTTGAAAGTCGTGTTTGCCATGGCGGCCGGCTTTGTGCTGGATGTGCCGCTGCGGCGGTTTTTGCCGGCGTCGCTGTACGGCGGCTATGCCGGCCATGCCGAGGATGTGGACTGCCACGAGGAACACGAGGAGTCCAGCGGCATCTGGCTGGCCGCGCTGCGCCATACGCTGGAGATCTTTGCCTTTATTCTGGTGTTCAGCTTTGCCATTACGCTGGTGTTCGAGCTGGTGGGCGAGGATGCGGTGGCCGCGCTGTTCGGCGGACTGGGTATTTTCCAGCCCATGGTGGCGGCGCTGCTGGGGCTTGTTCCCAACTGCGTTTCCAGCGTGCTGCTGACTCAACTGTATCTCCAGGGCGTCATCAGCTTCGGCAGCCTGTTCGGCGGGCTGTGCGCGGGCGCGGGCGTGGGCCTGGCGGTCCTGTGGCGGGTCAACCCCAGCTTCAAACAGAACCTGTTTTTGACCGGCCTGCTGTGGCTGGCGGGCGCTGCATGCGGCATCCTGCTGCAGTTTTTGCCCATCTGACCATCCGCCCGGCGGGGCGCATGCCATAAACGGAGGGAAACCCATGCAGAGACAGGGACTGTTGCACCTTTACTGCGGCGACGGCAAAGGCAAGACCACCGCCGCCATGGGCCTTGCGCTGCGGGCGCTGGGCGCCGGGCAGGCCGTTGCCGTGGTGCAGTTTTTGAAGGACGGCCAAAGCGGGGAGCTTACCCCGCTGCGCCGCCTGGGGGCCGCCGTGTACAGCGGCAGTCCGGGCATGAAATTCGTGTTCCAGATGGACGAGGCTGAAAAGGCCGCGGCACGCGCCGGCCACGACGCCCTGCTGCGGCAGGCGCTGGCCCGGCCCTGCGGCCTGCTGGTGCTGGACGAGGCCTGCGCCGCCCTGGAGCTTGGCATGGTGGACGAAGCGCTGCTGAAAACCGCGGTCCTGGACCGTCCGGCCGGCCGCGAGGTCTGCGTCACCGGGCGCAGCCCCGCCCCCTGGCTGTGGGAAGCCGCCGACTACATCACCGAGATGCGCTGCGTCCGGCATCCGTTTGCGCGGGGCGTGCCCGCCCGCAAAGGGGTGGAATTTTAAAAACCGCCGGGAACGGTCTCTATCGACCGTTCCCGGCGGTTTTTCTGTCTGCGGCGTCCCCGCGGCGGGTCACTGCCCGGTCAAAAACTCCCGGATCTCGCTTTCCACCGCGCGGACCTCCTCGTGGAAAGCCCGGGCGGACACCCGCAGCGCGCCGTTGCCCAAGATGATCAGCTGCTCGGCGCCGTCCGAGGTCACCACCCGGGTGCGGTACTGTTTGGCGATCTCGTGGGTGGCCTTCTCGATGTACATGTCGGCGGTCTCGGCCTCCTTGGTGTAGACCACATACAGGTTGTGGTACTGCTCCACCTCGCGGCTGCCGCCCTTCACCTTGTAGGCGTCAAACACCAGAATCGGCACACAGCGTTTGTAGCCGGCGTAGTTGCACAGGACGTCCATCAGCTTGCGGCGGGCGGCGTCCAGGTTGTCGGCGGCCAGGGCTTTCAGCTCGTCCCAGGCAAAGATCACATTGTAGCCGTCCACCAAAAGATGCTCGGGGCCTTCCGGCAGCGGCTGTGCCGGTGTTTTGGGCGCGGCCGGCTCCTGCGGGCGGCGCTTGACCGGCCGCATGGCCTGGCGCGGGTCCCGGCGGATGGGACCGTAGGTGCGCTCGAAAATGGCCATCAGCTCCTTGTCCTCGGCCAGGGTGCCCCGGTAGGCGCGGGCGCGGGACCGGGCGGCGTACTCGGCGTCGGCTTCCTCCTCCGTCTCGGCGGCACTGCGGGCCATCCGCTCGTCCCGGGCCAGCACGCTGGGCAGGTGCATGTGGCCGGGCGCCTCGTCCCAGCGCACTAGATACCCCGCGCCGTGGCTGCAAAAGACCGAGTCTGCGGTGTTGTCGGTGTCGGCGTCCGCGTCGTAGCCCGCCGCGGCGATGACCTCGTCGGCGTTGTGGCAGGGCGCATACCCGGCGGGCAGGCAGGAAAGTTGCCCCCGGCCGCGGGTGTAGGCGGCCACCTCGCGGGCGTAGCCCCGCAGGCAGGCCACCGGCGCTTTGCCGGTCAGCACCGTCTCCTCCCCCTCGGTGACGGGCGGGGCAAACTCAGCGCACAGGCGGGGCATGTCGGCCAGCGCGCGGCCCACCGCCTCCTGCGGCAGCCGCAGCGCAAACTCGTACCAGGGTTCCAGCAGCACGCAGCCGCCGCGGCTTTGGGCGGTGCGCAGCCCCTGCCGCACCGCCCGCCAGGTGGCCTGGCGGAAGTCGCCGCCCTCGGTGTGCTTGGGGTGGGCGCGCCCGGCGGCCAGCGTGATCTTCACGTCGGTCAGCGGCGCGCCGGTCAGCGGACCCAGGTGGGTCTTTTCGGCCAGATGGGTCAGGATCAGCCGCTGCCAGTTGGCGGCCAGGTCGTCCTCGCGGCAGGCGGTCTCCAGCGTGACGCCGCTGCCCGGCTCGCCCGGCTCCAGCAAAAGGTGCACCTCGGCGTAGTGGCGCAGCGGCTCGTAATGGCCCACGCCTTCCACCCGGGTGCTGATCGTCTCTTTGTACAAAATGCCGCCCTCGTCAAAGGCGGCTTTCAGCCCGAAACGCCGCTCCAGCAGGCTCTGCAAAATTTCCAGCTGGACCTCGCCCATCAGCTGCAGGTGCACTTCGCCCAGACGCTCGTCCCACACCACGTGCAAAAGGGGGTCCTCCTGTTCCAGCTCCCGCAGCTGGCGCAGCGCGGTGTGGACGTCGCAGCCGTCGGGCAGGATCACCCGGTAGCGCAGCACCGGCTCCAGCGCGGGCGCGGCGGCGTCCGGCTCAAAGCCCAGCCCCTCGCCGGGGTAGCTGTCGGCCAGGCCGGTCACGGCGCAGACGGCGCCGGGCAGCGCGCTGCCGATCAGCTGGAACTTCGCCCCCGAATACAGCCGCAGCTGGTCGGCCTTGCCCTGCCAGGATTTGCGGGCGTCGGGGCGGGAGGTCAGTTCGGCCTTGACCTTCAGCTCGCCGCCGGTGACCTTCAGCCAGGTCAGCCGCGCGCCCGCGTCGTCCCGCGTCACCTTGAAGATGCGCGCGCCGAACTCCGCCCGCTCCGGCAGCGGCTTTGTCAGGCGGGTCAGCGCGTCCAGCAGCGCGTCCACGCCGTCCAGTTTCAGCGCCGCGCCAAAAAACACCGGGAACACCTCCCGCCGGGCCACGGCGTCCGCCAGCTGGGCGTCGGCGGGCGTTTGGCCGGAAGTGATGGTCTCCAGCAGTTCTTCGCTGCACAGGGCCAGGTCGTCGGCGCCGGCGGGGTCGGCCAGGTCCACGCAGCCGGCCCCGAACCGGCGGCGCAGCTCGCCCAGGCGCAGCGCCCGGTCGGCACCGGCCAGGTCCATCTTGTTGACGAACACGAACACCGGCACCCGGTAGCGCTCCAAAAGCCGCCACAGCGTCTCGGTATGGCTTTGGATGCCATCGGTGCCGCTGATGACCAGGATGGCGTAGTCCATCACCTGCAAAGCGCGCTCGGCCTCGGCGGAAAAGTCCACGTGGCCGGGGGTGTCCAGCAGCGTCAGCTCGGCGCCGGGCAGTTTTAACACCGCCTGCTTGGAAAAGATCGTGATGCCCCGCGCCCGCTCCAGCGCGTCGGTGTCCAGGAAAGCGTCCCGGTGGTCCACCCGCCCCAGTTTGCGCAGCGCGCCCGCGCGGTAGAGCATCGCTTCGCTCAGGGTCGTTTTGCCCGAGTCCACATGGGCCAACAGACCAGCACATATTCGTTTTATCGGTTTTTTCTCTTTCCGTTCGCCCATAAAAAGCACCCCCTCTCGTGAGAACATACTGAACATAGTATATCACAAGGGGAGGCGCTAGTCGAGGCATTGCTTTTCTTTATCTGGGCAGTTTAGGATAGAGGTGCAGGCTAAATTCACCCTCTGGTGTGCGGTACGCCGTAATCTTCTCCAACACGATCTTCCAAAGACTATTTTTCTCTGCAATAGACAGATGCGGATAGCTATCAAGAATACGCTGTGTCGTTGGGATAAGTTCTTTCACAGCTTCTTTCTCGCCGTTTTTTGTTGCCTGCTTTTTTTGCAAGTCCGCTTCCGCTTTCTGAAGTTTTTGCATTTCTCTGGTTAAAGTATCGTTGCGTTTGGAAAACATCTCTACCGTATAGACGCCCTTTTCAAGATATTCGCAGATTTTATCTTGCTGGCTTTGAAGCTCCAAAAGTTGCTGTTGAATCAGGTTCAGCGCGGTTTCTGTTGGATCAGCTTGTGGAGGCTGTTCTGTGTCCACCTTAATTGTGTATTCAGAAAGCCATTCTCGCATCGCATTTACCACAGCTTCCTCAACAAAGTCGCATTTCATTGTCCGGCAGTTGCAGCCTCGCGTCGGACAGCGATACCACGGCGAAGTATGCTGAGACTTTCCAGGGACATTTCTTTTCAAAACAGCTCCACACTTCTCACAAAACAAAATTGAAGCAAAAGGATTCATCAATCGTTTGTCTTTATGAACAGATGCGTGGTTTCTGCTATTTTGAACAGTTTTTACACTGTCCCACTGCTCCTGAGTAATGATTGGTTCATGTAAACCTTGGTATAACTCATAATCATGAGACTTAACTCGTTTTTTTACAAGCATTCCATCTTTTACAATTCGCTTGGTAGGCTCGTGCCGCCAGCGGATCTTGCCCAAGTAAACCTCATTATTCAGAATGTTTGTGATAGAAGTTTGTCCCCATGTACCAGTACGTGAAGGAATGTGCATCTGGTTCAACTGATATGCTATGGTGTTATACCCAATGCCTTGCCTTCCATACATATCGAAAATCATTCGCACGATTTCCGCTTCATTTGGTTCGATTTGCAGGCTGTTACCCTTTGTTCCGGGTAGCTTATATGCGCGGTAACCATAAGGAGCCATAGAGCCAAGGAATTTTCCCTCAGATGCCGATTGGTTACGGCCTCTGACCAGACGCTTGGTAATAGTTTTCAGTTCGTATCGGCTGAACATGAACTTCATGTCCGTAAACTGCTCATCTGATTCGTTTTGGAGGTCGTATGTTTTAGACGGTGTGATGATCTTGCAGCTGTTTGTCTGTAAAACCTGCATGATATATCCGGACTCCAGAGATGACCCCCTGGACAGTCTCTCAATATCTATGCACACCACACCTGCATACATCCCTGTGTTGACCAAATCCAACAGGTGAAGCATCTTGGGACGTGCAGAAAGAGACTCACCAGAAACCACTTCTTCCAAAGTCTCTACAACATTCAAACGGCGCTCCTTGCAAAAAGCCTCCAAGATATGCCGATGTCTATTTAATGTTTCTTCAACAGAAACATCGTCAAAATCGGTATCCATCCGGGATTTTCTTAAATACATCAAATATCGCTCCAAGTCTCACACCTCCCTTCCGCGAATCACTGTGTCATCATTTTACGCAACACTTTGTGATTTCGCAAAGGTGTGACAACGCTCGTCCGTATCCTTGCTTATTTGGAGCAATTATGCTAAATTTTAAGGTTTTCCTGTGTTCGCTCGGTGCCGTGGTAGGCATTGGAAACAAGATCTCCAATTTTCAGTAGGATTTGTGTAATCTCTGCTGCCTCAATGCGTTGGCAGTAATCATCGTGAATACAGACAACAGTTTCATCCCCATGAATAGCTGATGCAACCATTGTGGCCTCCCATTTTCTTATATCACAAAGCAAACAGCCGTACTGGAATGTTATTCAACAGTTTCAGTACGGCTGTCATTATTTCATTGAAACTAAGTACGCCACATTTGCCACGCATCCCTGACGCCGGGGACAGAACAGGTCTCCGCTGGCGCGGCTGTCATAACTCCGCAGCGTCGTTCGTAGCGTGCGCCACAGGGTTCCCCCCAAGTCTTTGGCGGGCCGTGAGGAAGTATCTTTAAGCCCCCGCGCAGTCATCGCGCCGGATCTGCCACCATCCGGGGTACAGGGTCGTTGATCGCTCCGAAACAGCTTGTCCATCACCTCCTGGCTGCTCCATCTTCGCGGCGTCCTGCACTCGCTCATACGCGGGTTATGTACCTGTTCTGCCGTGTATTCAGTTATCAAAGGACAGCGAAAGAAAAAACTCCTTCTTGATAACCATGACAAAAAAGGGCAGTTTGTCCTGTCTGTAATGCAATTTTTTGAAAATGTTTTTTGCTTTGTTGTTTCACAGCAGTTGTGTGTAAAGCAAGCACCCCAAAAGCAAAATAAAATAGGTACTATCGTACTCATAAACGCCTTTTATAAGGTTCTTCCTGTGAAGAAATGGGAACGATAAAATATTATTAAGGAGACGATAGTACCTATGGAACTGTTAAAAGAACTTGGCCGAAGAATACAAAAAGCGCGTAAGGAAAAAGGGCTGACGCAACAGGAACTCGCAGATCAGAGCCATTTTTCTCTGAAGCACGTTCAAAGCTGTGAAAGAGGGGTAAAGAACCCTTCTTTTGAGGTTCTGCGTGCTTTTTGCAAAGTTTTGAATTTGTCCTTGGATTCCCTGATGAATCTCGATCTGCCAGAAGATGAGCAAGCCGCCAATGATATGCGGCAGCTCTATCTTTCATGTCCTCCCGCTGCCAGAAAAGTGCTGTTAAACTCGACTCGTGCATTGGCTGATGAGCTAAAAGAGATGGTGCGGACAGCCGGGACTGAACCAGATGAAAATTTAGAGGATAAATAAGCCGGTGGAGGAATAAAAATCCCCCACCGGCTTTCTTTTTTCCGCTATACAGCGGTCAGGTTATCGGGTCGTGTCCAGCAGACGCGCCAGCTTCTTCAGCCCGCGCCGGATGCTCGCCCACACACGGCGGCGGTCGGTGCCCTCGATCT
>DWVD01000038.1 GCA_019120395.1 Candidatus Gemmiger faecigallinarum
GCTGCCGAGCGGCTTGTCCTTGGAATGCACCTGCAGGATCTTCTCGCGGCCCTTCACGTCCGGCGCGTCCACCACGATCTGGCGGTCGAAGCGGCCGGGACGCAGAAGCGCCGGGTCGAGCACGTCGGCGCGGTTCGTGGCGGCGATGAGCACCACCGAGTCGTTCGCCTCGAAGCCGTCCATCTCCACGAGCAGCTGGTTGAGCGTTTGCTCGCGCTCGTCGTGGCCGCCGCCCAGGCCGGTGCCGCGCTGGCGGCCCACCGCGTCGATCTCGTCGATAAAGATGATGCTGGGCATCGTCTTTTTGGCTTTTTCAAACAGGTCGCGCACACGGGAGGCGCCGACGCCCACGTACATCTCCACAAAGTCGGAGCCGGAGATGGCGTAGAAGGGCACGCCGGCCTCGCCGGCGCAGGCGCGGGCCAAAAGCGTTTTGCCGGTGCCCGGAGGGCCTACCAGCAGCACGCCGTGGGGGATGCGCGCGCCCAGAGAGTTGAACCGCTCCGGCGCCTTGAGGAACTCGACGACCTCCTGCAGTTCGGCTTTCTCCTCCTCGGCGCCGGCCACGTCGGCAAAGGTGGCCTTGCGCTGGCTCTCCTGCTGGTCCTTGACCTTGGCGCGGCCCACGTTCATGATGCCGCTGCCGCCGGCGCCGCTGCGGTACATCGAGATGAACAGAAACGCCACGCCGCCGATCATGACCACATAAAGCACGATCTCCATCCAGGGGATGGAAGCGCGCACCGGCGTCATGTCATAGACCATGGGCGCGTCGGGGTTGGCCTCGTTGTACTGCTCGATATACCGTTCGCTGCGCAGGGTGGTCAGGAAAAAGTCGATATAGGGCAGGCGGTAGGTGGCCAGCACCGTGCCACCGTTCTGGGGCCCGAAACTCTCGTCCGCGCCGGCCAGCTCCTGCAAAAGGCCGGTGGACTCGCTGGCGGAGAGCGCATTCTCGGGCAGGGGCTTGTCGCCCTCTTTCAAGCTCAGCTCGATGGTGCCGGTGTTCAGGTCCAGTTCAAAGGCCGTGACCTGATTGTTTTCAAAGTATTCGATGACATCCGAGTAAGCCATGGTGCTGGGCTCCGAGCCGGACAGCGACGAATACATCGTCACCATCACAAGGGCAAGCACCAGCACAATGGCAATGATGATGCCACCGCTGAAACGAGGTTTTTGCTGCAAAAAATCAACTCCTACTCTTTTTGGATGCCCCGCAGTCGGCCAGCCCTGCTGCGGTTGCCGTTGCCGGCAGCTCCGCGGCTGTCCCTCGCCTTCCTGCGCGGCAGGCTTTTTTATTTATCGTACACCTCGGGCTTCAAAACGCCCACGTACGGAAGATTGCGGTATTTTTCATCGTAGTCCAGGCCGTAGCCCACCACAAACTCGTCCGGCACATCAAACCCCTTGTAATCAGGCTCAATGTCCGCCTGGCGGCGGCTGGGCTTTGACAAAATCGAGCAGATGCGCACGCTTTTGGGGTTGCGCATTTCCAGCATCGGCACCAGATGCGAGAGCGTGACGCCGGTGTCCAGAATGTCCTCCACGATCAGCACGTCCTTGCCGGTCAGGTCCTGGTCCAGGTCCTTGATGATCTTGACCAGGCCGGTGGTGGTCGTGTTGGAACCGCCGTAGCTGGATACCACCATAAAGTCGATGCCGCAGGGAATGGTGATGGCCCGCATCAGGTCGGCCATAAACACGACCGCGCCTTTCAGGATCGAGACCAGCAGCAGGTCATGGCCGTCGTAATCGCGGCTGATGGCCGCGCCCAGCTCGGCGATCTTGTCTTTCAGCTGCTGCTCGGATACCAGAACATGGTCAATGTCGCGGTTCATATCGTACATAATGTGGTCAATCCTCCATCTCCCGCTCGGCGTGCACAGTCAGCACCGTGCGCGTGGCCGGCGTGGGGGCAAGCCCCTCCGCAAAGCCGCAGCCCCACAGCCAGACGACCTCGCTGCCGTCCGCCAAAAGCGGCGCCAGCGCGCGATCGGCCGGGCTTGTGCCAAGCTCGTTGAACAGTTTTTTGAGCGATTTCCTGACATGACGGCCGGCAGGGCGGAAAAAATCGCCCGGCTGCCGGGTGCGCAGCAAAATACTCTTTTGTATTTTATCATAATCCGCGCAACAGTTTAAGTCTTTTTTGAAAATTGGTGCATTTTTCAGAAATTCTTCATACTTTTGTACCTGAATCTCGACAACAAAGCCCCCCGGCAGGCGGTAAACGCCGGGCAGCGCCTGCTGCGGCGGTACCGGCGGCGGCAGCGTGCCGGGCGGCGCCACCCGGACCAGGCATCCGTTTTGCACCCGGTAGGACACGGTGGACGTCAGCTGCAAAGCGCCCTCGCCCCGCAGCACCAGGAAGCGCAGCAGGCTGACATACTTTTCGGCGGCATCCCGCTCCGGCACGATCAGGCTGTACAGCGCCGCTTTCAGGATGGGACCGTCGGCGGCGCGCAGCCGCTCGACGTCGTAGCCGTCGCCCAGGTCCGCGGCCTGCAAAAGCGCCGCCGCCTCGCCCGCCAGCCAGACGTCCAGCTCCTGCATCTGGCGGCAGAACCGCCCGATGGACCGTTCCGCCGCCGGGTTTACGCTGGCCAGCGCCGGCATGGCGCCGTGGCGGATGCGGTTGCGGGCATAGTCGTCGGTCTCGTTGGAAAAGTCCTGTACATAGCTTTGCCCAAGCGCGCGGCAGTATGCCGCCGTCTCGGCGCCGGTCAGGCACAGGCAGGGCCGCACATAAACGCCCCGCCGTTCCGGGATGCCGGCCATGCCGTGCAGGCCGGTGCCCCGCGCCAGACGGAACAGCAGCGTTTCAGCCTGGTCGGACAGGGTGTGCGCCGTGGCGATCTTGGCTTCCTCGCGGGCGGCCAGCGCGTCGAACCAGGCGTACCGCAGGCGGCGCGCCCAGTCCTCGCTGGGATGGGGCGGGACCTGCACGCCTTCCCGCACCGCATCGTAGACAAACAGCTCTATCCCGTGGCTGCGGCAGAATTCCCGCACAAAATCGGCGTCGCGGCGGGAATCCTCGCCCCGGATCCCATGATCCACATGGGTGGCCAGCACCCGGATGGCCAGTTCGCGCCGGCACCGGGTGAGAAACAGCAACAGGGCCATAGAGTCTGCCCCACCGGAGCAGGCCGCAATGACCCTGTCGCCGGGCTTGAACAGCCCACGCTGCCGGCAGAAGGCCAGCAGCTTTTTTTCTGTTTGTTCGATCACGGGATCAACCGAAGTCGTCATGGCTGTAATCCAAATTCATAAATCTGGTGTGGGCGCCGTCCCAGCCCAGGCGGACCGAGGTGGTCTCGCCGTGGCGGTTTTTGGCAACGATACATTCGGCGACATTCTCGTCCGCCTGCTCGCCCTCGCCGTTCTGGCTGTTATAGTAGGCGGCGCGGTACAAAAACAGCACCACGTCGGCGTCCTGCTCGATGGAGCCGGAGTCGCGCAGGTCGGAAAGCTGGGGCCGGTGGTCGGACCGGCCGCTGGACTTTTCGGCCGCACGGGACAGCTGAGACAGCGCGATGACCGGCACGTTCAGCTCCTTGGCCATGATCTTCAGGTTCCGGGTGATGTCGCTGATCTCCTGCACGCGGCTTTCGGTCCGCTTGCTGGACTGCATCAGCTGCAGGTAGTCGATGATGACCAGACCGATCTTTTCCTTTTTGGGGTCCTGGTTGATCTGGCGGATCTTGGCCTTGATCTCCGGCACCGAGATGCCGGAGGAATCGTCCATATAGATGGGCGCGTCGTAAAGTAGCGTGCTGGCCCCCACCAGGTCGTTCCAGTCGGAGTCGTTCAGCCGGCCGGTGCGGAAAGTTTGGCTGTCGATGCCGGCGGTGCTGGAAAGGATACGGTCGGTCAGCTGCTCGCAGGTCATTTCCAGGCTGAAAATGATGGTGGGCACCTTTTGCAGCCGGGCCACGTTGGTGGCAATGTTCAAAGCAAAGCTGGTCTTGCCCATGCCGGGGCGGGCCGCCAGGATGACCAGGTCGGACCGGCCCAGGCCGGTGAGCACCGTGTCCAGATAGGTGAACCCGGTGGGGATGCCGGCAAACTTGTCCCGGTCGGGGCCGCTGAGCTTTTGCAGCGTGGCGATGACGTCCAGGATAGACTCCTTGATGGTCTTGACACCGGATTTGTCCTTTCCGCTGCGGATGTCGTAGATCTTCTGCTCGGCGCTTTCCAGCAGCATATCGGCGTCCGATTCCTCGGCGGATTGCTGCAGGATGGTGCGGGCGGCCTCGATCAGGCGGCGGGTCTGGTACTTTTCGCGGACGATGCGGATATAGGAATCCACATTGGACAGCGCCGGCACCGTCTCGGCCAGACGTGCGACGTAGATCTTGACGTCGTCCGCCCCCTGGAAAGCCGGGTCCTGGGCCAGGGCGTCCACCAGCGTGACCACGTCCACGGCCTCGTTCTCGGCAAACAGGGCGGCCATCTGGGTGTAGACGGCGCGGTTCTGCTCCGAGTAGAACATATCCGCTTCCAGCTCGGTGATCAGCTGGGTCAGGATGTTCTCGTCCATCAGGGCGGCGCCCAGCACGCTCTGCTCCGCCTGCATGTTGTACGGCATCTGGATGCCCAGCCCTGCCAGGCTGAGTTCATTGTTCGGCATGGGACCACCCCCTTTTTAATGAAAAGTTAGGAATGAGGAATTGGATGCAAGGGCCGGGCGTTGGGCGGGCGGGGCAGGTCCGCGGGCAGAGAAAGCGCCGGCAGGCCGGCCCTTGCCGCGGATCACAGCGCCGTGCCCGGCCGCCCTTTAAGCTCCCCGTTCCTTTGATTCTTCATTTCGCATCGCGCTGCGCGATGCGCTTTACAGCTCTTCCACCTTGACCTTGAAGCCGGCGGAAACGCCGGCGTAGAGCTTGACGGCGGCGTCGTAGCTGCCGAACTCCTTGATGCTGGAGGGCAGGTCCACCTTTTTCTTGTCGATCTCGGCGCCGATCAGCTTGCTGAGCGCCTCGGCCACGTCCTTGGAGGTGACCTTGCCGTACAGCTTGCCGGAAGCACCGCCCTTGACCTTGACGGTGACGACCTTGTCCTTGACCTTGGCGGCCAGGGCCTCGGCCTCGGCGCGGGCTTCGGCCTCATGGTGCGCCTTGGCCTCGCTCTTGGTGCGGGCGACGTTCATCGCGCGAGCGTCCGCCACGGCGGCCAGGCCGCGGGGGAACAGGAAATTGCGGGCATAGCCGTCCGAGACCTCGTGGATCTCGTCCTTCCTGCCGATATTTTTCACGTCCTGCTTGAGAATGACTTTCACAGCAAAACCCTCCCTTGTTGCATGTTATCTGGTATTGTCAGCCGACTGTGCGGCACGGTAATGGTCGATCTGTTCCCGGATGCGGCGCTCGGCCTCCTCCGGGGTGCAGTCCTTCAGCTGGGCGCCGGCCATGGTCAGGTGGCCGCCGCCGCCCAAAGGCTCCAATATCACCTGGACGTTCAGCGCGCCCATGCTGCGGGCCGAGATATTGACGCCGCCGTTTTTGGCCACCGCCACAAAGCTGGCGTCCACGCCGGAGATGGTCAGCAGGTCGTTGGCGGCCATGGGCAGCACCACCGCCATGCCGGGCTCCAGCTCGCCGGAAACGGCGATGGCGCAGCCCTTGTAAATGTAAGCGTCCTCCACGATATGGGCGCGGGCCTCGTACTCTTCCTTGGAGGTGTTGAATAGCAGCTTGGTCTCGGCGGTCTGCGCGCCGCGGCTGCGCAGCCAGGCGGCGGCCTCAAACGTCCGCACGCCCACATGCAGCGCAAAGCTGCGGGTGTCCAGCATGATGCCGGCCAAAAGCGCCTGGGCCTCCAGCGGGGTGATGTTGCCCTCGCCGGGCATGAACTGCAGCAGCTCGCAGACCAGCTCGCTGGCGCTGGAGGCGTAAGGCTCGTGGTAGAGCAGGATGGGGTTGTCGATATGCCCCACCGCCATGCGGTGATGGTCGATGACCACCACCCGCTGGCATTTCTCGTAGATCTTCTGGCTTTCCAGCAGGCGCTTCTGGTAGGTATCCACCACGATCAGGAGCGTCTGCGGGGTAATCAATTCGATCGTCTCTTCCGGCTCGATAAAGTTGTCGCCCTCGCCCGCCTGGTCAAACAGCTCGATCAGCTGCCCGGCCAGCGTAGCGCCGCGGCGCACCGTGATGACCGAGGGCACGCCGCACATCTTGCAGATGCGCAGCACGCCGATGGCCGAACCCACGGCGTCCAGGTCGCTCATGCTGTGGCCCATGATCAGCACGCTGTCGCTCTGGCGGATCTGGTCCTCCAAAGCGTTTGCAATGATGCGGCTGCGCACATGGCTGCGCTTTTCGACGCCGTGGGAGACGCCGCCGAAAAATTCGAAACCGTCGATGGTCTTGACGGCGGCCTGATCGCCGCCGCGGCCCAGCGCGATATCGATGCTCTCGCGGGCCATGTCCTGGCACTCGGCCAGCGTTTTGCCGCCATGGCCTACGCCGATGGAAATGGTCAGCATACCGCCGGGATGCAGCGCGCGGACCTTGTCCAGGATGTCGAAGCGGTGCTTGATCATGCGGCGGATGTGCCGCTCCTCCACCACCGCGATGTAGCGGCTGTTGGAGACCCTGCGCAGAAACCCGGTGGTCTGGCCGATGTACTCCTCCAGCAGGCGGTTGATGGCCTCCTGCTCGTGGGCCTGCTCCGAATCCTTCATGTCGGTAAACAGCTCGTCGTAGCTGTCGATGACGATGATCATGTAGGCCGGGCGGCTGGCGGTGTACTCGTCCAGGGTATCTTTATAGAAGGTATCGTCCACCAGATAGACGATGCTGGCGCCGTTGGCCGTGGGGCTGGGGCTGGTGTAAGCGGTAAAGCGGAATCCGTTGGCCGTGATGTCCTGGCCGTGGGGCCTGGCGCAGACCGCCAGATCCAGCCCCGGCAGCATCTGGCTGATGGGGGCCATGACGGCGTCCTTGCCGGCAAGCACCTGCTCCTTAAAGTATGCATTATACCACAGGACCGTATGCCCCGACAAGAGCAGCACCGGGATGGGCAGCTGGGTCAGCGAATACTGCACCTTGCTGCCGCCGAACACGTTGCCGCCCAGGTTCTGTGCGATAAACGCGCGGATGCGCCGCCGGTTGGCCGCCATCAAAAGGATCGCCGCCGCCAGCACGATCACCGGCGCCAGCAGCCATTGGGGCGCGTACAGCGCCACCGGCACGGCCAGCGCGGCGCAGCACACCACCAGCAGCAGGATGATGGCCCCGGTATCCAGACGTAGCTTGTTTTTCATGGGACTTCCTCGTATGCCCGGCAGGCAGCGGCGGGCGCAGCCCTCCCCCGCCGCCGGGCCGGCCGCAGATCACGGCCTGTAAACAGTCTCGGCCGCCCGCCGCCGCCCCCGCGCCGCAAGGGCGTGGCGGGGGCCTGGCAGGCAGTTATGCTTTACACTTCCATCAGGATGGGCAGGATCATGGGGCTGCGCTTGGTCTTGCGGTAGATATAGCTGGAAAGCGCCTCCCGCACGCGGGTCTTGAGGCTGTTCCAGTCGTGGGCGTTGTCCGCCAGGGCGCGGTCCAGGGCGATCTCCACCTGGGTGCGGGCGCCGTCGATCAGCTCCTCGCTCTCGCGCACATAGACAAAACCGCGGGAAACCAGCTCCGGCCCCGCCAGCACCCGGCCGCTGCGGCCGTCGATGGTAACGGTGACGACGATGATGCCATCCTCCGACAGATGATGCCGGTCGCGCAGCACCACGTTGCCCACGTCGCCCACGCCGTAGCCGTCCACCATGACGGCGCCGGCGGGCACGGTGCCTTCCAGCACCATCCCGTCGCGGGAAAGGCGGATGTTCTGGCCGTTTTCGGCAATATAGATGTTCTGTTTGGGGATATAGCCCAGGTGCTCGGCCGTCTCGGCATGGCGCTTGAGCTGCTTGAACTCGCCGTGCACCGGCAGGAAGTACTGCGGGTGGGCCAGCGTCAGGATCAGTTTCTGCTCCTCCTGGCAGGCATGGCCGGACACGTGGGTGTCGTACATGTTCTCGTAGATGACCTCGGCGCCCAGAGCCAGCAGGCCGTTGACCACCTTGGTGACGGTCTTTTCGTTGCCGGGGATGGGCCGGGCCGAGATGATGATAAAGTCCCCGGGGCCGACCTTGACGTTGCGGTGGCTGGCCTGGGCCATGCGGGACAGGGCCGACAGCGGCTCGCCCTGGCTGCCGGTGGTGATCAGCACCACTTTTTCCGGCGGATATTTGTTGACTTCCTCAATGTCGATCAGCACATTGTCCGGCACATGCAGATACCCCAGCTCCTTGGCCATCTCGGTGTTGGAGACCATGCTGCGGCCGTTGACCGCCACCTTGCGGCCCGACTCGATGGCCAGCTCGATGATCTGCTGCACCCGGTAGATGTTGGAGGCAAAAGTCGCCACAATGATCCGCTTGTTGCGTGCCCGGGCAAACAGGCCGCGCACGCCCTCGGCCACCGTCTGCTCGGTGGCGGTAAAGCCGGGGCGCTCGGCGTTGGTGGAGTCGGCCAAAAGGGCCAGCACCCCCCTGCGGCCGTACTCGGCGATGGTGGACAGGTCGGTGACCGCGTCGCCGGACAGCGGCGTGTAGTCGATCTTAAAGTCGCCGGTGTGGATGACCACGCCGGCCGGGCACTCGATGGCAAAGGCCACCGCGTCAGGGATGGAGTGATTGACGTGGATAGGCTCCACGGTAAAGCAGCCCAGGCGCACCTTCTGGCGGGGGCGGATCTCGTTGAACCTGGCGCTGGCGGCCAGGCCGTGTTCCTCCAGCTTGTTGCGCATCAGGCCGATGGTCAGCCGGGTGGCGTAGATGGGCACATTGAACTGCCGCAGCAGGTAGGGCAGGCTGCCGATGTGGTCCTCGTGCCCGTGGGTGATAAAAAGACCCTTGATGCGGTCCTTGTTCTCCAGCACGTAGGAGAAATCCGGGATGACCAGGTCGATGCCGAACATGTCGCTGTCCGGGAACACCGAACCGCAGTCCACCAGGATCATATCGCCCTGGCACTCGTACAGGGTAATGTTCTTGCCCACTTCGCCCAGGCCGCCCAGCGGGCAGACGTGCATGGAGACGGCGGGCTGCTCCTCCACGCGGGGCGCGCGGGACATGGACCTGCGGCGCGGGCGCGGAGCCTGCTGGAACGGCTGGACCTGCTGCGCGGCGGGCGCCGCGGGGGCGGCAGGGTTTGCCGCGCGGCGCGGGCGCGGGGCGCGCGCGGGACGCTGCGGGCGGGAGGGCTGCTCCACGGTCTCGACAGCCGCGGCGGTTTCCTGCGGTTTGGGAGCAGGCGTGCGGCGGGGACGGCGCGGCGCGGCGCCACGGGGCGCGCGCGGCGTTTTGGAACGGGCAGGCTGACGTTTGTCGTTGAAATCTTCCATTGAAACCTCCGAAGAATTGCTCGGCAAAGCCGGCATCCGCCATCTGCAGATGCCGCGCCTTTGCGGTGTGTATACTGATTCTGCACAAAAATAAAACAGCGTCGGCAATGCGGAAAGTTCCCGTCGTGAAGGGTCCCGCATCGACGCAGAATTACCGGATGCTGCGCGTTGCCCAAAAGGCTGCCGGCCGGGCCGCGCCAGGGGCCGCGCCTGCTTTTGTCACGCAAACCTGCCCAAAAATCCCCGCCCCGCACGCTGCGCGGCGGACGGCGGCGGTCGCGGGCAGCCCGCCCGCGCGGCAAAGTTGAAAAGCAGACGCTGATGAAACACGAACATTGCAGTTATTGTTATTATACGGCCTGGCCGGGGCCTTGTCAATCTCGCCCCCGTTCCGCAGGCTCTTGCCGCGGGGCGTCAAAGCGGGTATAATGGCAAAAAGTACTGCCGCCGCATCGCAGCAGCGGCCACAGACAAAGTATGGACAACGTTTTTGGAGTTTAGCATGAAACACATCGAGATCTACACCGACGGCGCCTGCAGCGGCAACCCCGGACCGGGGGGCTGGGGCGCGATCTTGCGGTTTCGCACCGCCAGCAAAGTGTTTGAGAAGGAGCTTTCCGGCGGGGAGGCCGAGACCACCAACAACCGCATGGAGCTGACCAGCCTGCTGGAGGCCCTGCGCCAGCTGAAGGAGCCCTGCGACATCGACCTGTACTCTGACAGCCAGTATGTGATCAACGGGCTGGAAAAGGGCTGGGCCAAGGGCTGGCGCGCCCGCGGCTGGCGCAAGGCGGACAAGTCCCCCGCCCTGAACGCCGACCTTTGGGCGCAGCTGCTGGCGGAGAGCGAAAAGCATGTGATCCACTACCACTGGCTGAAAGGCCACGCCGGCCACCCGGAAAACGAACGCTGCGACCGCCTGGCGGTGGCGCAGAGCAAAAAGTACGGCGGCCGGCAGGCCTGACCGCCCCCCCTCGGCAAAGGCCCCGGCAAGACCTGCCCCCTCAACGCCCGGCCGGGTGTGACAACTATTTTTCCTGCCCCATTGACGGCGCCGCCGGCAGATGCTAAACTGCCTACGCGCTGCCCGTGCGGGCAGGATTTTTTTGCGATGCGGCCGCATTTTCTGCGCGCGGCCACGGGGGCGGACGCCATGGAGATCATCACGGTCAAAGACCTGACCAAAACCTTTCCCTACTCGGTCAAAGAGAAGGGGCTGAAAGGCTCGCTGCACAACCTGTTTGCGCGGCAGACCCTGCAAAAAACCGCGGTCAACGGCGTCAGCTTTGCCGTTGAGCAGGGCGAAGCGGTGGGCCTGCTTGGCCCCAACGGCGCCGGCAAGACCACCACGCTGAAAATGCTTGCCGGCATCTTGTACCCCACCAGCGGCACCGTGACGGTGGTCGGCTATGTGCCCTGGGAGCGCCGGCGGGACTATCAGCGCCGGTTTGCCATCGTGATGGGGCAAAAGACCCAGCTCTGGCCCGACCTGCCCGCGCTGGACACCTTTGAGCTGAACCGCCACATCTACCAGATCGACGAGGCCCGGTACCGGCGCACGCTGGACGAGCTGACCGGCCTTTTGGACGTGCGCAGCCTGCTGCAGGTGCAGGTGCGGCGGCTTTCTCTGGGCGAGCGGATGAAGATGGAGCTGATCGCCGCGCTTTTGCACCGCCCGGAGATCCTGTACCTGGACGAACCGACCATCGGGCTGGACATTTTGTCCCAGCGCAGCATCCGGGAATTTCTGCACTATTACAACCAGCAGACCAAAACCACCATCCTGCTGACCAGCCATTACACCGCCGACATCGAGGCCATCTGCCCGCGCAGCGTCATCATCAACCACGGCAGCGTGGTGTTCGACGGTCCGCTGGCCGAGGTGAGCGAGGTGTTCGGCCACAAAAAGCTGGTGTCCATCAAGGCGCGGCGGGATCTGACGGCCGGCGAGCTGGCGCAGTTTGGCGCCGTGCGCCAGCTGGAGCGCAGCACCGCCCTGCTGGAGGTGGAGCGCGACGGGCTGGAACGCTGCCTGCAGCGGCTGTTCGGCGCGGTGCCGGTGGTGGATCTGGACGTGAAGGACATCCCCATCGAGGAAGGCATCGCCTATTTTTACCGGAAAGCCGGGGTGGACGCGCAATGAAAGCTGCCGGTTACTGCTATGTGTTTGGCATGGGGATGCAGAAAGCCATGGCCTACCGGGCCGACTTTTTCCTGAGCATTGCCAGCTGCATCTTTCCCATTATCATGCAGGTGTACCTGTGGACGGCGCTGTACGCCGCCGGCGCCGCCGATACCAACGGCTACACCTACGAGCAGATGATCCTGTACACGCTGCTGGCGGGCGTCACCTCCCGCATCGTGGCCACCGGGTTCGAGAACGACGTGGCGCGGGACATCAAGGACGGCGGCCTGAACAAGTACCTGGTCAAGCCGATGAACTACGGCGCGTACTGCTTTGCCCAGTTTGCGGGCGGCAAGGCGGCCGCGGCGGGCTTTCTGCTGGCGGCGGCCGCCGCGGTGCTGGGCGGCGCGGCGCTTACGCTGGGCGTTCCCTTTGCGCCGGTGCGGCTGGCGCTGTACGCGCTTTCGCTGGTGCTGGCCCTGGTTTTGAATTTTGCCATCTTTTTTACCATCGCGCTGCTGGGTTTCTGGCTGACCGAGATCAGCCAGCTGTTCGGCACCATCTCCATCGTCATCATGGTGGTCAGCGGCGGCGTGTTCCCGCTGGATATCTTCGGCCCGGCGGCGGCCGCCGCGGCTAAGGTGCTGCCCTTTGGCTACACCACCCAGTTCTGCGTCAACATCGTCAGCGGCCGGCTGGCGATGGACGAGATCGGGCCGGGGTTTGCGGCGCAGCTTTTGTGGATCGCCGTGTTCACCGCCGCGCACACGGCGCTGTGGCGGCGGGGCGCAAGGCGTTATACCGCCGTGGGCGGCTGAGGGAGGTGCCGGGCATGAAACAGTTTTGGGCGCGTCTGCGCTATTACCTGGGCCTTTTGGGGCTGTTTGCCAAATATTCGCTGATGGAGCAGATGGAATACCGCATCAACTTTGCGGCGGGCATCGCGGTGGAGTGCGGCTACATGCTCATCAAGCTGATGTACGCGGTGCTGATTTTGAACGCCGGGGCCGAGATCAACGGCCTGACCGCCAACGAGATGCTGATGTGCATCGGCACCTACATCATGGTGACGGGCGTTTACATGGGCATTTACCCCAACTTCTGGGCGCTGCCCCTCTCGGTGCAGGACGGCAGCCTGGACATGCTGCTGACCAAGCCGGTGAACACCCAGTTCCTGGTCACGCTGCGCAAGCTGGATTTCGGCATGCCCATCCCGGACGTGCTGTGCGGGCTTGCGCTGATCGTGTACGGCTGGCAGCAGGAAGGCCTGCCGGTGACCTTTGCCAACGTGGCGGGGTTTGTGGTATTCTGTATTGCAGGATGGTTTTTGACCTACTGCCTGTTTTTGATCCCGGAGCTGCTGTCCTTCTGGTTTGTCTCCAACAACGGGGTGCAGGCGCTTTCCTCGGCGGTGTTCGACTTCAACAACACGCCGATGAACCTTTACCCCAAATGGGTGCAGCGGCTGGGCATTTTTCTGCTGCCGGTCTTTTTGATCACCAATTTCCCCACCCTGTTTGTGATGGGCGCGCTTTCGCCGGCAATGACCCTGTGGGGGCTGGCGGCGCCGGTTTTGGTGTTCGCCATCCAGCGGATCGTCTGGCGGCGGGCCATGCGGCGGTATACCAGCGCCAGCGGCTGACGCCGGGACGCAGACAGGCAGACAACAGGAAACGGAGGGTCCCCCATGGAAGGTTTCAACACATACGAACAGCAGGACAAGGTGCTGGTGGGCATGAGCGGCGGCGTGGATTCCAGCGTGACGGTGCGCATTTTGCAGGAGCAGGGCTTTGCGGTGCAGGGCGCGGTGATCCGCTTTTCCCCCGCCCACGACGGCGCGGTGGCCGAGGCGAAGGCCGCCGCCGAAACGCTGGGCGTGCCGGTGCATGCCATCGACGCCGGCGCGGAGTTTGAGCGGGAGGTGGTGACGCCTTTCTGCGCGGATTACTGCGCCGGGCGCACCCCCAACCCCTGCATCCTGTGCAACCCGGCGGTCAAGTTCAAATTGCTGGCCCAAAAGGCGGACGAGCTGGGCATCCGGTTTATCGCCACCGGGCACTATGCCCGCATTGAACGCTGCGCCGACGGCGTCTGCCGCCTGTGCGCGCCGGAGAGCGCCGCCCGCGACCAGACCTACATGCTCTACCGGCTGGGCGGCGAACTGCTGGACCGGCTGATTTTGCCGCTGGGCGAGTTTGAGAAGGACGACGTGCGGGAGATCGCGCGGGACATCGGCCTTTCCTGCGCCGACGCGCCCGACTCGATGGAGATCTGCTTTATCCCCGACGGCGACCACGCGGCCTTTATCCGCAGCCGCGGCATGCAGCCCAAGGCGGGGCGCTTCCTTGGCCCCGACGGCGAGGACCTGGGCGCGCACCTGGGCGTGGACCACTACACGGTGGGCCAGCGCAAGGGGCTGGGCATCGCCGCCGGGCGGCCGCTGTTTGTCCGGGCGATCCTGGAAAACGGCGACATCCAGCTGGCCGAGAGCGGCGGCGAGTTCCACACCCGCGTGACGGTGGGCAGCGTGGTGACGCCGGACGGCAAGCCGCTGCCGGAGGGCGAGTACCTGGCCAAAGTGCGCAGCACCGCCGCGCCCGCCTCCTGCCGCGTGACCGGCGACGGCGGCGCGCTGACGGCCTGTTTTGCCCGGCCGGTGCGGGCCGCCGCGCCGGGCCAGAGCGCCGTCTTTTACAAAGACGGCTACGTGGCCGGCGGCGGCATCATCCTGGCGGCGGAGTAAGGCGCAGTGCCCCGCCGGCAGGGCCAAATCAACAAAAACGGCGTACCGGTTTGTTCCGGTACGCCGTTTTTGTTTGGTTTGCGGGGTGTTTCATTTCAGCGTCAGGCACTTTTTGGGGCAGGAGGCGGCGCAGATGCCGCAGCCGATGCACTTTTCGGTGTCCAGCTGCCACTGTTTGGCGGCCCGGTCCACCGTGATGGCCCCCTGCGGGCATTTTTTGGCGCACAGGGTGCAGTAGACGCATTTGGCCGCGTCGTTTTCCGGCTTGCCGCCCGCCTTGCCCGCCGCCGGGGCGTCAGGGGCTTTGGGGCGAGTGAATATCTCACTGGCTTTTTGGCTGCCGGGGGCGGTGTAGCCGGGCACGATGGCCAGGCACTTTTTGGGGCAGACGTTGGCGCAGTTGCCGCACTGGACGCAGTCAAACCGGTTGATGGTCCAGGTGCCGGCGGCCCGGTCCACCTTCAGCGCGCCGGGCGGGCAGCTGCGGGCGCACAGGCCGCAGCTGATGCAGTCCTCGATCTTGATCTCCACATGGCCGCGCATCCGCTCCGGGTAGTGGGCCGGCTCAAAGGGATAGCCGGTGGTGGCGGGCTTGGAAAACAGGTTTTTCAGCACCGTGCCCGCAAAGGGGAACACCCGCCAGGGGGCCGGCGTCTGGTCGTGTTTGTGGTCCATCTTCCTCACCTCTCGGTACAGCTGATGCAGGGGTCAATGGTCAGGATCAGCAGCGCCACGTCGGCCAGCTGGCAGCCCTTGAGCAGCTCCAGCATGGGCGGGATGTTGCTGGTGGTGGGGGTGCGCAGGCGGAACCGGTCGATGAATTTGCTGCCGTTGGCCTTGACGTAATAGACGGCCTCGCCGCGGGGCTGTTCGATGCGCATAAAGTGTTCGCCGTCGGGGTTGCCCTTCACCGGCACGGCAATGGGCCCCGCCGGGATCTTGGCCGCGGCCTGGCGGATCAGGTCCATGGACTGGTAGATCTCCTTGATGCGTACCTCGCACCGGGCAAAGGAGTCGCCGTCCGCGGCGGTGACCGGCTCAAACTCCAGGTCGCCGTAGGCCGCATACCCCAGCTTGCGGGTGTCGAAGGCCACGCCGGAGGCCCGCAGCATCGGCCCCACCGCGCCCATCCCTTGGGCGTGGCCGGCGTCCATCACGCCCAAACCGTGCAGGCGGGTGCCCACGCTGTAATCCCGCAGAAACGCCTCGGCGATGGGGCGCAGCTCCTTCTCCATCTCGTCGATGGTGGACACCAGCGTGCGGAGCATGGCGTCGTCCATGTCCTTCAGCACGCCGCCCACGCAGTTGACCGAGAAGATGATCCGCCCGCCGGTGGTTGCATCGAACATATCCAGGATCTTCTCCCGCAGCCGCCAGCTCTGCATGAACAGGCTCTCGAAGCCCATGGCGTCGGCCAGCAGGCCCAGCCACAGCAGATGGCTGTGGATGCGGCTCATCTCCATCCAGATGGTGCGCAGGTAGTTGGCGCGGGGCGGAGCCTCCACGCCCATGATCTTCTCAATACACTGGCAGTAGCCCATGCCGTGGCCAAAGCTGCAGATGCCGCAGACCCGCTCGGCAATATAGACATACTCTTTGTAGTCCTTGGTCTCGACCAGTTTTTCCAGGCCGCGGTGGACAAAGCCGATGCTGGGCACCGCCTTGACCACCACCTCGTCCTCCAAAACCAGGTCCAGGTGCACCGGCTCTGGCAGCACCGGGTGCTGGGGGCCAAAGGGCACGATACTCTGTTTTGCCATCTCGCCTCACCCCTTCTGCTTGAACGGCGTTTCGCCGGCAATGCGGTAGAGCTTGCCGTGGTAGTCGCCGTCGATGTTCTCGATCCGCACGCCGAACAGCTCGGCGGCTTCGTTCTCCTGCAAAAAGGCGCCGGGGTAGATCTGCGTGATGCTGGGCACCGGCTCCTCCTCGCCCACGGTCAGGCGCAGGGTGCGCATGTCGTAGTCCCTGCCAAAGGAATAACTCAGCTCGTAGCCGTCCGGCAGGCGGGCGGCGCAGATCTGCACCACGCGCCAGCCCTCCATCTTAAAGCGGATCACCTCCGCCATAAAGGCGTCCGGGGTGATGGGTTCGATCGTATTCAATGCTTCCATGGATGTTCCCTTTCTGTGCGGCGCACGTCACGGCCTGCGGCGCCGGCTGGCGGCGTAGGCCTCCCGCTTGGTCTGCAAGATCTCCAGCGCCTGCACGACGCCGTCGATGATGGCCTGCGGGCGGGCGGCGCAGCCGGGCACATAGACGTCCACCGGGATGACGGTGTCGATGCCGCCCTTGATGTTGTAGCAGTCCTTGAACACGCCGCCGGTGCAGGCGCAGATGCCCACCGCCACCACCACTTTCGGCTCGGGCATCTGGGTATAGATCTGCCGGATGACGTCCTCGCTCTGGTGGTTGACGCCCCCTGTGATGAGCAGGATATCCGCCTGGAAGGGGTCGCCGGTGTTGATGATGCCGAACCGCTCGATGTCGTATTTGGGCGTGGTGCAGGCCAGCACCTCGATGTCGCAGCCGTTGCAGCTGCTGCCGTCGTAGTGCAGCAGCCAGGGCGATTTTGCCAGTTTCTTCGTCATTGTTCCCGCCCCCTTATCGGATCAGCATTAAGATCAGGCCGTTCAGGCCGCCGGTCAGCAGGGTGACCACCCAGCAGCTGTCCAGCAGCGCCTTCCACTTGACGCGGGCGCTGACATTGTCCCACAAGATCTCGAGGAAATAGACCACCAGGCAGGCGATGATGGCCACCGGCCAGCTCAGGGGATCGCTGTTGAGGAAGAACAGCGCCACCAGCCCCAGCATCAGGGTCATCTCGTAGTATTCGGCAATGTTCATCACCGCCAGGGCCGGGCCGGCCATCTCGGTGGTCAGGCCCTTGACGATCTCCTGGTGGGCGTGGTGGCTGGTGGACAGGTCGAACGGCGACTTGCGCAGCTTGATCGCCATGGTGAACATCATCCCCAGCAGAAAGCCCGGCATGGCGACGACGGCGCTGACCGGCTGGCGGATGATGTCCGCCACCTGGAACGAACCGGTCGCCAGGTAAAAGCCCACCGCCAGCAGCAGCGTCATGGGCTCGTAGGCCATGATCTGGATCATCTCGCGGCCGGCGCCCAGGGTCGAGAAGGGCGACGAGTCGCTGGAGGCCGCCATGACCAGGAACATATCCGCCGTGGACAGGATGAACAGGCACATCAGGATGTCCGCGCCCGCAAACAGCAGCGAGCCCGACACCGCCAGGAAGATCAGATAGCTGAGCAGCAAAAAGATCTGCACGTTGTTGACCGCCAGCATCTGCTTGGAGAACAGCTTGGCCAGATCGTAGAAGGGCTGCAGCAGGGGCGGGCCCTGCCGGCCCTGCATCCGGGCCGAGATCCGGCGATCCACCCCGTCCAGCAGCGCGCCGGCAAACGGCGCCAGCAGCAGATAGAGAACGACACTCACAGCCTGCATCATACCGCACCCCCGATCACCATGCACAGCATAACCACGATCACGCCGGCCGAAACGATCACCGACGGCCGCATCAGCCGCCGCCGGCCAAACTCAAAGCGCAGATACCAGTTGCTCAGGTACAGATGCTCCGGTTCGCCGTAACTGTTGACGAAATAGGTATTGTCCCCCATGTTCACGCCGCCCATGTAGATGGGCACATAGTCCCTGTGGGCGCTGCGCGTCAGCAGGAACATCAGGGTGGGCACGAACAAAATCGACACCAGCATCACCGCCATGGTGGTCAGCACGTCCATGGACAGCACCTCGTGGGAAGCGCCGAACAGTGTGCGGACGATGGGGTCGACGATGCGGGAGGAGACCAGCGGGAACAGCAGGCACAGCAGCAGCATGGCCCCCGCATGGACGAACATGGACAGGTACTGGTTGTGGTGGGTCTTGTCGTGGACGACCTCCTTGGTGTGGTGCAGGGAGACCAGCTTGCTCAGCCACTTGGTCCAGTACAGCATGGTGGTGGCGCTGCCGTATGCCAGGAACAGCACCAGCAGGTAGTTGTCGGCGTCCACAAAGGCTTTCAGCGCCACCCACTTGGAGATCAGCATACCAAAGGGGGCCAGGTACATCCCCGCGATGCCAATGCCCATCAGGTAGGTCAGCTTGGGCAGGCGGAGCAGCAGCCCGTGCATGGACTCGATGTCCCGGCTGCCCAGGCTGTTCTCGATCGAGCCCACCGCCTGGAACAGCAGCGACTTTGCCACCGAGTGGAAGATGGTCAGCAGAATGGCGGCCCAGATCGTCTCCTCCACGCCGATGCCGGCGCAGGCCACGATCAGGCCCAGGTTCGAGATGGTGGAAAAGGCCAGCACCTTTTTGCCGTCGTTCTGGGCAATGGCCATCATGCTGCACACGATGAAGGTAAAGCCGCCGATGAAGGACACCATCACGCCGCTCAGGGTGCCGGCCAGGGCCGGGGCCAGCCGGATCAGCAGGTAGACTCCCGCCTTGACCATGGTGGCGCTGTGCAGCAGCGCGCTGGAAGGCGTCGGGGCCACCATCGCCCCCAGCAGCCAGGAGGAAAACGGCATCTGGGCCGACTTGGTCAGAGCCGCAAAGGCCAGCAGCACCACCGGGATGGTCGCGCCCGAGGCCACCACTTCGGTCAGCTGGACGGTGCCGCCGTTCACCGCCGCATAGGCGATGGCCACGGCAAAGCCGAAGCCGCCCAGCAGGTTCATCCACAGCGCGCGGAAGCTGTTGTTCACCGCTTCCTCGGTGCGGGTGTAGCCGATCAGCAGGAAGGAGACCACGCTGGTGATCTCCCAGAAAAAGTACATCCAGACCAGGTTTTCGGACAGCACCAGCCCGAACATGGCCGCCAGGAACAAAAACAGCATCGAGAAGAAAAACCCGCTGCGGTCGATGTATTCCTCGTGGTGCTCATGGTAGCCTTTCATGTAGCCCACCGCATAGATGCAGATGAAGCCGCCCACGAACGCTGCGATGATGCACAGCAGCATGGCCAGCCCGTCCACCCGCATATGGGCCGCCGGGCCGGCCGGATGGGCCAGCTCGGTCCACACCGCCAGCAGGGTCTGCCCGGCCGACAGCAGGATGATGGGGTACTTGTGGTGCCGGATGGACAGCAGGACGATCAGGCCCATCAGGAACACTTCGCCCGCCAGCATGGCGTGGTCCACCAGGCCGGTCTGTGCATACAGCTCGACCCGGCCCCCGCCGCCCGCCATCCAGGCGGCCAGCAGTGCCGACGCCAGGCCCATCACGCCGGCCGCCGCCACATAGACGGCCGCGCCGCGCGCCCGGCGGTTCCGGATGCAGGGCAGGACGGCCGCCGCCAGGGCAGGCCACGCGATCAACAGGATTGGTATTGCGCCCATAATACACGCTCCCTTTGTAAGAAAAAACGTTTATTTTGTCACGTTTTTCATTATACTCCCCTTTTTTCCGGTTGACAAGCCCAGACATGCAATTTGTCTATTTTTTCACAACCGCTTTTCCGCCGCTCTGGCATTTTGCGCCGGGCGGTGTTATAATAACAGTATTCTGTGGGCACAGGCCCCGGGAAAGGAGACAGAACCCCGTGCACGAACTTGCCATCACCCAGAGCATCCTGGACATCTCCCTCAAGGCCGCGCAGGCACAGAACGCCCGCCGCATCCGGGCTATCCGGCTGACCATCGGGCCTTTTTCGGGCATCGTGCCCGAGTGCGTCCAGATGTACCTGGACGTGCTGGCCAAAGGCACCATCGCCGAGGGCGCAAAGATCGAAGCCGTCACCCTGCCTTTGCGGGTGCGCTGCCGCGCCTGCGGGCAGGAGAGCGAGATCGACCGGCGGCACATTGCCTGCCCGGCGTGCGGCAGTGTGGAGCTGGAACGCCTTTCGGGCCGGGAATTTCTGGTAGACAATCTGGAGGTAGACGTATAATGGAGATCAAAGTCCTGCATCAGGTCATGGAATGGAACGACGATGTAAGCGCCCAGGTGCGCGACACCCTGCGCGAGCACAAGGTGTGCCTCATCAACGTGATGGGCAGCCCCGGCGCAGGCAAGACCAGCCTGCTCACCGCGCTGATCGCCCGGCTGCGGGAAGAATTCGCCATCGGCGTCATCGAGGGGGACATCACCGGCCAGATCGACGCCGAGAAGATCGCCGCCCTGAACATCCCCGCCGTCCAGCTGAACACCGACGGCGCCTGCCACATCGAGGCCATGAGCATCCAGCACATCCTGCCTCAGTTCGATCTGGACGGGCTGGACGTGCTGTTTGTGGAGAACATCGGCAACCTGGTCTGCCCCGCCGAGTTTGACATCGGGGAAAACTTCCGCATCACGGTGCTGAGCATTCCCGAGGGGGACGACAAGGTGGCCAAGTATCCGCTGATGTTCACCGACACCTCCTGCATGGTGCTGAACAAGTGCGATATGCTCCCCTACTTTGACTTTGACGTAAACCGGGTGACCGCCGACTACAAGGGCGTCAACCCCGAGGGCCCGCTCTTCCAGGTATCCAGCCGCACCGGCGACGGACTGGATGCGCTTGCCACCCATATTGCCGGCAAGGTGCGCGCCGCGCTGACCGCCGACGCATGATCCGGCGGCATTTTCTGCTGGAAGGCATCGTGCAGGGGGTGGGGTTCCGCCCCTTTGTCCACCGGCTGGCCGCCCGTCTTGCACTGAACGGCTGGGCCCGCAACACTGCCGCCGGGCTCGAACTGGAGCTGGAAGGCCCTGCCGGCGCCCTGGAGGAATTCCGGCGCACACTGCAACACAATCCGCCGCCGCTGGCCGTGTTGGAAAAGATTCGCGAGGAGGACATTCCCCCCACCGGCGAAACCGGCTTTGCCATCCTGCCCAGTGCGGCGGGAGAAGCGGCCACCCTGGTGTCCCCCGACCTGGCCCCCTGCGACGCCTGCCTGCGGGAGATGAACGATCCCTGCGGACGGCGATACCGCTCCCCTTTTACCAACTGCACCGACTGCGGACCCCGGTTTTCCATCGTCCGCCGCCTGCCCTATGACCGTCCCGCCACCACCATGGCCGGATTCACCATGTGCCCCGACTGCGCGGCCGAATACCGCGACATCCGCAGCCGCCGCTACCATGCCCAGCCCAACTGCTGCCCGGTGTGCGGTCCCCAGGCGTTTTATCGGGACGCCGAAGGAAACGCCTGCCGGGGGGACCCGCTTGCCCTGGCCCAGCAAACCTTAGCGGCCGGGGGCATCGTGGCCGTCAAAGGTACCGGGGGCATCCATCTGGCCTGCCGGGCGGACAGTCCCGATGCCGTGGCACGGCTGCGCCGTCGCAAGCACCGCCCCGAAAAGCCGCTGGCCCTGATGGCCCGGGACCTGGCCGCCGTCACCCGGTTTTGCCATTGTACCGATGCCGAGGCCGCTTTGCTGCAAAGTCCGCGCCGCCCCATTCTGTTATTGCCCAAGAAGGACCCGGCCGGACAGGGCTGGCTGAGCGCCACCACCCGGCTGGGGGTCATGCTGCCCTACACACCGCTGCACATCCTGCTGCTGGACGGCACCTCCGGCGGGCCGGACCTGCTGGTCATGACCAGCGCCAACCGGTCGGGCTGCCCGGTGCTACTGGACAATGACGCGGCGTTGACTGTCCTGCGGGGGATCGCGGACGGGTTCCTGCTCCACGACCGGCCCATCGCCAACCGGTGTGACGATTCCCTGGCCATGGTCTGGCGGGGGGCACCGGTGTTTTTCCGCCGCAGCCGCGGGTATGCGCCCCAACCGATTCTGCTGAACCGGGACGTGAGCGGGGTGCTGGCGTTCGGCGCGGAGCAAAAGGGATCCTTTGCCGCCGGGCGGGGGCGTCATGTTTTTATGAACCAGTATATCGGCGATCTGAAAAACGCCGAGACACTGGACCACTACCGCACCGCCCTGCTTGGCACGTTGCAGCTGTTCGGGGTACAGCCCACGGTCCTGGTGTGTGACCTGCATCCCGACTATGCCTCTACCCGGGAAGCCGAGGAGATGGCCGCCCGACAGCATCTGCCGTTGCGGCCGATCCAGCATCACTGGGCCCACATGGCTGCCTGCATGGCGGACAACCGCCTGGAGGGTCCGGTGTTCGGCCTCATCTGGGACGGCACCGGCCTGGGCGAGGATGGTTCTGTCTGGGGGGCGGAGTGCCTGGTGGGCGACTATCACGGATACCGCCGGGTGGGGTCCATCCGACCGGTGGCGTTGCCGGGGGGCGATGTCTGTGCCGTCGAGATCGGCCGCACCGCCCTTTCCCTGGCAACGGATGCCGGGTGTCCCGCGGCGGCCCCCGATTTTGCCCGCCGGGCGGGTGTGACGGCACTGCTGAAAAGCGGTTACCGCTGCGTGTCGTCCTCCGGCATGGGGCGGCTGTTCGACGGGGTGTATACCCTGCTCACCGGCCGCACCGAAGCCGGCTATGACGGTCAGGCACCGGCTCTGCTGGAAGCCCTGGCCGAGGGAACTGCCCCGGCCGACGTATATGTTCCCACCTATTATGAGGAGGACGGGGTGCGCCGTTTTGATACTCGTCCGCTGATCCGCACGCTGTGTGCCGGCAAGGCCGCCGGCACTTCCATCGCCGCCCTGGCCGCCGGGTTCCAGCAGGCGTTGTGCCGCATGGCTCTGGATCAGTGCCGGGCCCTGAACCCGGACCGCCTGCCGGTGGTGCTTTCGGGCGGGGTATTTTTGAACCGGGCCCTGCTGGAGGGGGTAACCACCCTGCTGGAGGGTGCCGGGTACCGGGTGTACACCCACAGACGGGTCTCCCCTTCCGACGAGGGGCTGGCCCTGGGACAGCTGGCCATCGGCGCGGCCGGATTGTGAATGTTTTGGGAGGGTTGCTGTATGTGTCTTGCAGTACCGTTGAAGATTGTCTCCCTGGAGGGGGACGGCAAACATGCCGTGGGGGAAGCCGCCGGGCTGACCCAGAAGGTGCGGGTGGATTTTCTGCCCGGCATCATGGTGGGCGATTATGTGATGGTTCATGCGGGGTTCGCCATTGAAAAGCTGACCCCCGAACAGGCCGCCGAAAACCTGGCCTGCATCGAGGAGGCCATCCATGCCCTGTGATGCTTCCTGGCTGAACGCCTTCCGCAATCCCGCTGGAGCGGCACAGCTGGTACAGGACATCCTCCGCCGCACAGCAGACCGCGCCCTGGTACGCATCATGGAGATCTGCGGCACCCACACCATGGCCATTGCCAAGGCGGGACTGCGCAGTCTGCTGGCACCGGGAGTGGAGCTGATTTCCGGGCCGGGATGCCCGGTATGTGTGACTCCCGCCGGGGATCTTGATGCCGCACTGGAACTGAGCACACGCCCGGGGCTGATCCTGGCCACCTACGGGGACCTGCTGCGGGTGCCGGGCAGTGTGCGGGGCGACACCCTGCTCCGCCGCCGCGCCGCCGGGGCCGATGTGCGCACCGTCTATTCCGCCGCCGACGCGGTGGACCTGGCCCGGACCAATCCTGACCGGGAAGTGGTGTTCCTGGGGGTGGGTTTTGAGACCACCACCCCCGGCACCGCCGCCTGCCTGC
>DWVD01000039.1 GCA_019120395.1 Candidatus Gemmiger faecigallinarum
TGCTGCCGCTGTGTAACGAGGCCACCTTCTACGACAACGGCAACGGGTTCCGGGTGGTAGCGTTCTACCGCAACGGCGAACTGCTGTCCGCCACCGACACGCCGCCCGCCTGGTTGGCCCAGCTGCGGCAAGAGCTTGGGCTGTGACCCGCCGGTAACCGTCCCGTGTGTAAATCGGCGCTGGACGGCACGGGGCGCTGCCCCGGCGGGGCGGGGTATCCCCCCACCCCTGGATAATAGCCGAACACACCGCCGTTATGGCGTGGGTCGGCCTTTCCATCTCTGGACCGATTGACAGGAAAAGGGGCAGCGCATCAAACAACGAACGAACAACGAGACAAAACACCCCGGCGGGCTGCCAGATCGGCCCCGCCGGGGTCATTTCTGTATGCGGCAAATATCCCCACACCTACACGCGCATACAAATTTCTGGAAAGTCCAGAACCCACGCGAGTAAGCTGCCCGCCGGATTGGCAGGCTTTTGCGGTGGGGGGCATGGCACAGGTAATGCAGCTCAGCGGGACACAAGCCCCACAGCCCCCCCAATTTTCTCCCCGTGGCATGTTCCGGCGCACAGGCGGCAAAAGTATATTCCAGCACGCCAGAACGCCGCACAGCGCCCCGCCGGGGCCTTTCTGCGAGGGTGTGGACGCCAAAGGAAGGATTTTGTAACACGGCACACGCGGGAATTTCTGGACACGACAACGCGCGCGGGTTTTATTACACGTTAACGCGTGGGAAGTTCGCGCCCTTTATTTGGAATGTTATTCGATTGCTTGCAAAAGCGCATAGTTAATAGGGTTAGGCTCCCCAAAGTTTTTTACAGAGCTTTCAATAACAGGATTGCCAACCCCTTTGCCCCAACCGTAGCCGGTCATGTTATCAATGGTGGAAATGGCACTTTCCGCAAACTTCGTAAAGGTGAATCCGGCCTTCCTGTCATCCCCACCAAAGCAGCTTGTACGTCGCCGGGCCAGGCGATAAGCGGCCTCTTCCTGGGCGAGGGCTTCTTTTCGGGCTGCGTTTTCTTCTCGCACACAGCGGCAAGCGACCGGCACAACCTCTTTCCGCCACGGAAGATCAATGCGGAGCTGCTTTGCCTCGCCACAGACGCCGCATACCAGCAGGCCGGTTTCGGGGTCAGTGTGGTCGCCCGGGCGCTGCGGATTGCCCAGACAGTTTGACCATGTCAGCAATCTGCCTCACCTCCCAGAAACCCGGACAGGTCATAATCCGCCGCTGCCGGGGCTGGGTGTACAGGGGTTGGCCTTTGGGCTTCCCGCGCTTCCCAGGTTCGCACAGCAGCCCTCCAGTCCCTGATGGGCTTACCGCGCCCTTGCGTCCAGCCGTTGGCGGTGTAGTAGTCAACGAACCGCTGCGCATCGACAGCGTTCCGCCGTTCCTGACAATAGGCGCGTACCTCCTCAACAGTTGGAGGAACAAACCGGCTTGTTTTTCTATTTGCAGGGGCGCGTGGCGGCTTTGCCGCCACGCTCTCTCTATGTTCTGTTAGGTTATGTTCTGTTATGTTATGTTGAGGTTCCAACTTGGTTCCGTTTTGGTTCCATTCTGGAATCAGTTTGGAACCGCACTCATAACTTCCACCGGGAGTTGCCGTTAATTCGTTAAGTTCATCCTGGTACACGGTCGGTTTGTACCGGTCGTTCTTCAACGTGTTGTTGATTTTCCAGTCTGTGATAACCACAACCCCGCTCTTAAACGGGATGATATACTTTTTCTGAATCAGCAGGCGCAGGTCATCGTCATTGCACCCGGCGGCGCGGGCAATCTTGCGTGGACCGGACACAAAACCATCGTCATCTCCGTGCATCCCGAGATGGAAGTACAGCGCCTGCGTGGAAACAGGCATGTCAAGAAAGCGGTCGGTATCGACCACTGAAAGGGAGAACATCCGCTTATTCGCCATTGCATACTCCACCTTTCTCATTCACCAAATCGAACACAAGCTGCCCCGCCGGGATGCCCAAAGAATGGGCCACTGTGCGCAGTGTTCTGTATGTACAAACAGCTCGTGCCTTCATGACGTTGTAAAAGGCAAGGCGTTCCTGTTGGGCCTGCTCGGGGTCCAGGCTGGGCAGGAAATAGCCACCATGCCCGCCGGGTGCGTAGAGAATTTCTGCCCCGGCGGCTCGCTCCAACGCTATGTAGTGGCGCAGCCTGCGCGGCGTTGTCTCGGCAAGGCGGCACAATGTGGCGGCAGAAATCGCATTTTCCGCGCCATGCCGCAACAATTTAGAAATTTTCATTGATTTGCAACCCCTTTCATGGTAGAATAGGGGCGGACGAAATGCGTTGCAATGTTTTTCATCCGCCGGGCTGTTCCTGTGCGCCAACACAGGGGCGGCCTTTTTTCTCTTTGTACTCATTCTGGTATCCGCCTTATTCCGCCGGGCGCAGCTGTCACTTGCTGTTCGCCTTTCTCCATGTACCGCGCCAGGCTGTCCAGATTGACCAAAATCCGGCGGCCAGCATGTATGTACCTGACCTTCCCGGCGGCAACCAACTGGCGGACACGATATACCGCGAGCCCAGACGCAGCGGCGGCTTCTTTCACCGTGCCCATATGTGGAAAATAGACCGTGTTACTCGTTTTCCTCACCTCCTTCCTTTTGGTGCGCGTTTTGCGCCTCACGTTCAGCGCGTTTGGCCCAGTAGCGGGCGTTGTACTCGCGCACCCGGTCACGATTTTTTGCACGCCAGTTGCGCATGTACTCCCTGCGCAGTTCTGAGCCGCGATCTTGCAAAGTGCCCATCTAGAAAATCTCCTTTCTTTTTCTCTTGAAATGCTGTTTTGCTTGTGTTACAATCATATCAGGAAAGCAAAACAAAATCAAGCAAAACAAATGTGCGACTTAAAAACACAACAGAAATAGCATTTATCGGTTTAGGGAGGTCCCTATGGCAAGAAAAACAGAACCAGCTTGTGCAACAGAAAATAATCCATTTTCAGAGCGACTACGTGAAATTATGAGGAACACGGGTACAAAGCAAAAAACTCTTGCGGATGCGATAGGAAAACAACCGCAGACAGTGAGCCTATATCTAAATGGGCAGAGCTTCCCCGACGTCCTGACATTGCGCAAAATATGTCTACATTTTGATGTCTCAGCTGACTGGCTCTTGGGCTTGACAGATATAGAAAGTAGCGATGTTGAAATTAAGGCGATATGTGAAAGGCTTGGCATTGATGAATTTACATTTCAGGAATTAGATGAGCAATTGTCTGATTATGCCAGCTCAAGCTCTTACAGAATGCCGAGCTATTTGGAAAAGTATATCCCGCAAATTGATAAGCAAAATTATTATGTGTATGCTCGCAATATGTTTGTTTCGGACGCCGCATCCATTGCCCAACATTTGGCAGATTATGTGCTTAACTTAAATGCTTGCGTCTGTGCTTTGAAGAAAGCTGAATCTTGTGGAGATGATGCGAGCTCTATGATAGAGCCGATTCTCGATGCCGAATCGGCTTTGCGCAATATGGATTGTTGCCAAATGTCGGCATTGCGTGATGTTGTCAGTATGTTTGAAGCTTTTGCTGAAAACCCTGACAGCAATATAAGGCGCAGAGACGTGGAGAAAACGTATAATAAACTAGATACTTTTATGAAAGAGTTAATATGCCATAAGGCGGGTGACACTGATGGCGAACATCCAAAAACGAACGAATAAGGATGGCAAAGTTTCCTACCGCATCCGCGCCTTTGCAGGTGAAACGCCCGCCGGGAAGAAAATCACCAAATCTATGACGTACACCCCGGCGGATGGAATGACCGCCCGTCAGATCGAAAAGGCAGTGCAGAAAGCTGCTCTGGATTTTGAGCGCCAAGTGCAGCAGGGCGGTCTTGTGGCCGATTCCATGACGGTGGACGAACTGCTTGCCAAGTGGTTCAAGGAATACGCCGAACCGCAGCTAAAGACCCAGACGGTCAGCGATTACAAACGGTTGCTGCCGCGTATCTCGGCGGCAATCGGGCACATCAAGCTGAACAAGCTGCGCCCCGGTCACCTGATGCAGTTTTACACCCAGCTGCAGCAGCCTGGCGTGCGCATGGATGGCAAGTACAAGGCCACAGCGTCCTTCATCAAGAAGTTCCCGAAAGGCAAGCGCAAAGCCCTTGTGGCCGCCGCAGGCGTAGCAGAGCGCACAGCAGCGCGTATCTGGGCGGGGGAGAGTACCAGCCTGCATACAGCCCAAAAGCTGGCAGAGGCCGCCAATGTGGCACCCTCGAAAGCCTTTATCAATACATCCAAAGATGAAAAACTGTCCGGCAACAGTGCCCGTCATTATCACCGGCTGCTGTCCAGCGTGTTCAATACGGCGGTTCGGTGGCAGCTCATGGCAGAGAACCCCTGCGCCCGCGTGGACCCGCCCAAAGTGGAAGCGGCGGATGTACAATACCTGGATGAACAGGGCATTGCCAGGCTGCTGGCGGCCCTGCCGGATGCCCCAACGCAATACAGCGTGATCGTGCAGCTTGCGTTGTTCACGGGCTGCCGCCGGGGTGAACTTTGCGGGCTGCGGTGGTCTGACATCGACCTGCCCGCCGGGGTGCTGGCCGTCAATCGGACCCTGACCTCCATTCCGGGGCAAGGGCTGCTGTTCTCCACACCCAAAACAAAAAAGAGCCGCCGCGTCATCAAGCTGGATGAAAACGCGGTGCAGCTCTTGAAAGATTATCAGCAATGGCAGCTTCGTGAACGGCTGCGCATCGGCTCCAAATGGGGGCGCACAGTGGAGATCATGGGCAAGACGGTGGACAATGATCTGCTGTTTACCAAATGGGATGGCCGGCCCATCGACCCGGCGGGCCTGACAAGCTGGTTCCCGCGCTTCCTGCGCCAACACGACCTGCCGCCGGTACGATTCCACAGCTTGTGACATTCCAACGCTGCGCTGCTGATCGCTGCCCATGTGCCCGTCACCACAGTGGCCGGACGCCTGGGCCATGCGCAGGTCAGCACGACCACCAACATCTATGCCGGGTTCATCCGGTCCTCCGATGCCAAAGCAGCGGACGCCCTGGGGGAAGCGTTCTCCAGAATCCTGCATGAAGGGGCGGGCTAAACCCGCCGGGATGTGTCCAGAATGGACACGCAGCGCCTTTCATGGCTCCGCCCGGCGGGTGCTGGAATTGTCAACTTTTGGTCAACTACTGTGCAAAAAACAGATAAACGCCGCCAAACAACGCAACACAAATACAATCGTATTATCGCATAATAGTGAGCGACACAAAACAACACAAATCCAGGAATTCGAAATTTGTAATCAGCAGGTTGCAGGTTCGATTCCTGTTGCCAGCTCCAGGCGAGATCCGCGTCCCATTGCCGTATTCCTGCGGTTTGGGACGCGGATTTTTGTTTATCGCCCACCTTATTCTCCCGCGAGTGAGCGAAGTTGCCCTCCTTTTCCCGCCCTCTGCACATCACGCGGAAACACCGCGCCCCCCCTCTGTCGCAGCCGGATCCAAACGGGGAGGGCATGCCGCCCGGAGCCGCTGTCCGGAAAATGCATCCGCTTTTGCCCAAAGAGAGCGTTTTGGAAACATTGACTAAATAACAGAATTTCGATGCCGCGATACGGCTTACTGTTTTGAAACATTGACTAAATAAAATCCAAAAAGCCCCTGGCACGGATATGACACATACAAAAAGCAGCATATTTAGGAAACATTGAGTAAATACAATAGATATGCAGCAATCGCAAAAGGCGCGTTGCCCGGGATGCATACAACCGTTATCCGCGCGATCCAAGACGGCGGCATAGGCGCGATTGCGGCGGCCACGGCTATCCTGGCAGGCACGGCGCCATCCGGCCGACAGCCAGTTTGCGGCGCTCCGCACAGCGCTGGCAGCGCGTCTGCCGCAATCGGTCTGCCCCTTGACGGCGGCAGCTCTTCCGCAGCGTATTGCCCCGGCAAAAAGACCGATCGCTTTTGCAGGATGTGCCATATTGTCCGCTCTCTCCCCCGCTCCCTGCCGCCGCGCGAAACGCCTCTGTCCCCTTTCGCGCTTGATCCGGCAGGCTTGTCTTTTGTATGCTGGGGGCTTTGCGGCCGCAGTCCCCGTTCCGTACAGGATTCAAGAAACGCAAAAAAGCCCGCTGCGGGGCGCAAACCTCGCAGCGGGCTTTAAAAATGATTGGAAAAGAGCTTACTTCAGCTCGACCTTGGCGCCGACCTCTTCCAGCTTCTTCTGGATTTCCTCGGCATCGGCCTTGGAAGCGTTCTCCTTCAGCTTGGCGTTGGGGGTCTCGACCAGCTTCTTGGCCTCCATCAGGGAAGCGCCGGTCAGCTCCTTGACGGTCTTGATGACCTGCATCTTGGAAGCGCCCACGTCGACCAGGACGACGTCGAACTCGGTCTTCTCCTCCTCAGCGGGAGCAGCGGCAGCGCCGGCAGCAGCGGGAGCAGCAGCGGCCACAGCGGAAACGCCGAACTCCTCGCAGATGGTGTCAACGAGCTCTTTCAGCTCGAGAACAGTCATAGTCTTGACAGACTCGATAATGGCAGTGATCTTCTCAGAAGCCATGATAATTACCTCCGTTTAAAATTTTGATCTGTTGCAGATCGAATGATGGGTTTTTGCGGCTGCTAGGCAACCGGGGTCATGCAGCTATTACGCAGCAGGCTCTTCGCTCTGCTTGTCGATAACAGCCTGCAGGCTGACGGCCAGACCGCCGATGATGCCGGACAGAGAGCCGGCCAGCATGGACAGCAGACCTTCGCGGTTGGGCATGGTGGACAGGCTGCGGACGCCTGCGGCATCCATGACCTGACCGTCGCAGAAGCCGCCCTTGACGTTGAACCGCTTGGTGCGGTCAGCATCGGCAAACTTGCACAGGATGCGGGCAGCGGCGGCAGGATCCTCCGGAGAGATCGCAATGGCGGTATCGCCCTTGAAATACTCGGTCAGAGCCTCGTACTTGGTGCCCTTGACAGCCAGACGCAGCATGGTGTTCTTGACGACGGTGTACTCGACGCCGGCCTCACGCAGTTCCTTGCGGAGCTTGGTGTCGTCAGCGACGCTGATGCCGTTGTAGGAAACGACGACGCCGGCCATGGCGTTGTTCAGCTTCTCGTTGAGTTCCTGGACGTACGCCTGCTTGGCAGCCAGAATCTTCTTGCTGGGCATTTGGATTCACCTCATTTCGTTTCCAGAATTTGAAAAAGCCTCTTTCCCAGTCCTGGACCGGAAAAGAGGCTTGTAAATGCATATGCAATCAAACGCCACGTTTCTCGGCAGGCTGAGCAAGTCAATTATGCTGAAATCAGCACCTGCTGTCTTCAAAACAGCTTAATTATATTACCGCAGAAACGCGGAGTTGTCAAGCATTATTTTCGCCGTTTTGGCAAAAATCAGACGCCGTACTTCAGGGTGTTGACGCGGACGCCGGGGCCCATGGTGGTGGCGACGGTGGCGCTCTTGAAGTACTGGCCCTTGGCAGCGGCGGGCTTGGCCTTGGCAATGGCCTCCAGGACGGTGTCCAGGTTGGTCAGCAGCTTGTCTGCGCCGAAGGAAGCCTTGCCGATGGGCACATGGATGATGTTCTGCTTGTCCAGACGGTACTCGATCTTACCGGCCTTGGCCTCGGTGACAGCGCGGCCCACATCGGGGGTCACGGTGCCGGCCTTGGGGTTGGGCATCAGGCCGCGGGGGCCCAGGATCTTACCCAGACGGCCGACACGGCCCATCATGTCCGGGGTGGTGACCAGCACGTCGAAGTCCAGGTAACCGCCCTGGATCTTGGCGATCAGGTCGTCGTCGCCGACCTCCTGAGCGCCGGCCGCCTCGGCGGCCTTGGCTGCGTCGCCCTTGCAGATGGCGACGACGCGGACGTTCTTGCCGGTGCCGTTGGGCAGGACGACGGCGCCGCGGACCTGCTGGTCGGCATGGCGGCTGTCGACGCCCAGGCGGACGTGCAGCTCGACGGTCTCGTCAAACTTGGCATGGGCGGTCTTGCAGCAGAGGTCCAGCGCCTCCTGCGGGTCATAGACTTTGGTACGGTCGATCAGCTTGGCGCTTTCGGTATATTTCTTACCGTGATTCATTACTCATTCCTCCTGTGTGGTGGTTATCGGATCAATTCCTCCCACATAATGTTGCAGGGCTTACTCCTCAACGGTGACGCCCATGCTGCGGCAGGTGCCCTTGATCATGCTGACGGCAGCTTCCAGGGAAGCGGCGTTCAGGTCGGGCATCTTCTGCTTGGCGATCTCCTCGGCCTGGGCCAGGGTGATGGAGCCGACCTTGTTCTTGTTCGGCACGCCGGAAGCAGTCTCGATGCCGGCGGCCTTCTTGATCAGGACCGGGGCCGGCGGAGTCTTGGTGATGAAGCTGAAGGAGCGGTCGGCGTAAACGGTGATGACGACCGGGATGATGTAGCCGATCTGGTTCTTGGTACGCTCGTTGAACTCCTTGGTGAAAGCCATGATGTTGACGCCCTTCTGGCCGAGAGCGGGGCCGACGGGCGGTGCCGGAGTTGCCTTGCCGGCGGGAATCTGCAGCTTGATGTAGCCAGTGATTTTCTGTGCCATGTGATTTGCACCTCCAAAATTTGTGGTGAGTTGCGGTCCGCGGCGCGGACCTCCCACGAGCACGCCGGATTGCGTGCTCTATAAAAACCGCGTGCGGTTTTTACCGGAAAACGTTGTCCGCCGCCAGTGCGGCGTGCGGGGCGGCGTCGCCCCGCGGGAAGGATTACAGCAGCTTGACCTGGGACAGTTCCAGCTCGGCGGGGGTCTCGCGGCCGAACATCGAGATCTTGACGCGGACCTTGCGGGCCTGGGTGTCGATCTCCTCGACCACGCCGACAGAACCGGCCATGGGGCCGCCGGTCAGCTCGACCGTGTCGCCCACGGCGTAGTCGACGCGCGGTCCCGAGACGATCTCGACGCCCAGCTTGGCGACTTCGTCCTCAGAAAGCGGTTCCGGCTTGGAAGCCGGGCCGACAAAACCGGTGCAGCCGCGGGTATTGCGGACGATGTACCAGGTATTGTCGTTCATCACCATCTTGACAAAGACATAGCCGGGGTAGATCTTGCGCTGGACCTCTTTTTCGCCGATCTTGTTGCCGTTTTTGTCCAGCTTGTCCTCAATGACAGTCTCGGTGGGGACCTTGACGTCACAGATCAGATCCTGCAGGCGGCGGTTTTCGACCATTGTCATCAGGTCCTGGGCCACTTTGTTTTCGTAACCGGAATAGGTATGGGCAACATACCAGCAAGCCTGTTCAGCCATGGTTCACGCCTCCTGTCTTGTCAAGCGCCGATCAGCAGATGGATCACACCGCCGAAGATCAGATCCAGAACCACCAGGACCACCGCAGCGATCAGCACGACGACCAGGACGGTGATGGTGTTGATGCGAACCTGCTTTTTGCTGGGCCATACGACCTTTTTCAGCTCGCTTCTGGTATCTTTGAAATACTTGCCCAGACGCACAAAGAAGTTTTTGACCTTGGCAAAAAAGCCGGTTTTCTTGCCGGACTTTTTGTCGTCCTTCTTGTCGGCTTTCTTTTCAGCCTGGTCGCCCTTGGCAGCAGTGCTTACAGCTTTCTTGTCAGCCATGTTACAGCTCCGCCTTTCTTACTTCGTCTCGCGGTGGACCGTGTGCTTCTTGCAGAAGCGGCAGTACTTCTTCACTTCCAGACGGTCGGGATTGTTCTTCTTGTTCTTGGTCTTGTTATAGTTGCGCTGTTTGCATTCCGTGCAGGCAAGAGTGATTTTGACAGTCATGTTTCGGCACCTCCAATAATCGGTTGATAAAGCCTCCCTCGTGCTTGCGGACGCGCCCAAAAAAGGGCACAAAAAATAAACCCGCAAAAGAGGTGATATCATACTAGCACATTACAAAGGGAAAAGTCAAGGGGCAAAGCACAATTTCTGCCGGTATTTCGTGCGTCGGGCACAAGGCATGCGCCCGGCGCCCCTCCTGCCTCGCCGCGCGGATCATGCCAGCGGCACGTCGATCTCATCGGCCAGGGCAAAGCTGTAAATGGTTAGTTTGGTCACCGGCACTTTCAGCCGCAGCGCAAAGGCGCGGCGGTACAGCCGCAGCTGGGCGGCGTAGGCGTCCACGTAATACTGCGGGTCGGTCTGTTTGTCGGTCTTGTAGTCCAGGATCTCGGCGTGGTCGTCGAACACCAGCACCAGGTCGGCGATGCCCTGCACCAGCACCTCGGCGCCGCCGGGCGCGCCGGGCCTGATCTCGGCGGCGGGCAGCGCGGTGATGAAAGGCGCTTCCCGCAGCACCTCCGCCGCGTGGCGGATGCGGCGGTAGACGGCGCTCTCGAAAAAGGGCCGCACCAGATCCAGGTCCAGCACATCGGCCAGAGCGGGGTCCAGCAGGCGCAGGCGCTTCTGCCGCTCCGCCTCGGCGGCCAGATCCGGCGCGTCGGCGGCAAACGGCATGCTTTGCAGGAAGGCATGGATCGCGGTGCCCCGCTCGGCGCCGGTCATGCCGGTCTTTTGCAGGAAGGCCGGGCGTTCCAGCGCCGTCCGGCGCGCGGCATGGGTCACGTCGCTGACGCTGACCTTGACCGGCACGTCCTGCAAAGCTTCGTCCGGGCTGCGCCATGCAAAATTCTGCAAAAGCGCCTGCCGCAGCGTCTCGTCGGGCTGCGGCGGGGGCGGCGCGTCGGCCTCGAGGGCGGCCTCCGGCGCGGGCAGCATGCGGATGACCAGCGGCGCGGCGCTGTCCCCCTGGCCGGGCAGGAAATCGGTCTTTGCCCACAGGGCGTCGCTGCCCGGATGGCGCAGCGCGGCGACCAGCAGCCAGTCGGCCCAGCTGCGGAACTCCTGCAGCGCTTCCGGGCCGGTGGCGCCCGCGTTCGCGCACAGCGCCGGGACTTTAAGCCCCGACGCGGCGTCCTTCAGCGGCACCGTGATGAACAGCGCGTCCTGCGCCCGGGTCAGCGCCACGTACAGGATCCGCATTTCCTCGCTGAGGGTCTCGGCCTGGATGGTCTGGTTCAGCGCAGCGTAGGGCAGCGTCTTGTAACGGTCCACCCCGCCCGGCCGGCGCAGCGTCATGCCCACCCCCAGCGCCCGGTGGAACAGCACCGCGCTGCGGGTGTCCATCAGGTTGAACTCGTGGGAAGTATCCGCCACAAACACAATGGGGAATTCCAGCCCCTTGGAGCGGTGCACCGTCATGATGGTAACGCAGCCCGGCCGCGTCTGGCTGGCGGCGCTTTGGCTGAATCCGCCGTTTTCCCGCGCGGCGCGCATGGCGCGCACCAGCGTGGGCAGACCCGCGCGTCCCGCGCCGGAAGCCCAGGCGGCAAAGGCGCGCAGATCGTCCCGGCACCGGGCACCGTCGGGCATGGCACCCACGGCGGCCAGGTAACCGGTGCGGGCGAACAGCTCCTCGATCAACGCGTCCACCGGCAGGGTGCGGGCCAGCCTGCGGAAAACCGCCAGCGTATCGGCAAAAGCGCGGAACCTGTCGTCGGCGCCGGAAAGCACCGCGCCGTACAGGCTGCCGCCCTTTACCCGTTGGCGCAGATGCACCAGGTCGTCCGGCGTAAAGGGGAACATGGGGCTGAGCAGCACCGCCGCCAGCGCCACGTCCTGGGCCGGGTTGTCGATGATCTCCAAAAGCGCCGCAAAGGGGCGCACATGGGGCGCGTCCAGCAGGTCGGCGGCGGTGTCGGCGTACACCGGGATGCCCGCCTGGCGCAGAGCGCTCTCGTAAACGGCAAAATCCACCCGGCTGCGCAGCAGGATGCAGCAGTCGCCGGGGGTGCAGGGGCGGGTAGCGTCGCCGTCGCGCACCGCAAAGCCCCGGGCGCACAGTTCCCCGATGCGGGCCGCGATGGCGCGGGCGTCCCCCGCGGCGTCGGCGCCGTCGATGACGTCCAGCTCGCAAAGGCCGGGGTAGTCCCCCTGCCTGCCCACCACCAGCCGCTGGCCGGGGCCGTACGCCACGCCGCCCAGCGGCTCGGAAAAGACAGTCTCGAAAATGTAATTGACGCCGGCGATAACGTTGGGCGCGCTGCGGAAGTTGGCGTCCAGCGCAATGGTGGCGGGGCCTTCCGTCACCGGCCAGGCGGGCCAGGCTTTCTGCTTTTCGATAAAGACCGAAGGCTCGGCCTGGCGGAAGCGGTAGATGCTCTGCTTGATGTCCCCCACAAAGAACAGGTTGGAGGCGTCCGGTTTGGCCAGCGCGTAGTAGATGGCGTCCTGCAGGGCGTTGGTGTCCTGATACTCGTCCACCAGCACCGCCGAATATTGAGCCGAGACGGTCTCGCACAGCGGGGTGCGGCGGCCGTCCGGCGTCTGCAGCAGCTCCAGCGTCAGGTGCTCGTAGTCGGCGTAGTCCAGCAGCTTTTCGGCCACTTTTGCCTCAAAGTACCGGCGGGAGAAGTCCTCCACCGCCCGCACCAGCGCGGCCACCAGCGGCGCGGCGGCCGCCCGGTCGGCGGCAAACTCCGCCCCGGTGCACAGCAGCAGATCGGTTTTCAGCTGGTCGATGCGCTTTTTGGCGCGGCTGCGCAGCTCGCTGGCCGCAAAGGCGGCGGGGTTATTGCCCTTGCCGCCCTTGATGCGCCCCAGCCTGGCCCAGCCGAAACCGGCGGCCTCCTGCACGGCGGCGTCCCAGTCGCCTTCCAAAATGCGCCGTTCCAGCAGCGCCAGGTTGGCGTCATCGTCGACAAAAGCGGCCTGGTAAGCGGCGCTGGCGGCTTCGTCACGGGCGGCGCGCTCCATGGCTGCGGATACCAGCCGCCGCGCGCCCCGCACCCGCGTCAGCGCCGCGTCCAGCAGCGTTTTGCCCCACAGGGTATCCCGGGGCGGCGCATCGGACCGCCACATATCCGCAAACTGCTGCAGCGCGTTTTGCGGATACGGCAGCGCACGGGTGAAGTCGTACAGATCAAGCACCGTCTGGCCCGCTGTGCGGTCGGTGCGCCCCCGGTCGAACAGGTCGGCAAAGGCGCGGAAATCCGGATCCTGATACGCCTGCTCCAGCGTTTGCTCCAGCACCTGCTGCCGGATGCGGAACAGGTCGGTGTCGTCGGCCGTCGCCACGTCGGGCGGAACATCCAGCGAGGCGAAATGCCGCCGGACAAACCGCAGGCAGAACGCGTCCACCGTGCCGATGGACGCCCGCTGCAAACGCATCTGCTGGCGGCGCAGCCGCAGGTCGCCCGGGTTGGCGCGGACTTCCCGCCCCAGCCGCTCGGTGATGTCGGCCCGCAGCTTGGCGGCGGCAGCGTTGGTAAAGGTCATGATCAAAAGGCTGTCGGCCTCCACCGGGCAGTCGGGGTCGGTGATCAGCCCCACCACCCGCTCCACCAGCACGCGGGTCTTGCCGGAGCCTGCGGCGGCGGACACCAGCAGGCTACCGCCCCGGGCCGAGATGGCCGCGGCCTGGGCGGGGGTAAAACGGATGTTCGGTTTTGCTGCGTCAGCCATGGCGGCCGCCTCCTTCCCTGGATGATCCTGTGTCCTCGCCGGGCGTCCCGGCCCCGCCGCTTTCCTGCTCCGGCGCGTCGAAGGGGTCTTTGGGCAGCGGCACGGCCCGCTCGCCCACGCCGTCGGCATGGCGGCAGACCGCGCGGTAGTCGCACCAGCTGCAGGGGTTGGCCCTGCCGTTTCCTCCCGGGCAGAGCGGCTCGGCGGCAATGCGGCCGGAATACAGGTTCTCGGCCATTTGCAGCAGCAGGCCGTCCAGATGGTCCCGGATGCGGGCCAGCTTGTCCGCCCCGGCCAGCCGCTTTGCGTTGGACACCTTCCCCTTCCTGTCATAATTCAGCGGCGAGAACGCCCCGGTGCCCCGGGTGTCCATGGCACGGTAAACGCTCTCCTCGTCCAGGATCAGCCCTTCCATCGGGTAGTTTCTTTCGTCGTCCGCATCGGCGTCGCCGCGCCCCTTCGTGGAAGGGCTGGGGTCCGCCAGCAGATACTCCACGCCGGCAGCCCGCACCTGCTCCGCCGCCCGGCCGCCCAAAAGCGGCCGCAGCGCGTCGGCGTTGCGCTCCAGCGTAAACAGGTACATCAGCATCTGGCAGTCCAGGCCGTACCAGACCTCCCGCAGGTCAAATTCTTTGGTGCCGGTCTTGTAGTCCACCACCCGCAGATAGGTGGTATCGCCCAGCTTCATCGCGTCCAGCCGGTCCACCGCGCCCACGATGCGCACGGTGTGCCCGCTGCCGTCCTCCAATTCCACCGGCGGGATGCGGGGAGCGTCCGGATCGTCGGGGTCGGGGCGGTCGTCGATGCGCAGCTCCAGCGCGGCCGGCGCAAAGCCGGACTGCCGCAGATCCCGCTGCACAAAGGCCAGCAGGCTTTTCAGGTTGCGGCGGATGCGGTCGATCAGGTATTCCATCCGCACGCCGCTGCCGGGCAGATTTTTGTCCACATATTCCCTGACCAGCCCGTCCACCAAATCCGAAAGCTCCGCCCCGTCCAGACCGGGGAACGCCTCGCCCTGGCGGGCAAGCGCCTGTTCCAGCACCCAGTGGGTCAGCGTGCCGCTGATGTTGGGGGCCAGCTCGGCTTTCTGGCGGGGCTTGGCCCGCAGCACATACTCCATAAAATAGCCGAAGGGGCAGACCGCGTACCGCTCGAACCGGGTGGGGCTGACGCGGATGCTGCGGCCCAAAAGCTCCTCCAGCGCCTGCAGGTCCTGCACGGCGGCGGGGTCGCGGCGGGCGGCCCGCTGCACGGCGGCAAAGCCGGGGGCGGCGGCGGGGGTGCCCTCCACCGCCTCCAGCGCGGCCTGCACGGCGGCGCGCTGGGGGGTGTCCTGCTGCCACAGGCTGCCCAGCAGGTCCAAAGCGGCCGCCGGGGTGGGGGCCAGGTCCCGCGGGGCGATCTGCGCGGCGGGCACCGCCAGCAGCTCCAGCGCCGGGGCCAGCGCCGCCGAGACCGGCAGCCCCGCCGCGCCGCCCGGCCAGGACAGCCAGACGAACCGCCGTGCCGCCGTCAGCGCCTTGTAAAAGCAGACCTGCTCCCGGATAACGCGGTTTTCAAAGCAGTCGGGCAGGTCGGCGCCCTGGGCGATCATCGCGTCCCGGTCGGCGTGGGTCAGCAGGCCGCTGTCGCCGGGGGTCTGGGGGAACTCGCCCTCCGCCAGGCCCAGCACAAAGCAGGCGTCGGTCTCCGGCAGGCGCATGCGGCCGGCGGTGGTAAAGATGACGCTGTCCATGCTTTGGGGGATATGCCCCATGTCGCTGGTGCGCAGAAGCAGCGTGAACAGGTCGGCGTACTCGGCAGCGGAAAGCACCGCGCCGTCCGCCCCCGCCAGGCGGACCATCTGGTCCAGCAGGGACATGACCACGTTCCACTCCCGCAAAGCCTCGTCGGCGGCGGGCAGCTCCCCCGCCGCGCGCAGCTGTTCCGCCAGGGCGTTTAAGGCGTCGGGCGCGCCCAGGGATTCCAGAAAGCCGTAGATGCGCCGGGTCAGCGCCGTGACGTCGGCGCCTTTGGCGCCGTCCGCAAACCGCCGGATGCGGGGCATCAAAAAGGCGCGGGCCTGCTCGGCCAGGGCCAGCTCCCCGGCCTCCTGCGCGTCGCCGCGGGCGTTGTAGCCGCCGGGGCTGCGGGTGAACTCGGCGCGCCAGTCCGCAGCCGAGAGCGTCCAGGTATAGGCGTAGTTTTCCAGCGCGCACTGGGCTTCGGGCGGAAGGTCGACCAGGCCGGTCTTGACCAGCCGCAGGATGGCGGCGGTATTGACGCCGCCCCGCAGCAGGTCCAGCGCCGCGTGGACGGCGCGGGCGGGGGCGGTGTTTTCCGGGGTGGTTGGCTCGTCGCAGAACAGCGGGATACCCGCCAGGCGGAACTCGTACCGCAGGGCGGGCAGGTAGGAGGAGGCGTCCCGGCAGATGACCGCCATGCGCCGGTAGGGCACGCCCCTTTGGGCGCAGGCGCGCACCGCGGCGGCCGCGGCCTTGGCTTCCTCCTGGCGGCTGTCGGCCGCATGGTACAGGATGGCCGGGCGCTGCGGGTCCACCGTGGACTGCGGGGTGTAGGTGGGATCTGCCAGCAGCAGCGAAAGCTCGGCCAGGGCGGGGCTGTCACCATGGCGGGGATCGTCGGTCAGGGTCTGGGTGCGGCAGGGCACGCCGGCCTGTTCCGCCATGCGGCGCAGCTGGGCCGCCACCCGCTTTGCGCCGGAAAACAGCCCCATGCCGCCGTCCCGGTCCTGCGGACCATCGCAGCACAGCGCCACCGTCACGTCGGCCGCCGGCAGCATGGCCGCCAGCATCGCCCGCTTGGAGGCATTGAAGGTGTCAAACTCGTCAATGTACACGCCGCGGCCGGCAAAAAAGTCCGCGTCCAGCTGTTTGGCAGCCAGTTCTACCCGGTCGCCGGGGTCCATGCCGGTGTTGGACAAAAGCCCCTCGTAGGCGGCGTAGATCAGCGCCAGCTCGGACAGCTTGTCCCGGTCCGCGCCGGGGGCGTTGGCGTAGGCGGCCAGGGCGTCGGGGGTGACGCCGGCGCTTTTCAGTTCGTCGATGGTCCGGGCGGCCTTCTCGCAGAAGGCGGCGCTCTGGCGCTGGCGGCTGTAATAGACCACCTTGTCCAGCAGCGAGTCCAGCGCGCGGCGCACCAGCACGGCGCGGCCGGCCTCGGTCAGGGTGGGCACCGCCGCGCCGCCGTACCGGCGCAGCAGCGTCTCGGCCAGCGAGGTAAAGGAGTAACTTTCCACATAGCCGGACAGGGTATCCCCCAGCAGGCGGTAGAGCGCGCCTTCGGTGGAGGAGGTGAACTGTTCCGGCACGATCAGGATGCTGCGGCGGCCGGCGGCGGCGTTTTCTTTCAGCTGCCGGCGCAAAAGCGACGACTTGCCGCTGCCGGAGGGGCCTAAGATCAGGGTGAGCATGGGACGTCCTTTCAAGGGATGAAACTTAGATGCGGGCAAAGCGCGAAAGCCCGGAGCGGCCGCCGGGTCAGCCGTCCGCCGGGCGAACGGGATGGCGCAGGACGGTCTTTAACCGGGCGGGGTCGCATTTGCGCGGGTCGGAGAGGTAGATCTCGTGGTGGTAGCGGGCGTCGGTGATGTCCAGCGCATAGCCCTGCCGCCGCATGAAGTCGTGCATTTTGGCGGCGGTCTGCGGCTCGGCGTCGTAGGGGCCCAGGTGCAGGCACTGCACGCAGAAGCCCTCGTCGTAGGGGAAAAACTCCACCGGGGAGAAATCCATCTTTTTCTTTTGGGCCGCCGCCTGCACCGCCCAGTCAAAGTCGGCCCTGGTCACAAAGTCCGGCAGGCGCAGCAGCGACAGAAAATGGAACCCGGCCTTGTTGGCATAGTCCACCCCGGCCAGACCCGGCTGCCACCAGAAGCCCTCCAGCGGCGGGACGGTGTAGTCGAAAAAGCCGTCGATGACGTGCCCGGCTCTGGGGCTCATTTTCAGGGTGTAGGCCACGCCGTACAGCAGCGGGATGGAGCGGGCGTACTCGCCGTCCGGGTCGTTGGGGTCGCCCTTGCCGCGGACGGCCAGATAGTTCATTTTGGGCACATGTACCAGAGCGGGCGCGGTCTTGGGCTGATAGAGTTCTTTTTGCTCTTTTTTGAAGTCGTAGGGCATGGGAACCTCCTTTCCGGCAGGGCGGCATGATTTTTTGAAAGACAGTATTTGCGCGGAGCAAAAGAGGGGGCCGCGGGGCAGAACGCGGGGCGGGCGTTCACGCCCGCCGGGGAAGGCTGCGGCGGCGCAGGGTTTCCGGCGGGCGAGATCGCCCGCCCTACAAATCGCCCGCAGGCGGGCGGCGACGGGCAAGCGGTATCCCGCCGCACAGGCCCGGCGGCGGGCGGATGCAAGCATCCGCCCCTGCGCGGGGGTGTGCGGCGGTCTCACCCCTCCCCTGCCGCCCAAGCGGCCAGGCGCTGCAGCTCGTCCCACAAAGCGGAGCGCACCTCGAACCGGCCGAACACCAGGGCGTTCTCGGCGGGGGTGTCGTAGCGGGCCTGGCTGGCGCCGACGCACAGCTCCGGGTAGAGCACGCAGAACCAGTTGTGGCCGGCGGCCGCCCCCAGCTCGATGCGCAGGGCGGTGTACTCGCCGGCGGGCAGGCGGAAACTGCCGTAGTCCCTGGCGGCAAAGTCGGCCTGCTCCAGCCGCACCCGCACCGTCTGGCTGCTGCCGGCGCGGCGGACGGCGCGCTGCGCCACCTGCTGCAGCCGCCACAGCGCGCCGGACACCGCGGTCTCGGCCTCCTGCTTGGTGGCGGCGTTTTGCAAAATGGCGGGCATCTCCTCCAGCACGGCGTCGCGGACTTTCAGCTTCAGCAGCTGGTCGTCCACGCTGTTGCTGTTGGCAAGGATGTGCAGCCGCAGCGTGTCGGCGCAGACGGCGGCGCGGGTCTGCTCGCCGTACCAGAGCGCCGCGGTAAGTAAGACGGTCAACGCAAGCCCCAGCGCCGCGCCCAGTTCGGCGGCGCCGCGGCGGATCAGCGGGCGGCGGGCGCCCGCCGGCTGCAATCTGTTCGTATCCATAAAAAACCTCCCGGTGGGGCGGCGCAAAAGCGCCGCAAAGCCGTATGTTCCGGCGGCCCGGTCTGCCGCAGGGCAGGCGCCGGCCGACACCCGGAGTATGGCTCCCGCCGGGAGGGTTTATGCAGATGTTTCCCGCCGCGCATCCAAATGCCCCGCCGTTTTTTCAAACCGGCGGGAGCGCGCGGGGCATTGGGGCGCTTTTGCCCGCCGCCCCGGCTTAGCGGAGTGTGCACAAGGAAGCTTTACCGCGCGGCCGGGCGAGGGCGGGCCGGCCGGGTATAGATCACCCGCGCGCCGCCCCTGTCCGGCTGGGCCAGATAGACCTTTTTGTACTGCTTTTGCAGTGCGGCGCGGGCGGCTTTGGCTTTGGCCTCGTCGTCAAACACGCCGAACACCGCCGCGCCGGACCCGGTCATCTGGCTGGTCAGGGCGCCGTGACTGTTCAAAAGGGCGCAGATGGCGGGGGTCTCCTTCGCGCCGCTGCAATGCTCCAGGGCGTTGCCCGCCGCGGCGCACAGGGCCGTCAGGCTGCCGGCGCGGATGGCGTCCTCCTGGGCCTGGCAGTCGGGGTGGACGGGGCTGCCCATGGTGTCGTACCGGGCAAAGGCCTCCGGCGTAGACACCCCCACCGACGGCATGACGATGACAAACCAACAGTCCGGGCAGGGCGGCAGGGCTTTCATCAGATCGCCCACGCCCTGCACCCGGCAGGTGCCGCCCAGCAGCGCAAAGGGCACGTCGGCGCCGATGGCCGCGCCCAAAGCGCACAGTTCGCTCATGGACAGGCGCGCGCCGTACAGCTCGTTCATGCCCACCAGCACGCCGGCGGCGTCGGCGCTGCCGCCGGCCATGCCGGCGCGCACCGGCGTGACCTTGCGGATGGTGATGTCCACCCCGGCCAGCAGGCCGGTGTAATCCAAAAAGGCCAATGCCGCCTTGACGGCGGTGTTTTTGTCGTTGACCGGCACAAAGCTGCCGGGCATGCGGACGTTCAGCGCGTCGCTGCGGCGCAGCGTCAGCTGTTCCCGCAGCGTGATAGCCTGCATGACCATGTCCAAATCATGGTACCCGTTTGGCAAAAGCCCCCGCACATCCAGCGAAAGATTAAGCTTTGCCGGCGCCAGGACCGTTACGCTCTGTTTTTGCATCGGGATCTCCCCTTTTTCAATCCTGTTTCAGCCAGCCGTGCTCTTTCAAAAAGGCGCGGATGCGCTTGGTGGCGGTCTCCAGATACTCGACGCTGTAGGCGTAGCTGATGCGGGCGTAGCCCTCGCCGGAAGCGCCGAAGGCGTCGCCGGGGACGATGGCCACGTGTTTTTCCTGCAAAAGCTGCTCACAGAACTGGGCGCTGGTCAGGCCGGTGCGCTGGATGCTGGGGAACACATAGAACGCCCCCAGCGGGGTAAAGCAGTCCAGCCCCATCTCATTGAGCGCCTTGACCAGGAAGCGGCGGCGGCGGTTGTACTCGTCCCGCATCTTGACGATCTGGTCGTCGCACTGCTGCAATGCCACGATGGCCGCGTACTGGCTGGTGGTGGGGGCGGACATGATGCAGCTCTGGTGGATCTTGGTCATCACCTTCAGGACGGGCGCAGGCCCCGCCGCGTAGCCCAGCCGCCAGCCGGTCATGGCGTAGGACTTGGAAAAGCCGTTGACCACGATGGTGCGCTCGGCCATGCCGGGCAGCGACGCGATGCTGACGTGGCGCTCTTTGCCGTAGGTCAGCTCGGAGTAGATCTCGTCCGACAGGACCATCACGTCGGTGCCGCGCAGCACCTCGGCGATGGCCTCCAGGTCCTGCCGCTCCATCACGCCGCCGGTGGGGTTGTTGGGGTAGGGCAAAATCAGCAGCTTGGTGCGGGGGGTGATGGCGTTTTTCAGCTGTTCGGGCCTGAGGCGGAACTGGTCCTCCGGCCGGGTGGCGATGTGCACCGGCACGCCGCCGGTGAGGGAGGTGATCGGCTCGTAGCAGACAAAGCAGGGTTCCGGGATGATGACCTCGTCCCCCGGCTGCACCAGCGCGCGGATGGAAAGGTCGATGGCCTCGCTGCCGCCCACCGTGACCAGGATCTCGTCCTTCTGGCGGTAATGCAGGTCAAACCGGCGGGCCAGATAGTTGCAGATCTCCACCCGCAGCTCCTTCATGCCCGCGTTGGCGGTGTAGCGGGTGCGGCCCTGCTGCAGGGTGCGGATGGCCGCGTCCCGCACGCTCCAGGGCGTTTTGAAGTCCGGCTCGCCCACGCCCAGCGAGATGCACTCCGGCATCTCGGCGGCCAGATCGAAAAACTTGCGGATCCCGGACGGACGCATCTCCTTGGCCGCCGGCGCAAGCAAAGAATCATAATCCATCACAGTACCGTACACTCTCTTTCGTCGATCTCCTCATCCTGGAACAGCACGCCGCCGCGCTTGTAGGTGCGCAGCACAAAGCTGGTGGCGGTGGACAGCACGTCGTCCAAGGGCGACAGCCGCTTTGCCACAAACAGCGCGATCTCCTGGAAGCTTTTGCCCTTGATGCTGACCAGCAGGTCGTAGCCGCCGCTCATCAGCATGACGGCGTCCACCTCCTCAAAGGCGGCGATGGCGGCGGCGATCTCCTCAAAGCCGCGGTCCTTGCGGGGCGAGACATGCAGCTCGATCATGGCCTCCACCTGGTTGACGCCGGCCTTCTCCCAGTCCACCAGGGCCTGGTAGCCGTGGATGTAGCCCTTCTCGTTGGCTTCGTCCAGCATGGCGGCCGCCTGCGCGGCGGAAACGTCCATCATGGCGGCGATGTCCTCCAGCGAAAGCCGGGCGTTCTTCTCCAAGATCTGAAGCAGTTCCTGCATTTTTTCCATCATCGGCTCCTTTCCCGCCCCAGGTCTATGGGGCGCGCGGCAGAATGTTCCCCCGCCGGCCGGACTCGCCGGGCGATGTACAGCGCGGCCAGGGTGTATATGGTGCTATTATAGCATAGCTTTTGGCAGATTGCACCCATTTTTGCGGCGCGAGGTCCTTTGCCGGGCACAACTGTACAAAAAACGGGATTTTTTGCGTGCGCGGTATCCAAACGGGGCGGAATCTGGTATAATGGCAGTACGCAAATTGCAAAACCGGTATGTCTGTAACGATATGGGATGGGAGGAACTTCCATGAAAGCTGTTATCACCGTCATCGGCCGGGACACCGTGGGCGTCGTGGCCAAGGTCAGCGCCGTCTGCGCCGAGCTGAACATCAACATTGAGGACGTGACCCAGAGCATTTTGCAGGAGATGTTCTGCATGATCATGCTGGTGGACCTGTCCAGAACAAACGCCGCCCCCGACGCCGTCCGCACCCGCTTTGAGCAGCTGGGCCAGGAGATGAAGATGCAGGTGACCCTGACGCGCCAGGAAGTGTTTGACGCGATGCACAAGATCTGACGAAAGGGGCAGGAACTATGCGGATTTTGAATACCGGCGACATCATGGAGACCATCGAGATGCTGACCAGCGAAAATCTCGACGTGCGCACCGTGACCATGGGCATCAGCCTGCTGGACTGCATCGACCCGGACGGCAAAAAAGCCTGCGAGAAGATCTATCACAAGATCACCTCCAAGGCCAAAAACCTGGTGCCGGTGGTGGACGCCATCGCCAGGGAATACGGCATCCCCATCGTCAACAAGCGCATCAGCGTGACGCCGGTGTCGATGCTGCTGGGCGCAGCGCCCGACGCCGACCCTGTGGATTACGCCAAGGCGCTGGACGCCGCGGCCAAGGCGGTGGGCGTCAACTTTATCGGCGGCTACGGCGCGCTGGTGCACAAGGGCTTTTCGGCCGGCGACAAGCGCCTGATCGAGAGCATCCCCCGCGCCCTGGCCGAGACCGACCTGGTCTGTTCCAGCATCAACGTGGGGTCCACCAAGTCGGGCATCAACATGGACGCCGTGGCCATGATGGGCCGGGTGATCCGGGACACCGCCGAGCGCACCAAAGACAACATGTGCATGGGCGACGCCAAGCTGGTGGTGTTCTGCAACGCGCCGGAGGACAACCCCTTTATGGCCGGCGCCTTCCACGGCCCCGGCGAGCCGGACTGCGAGATCCACGTGGGCGTTTCCGGCCCGGGCGCGGTGCGCGCCGCGCTGGCCAAGCTGCCCAAGGACGCCCCCATGGACGAGGTGGCCGAGCTGGTCAAGCGCACCGCTTTCAAGATCACGCGGCTGGGCCAGCTGGT
>DWVD01000040.1 GCA_019120395.1 Candidatus Gemmiger faecigallinarum
TCACGCCTAAGCTACAATGGAAGGGAAATTGGCCTGACGAGACTTTTAATGGACTAACCATGTCCGGCTGCTAAACAGTCAGCCATCCTTCCACTGTAGCGTTCGGTTGAGGCAGGTTGAACCACTGGAAATCCAGGATGTTCGTGTGACCAAGCAATTTGAATCGGCAGTGAGAAATCGATGGCCACCAATTTGAAAACTGATTAGATAGGGAGGGACAAGTGAAATGAACGCAGTAGGGATTGACGTTTCCAAAGGGAAAAGCACAGTAGCCATTATGCGGCCTTTCGGCGAAGTGGTTGCGGAACCGTTTGAGGTACTCCATACGGATACAGAGTTGCGGAAACTGGCTTGCTTTTTGGAGAAACTGCCCGGAGAAACAAAGATTGTCATGGAGTACACCGGGAACTACTGGCAACCTATCGCCAATGTGTTGTACGATGCAGGCATTTTTGTCTCTATCGTAAATGCACTGTTAATCTACAAATACGGCAACAACTCGATCCGGAAGGGTAAGACAGACAAGTTGGACGCTGTGAAAATTGCAAATTACTGCCTTGACCGTTGGACAGTTCTTGAACGTTACACGCCTGTTGACCAAATCCGGCAGACGCTCAAAACGTGCCGTCGCCAGTACGACCAGTACATAAGATTGAAAGTCAATCTCAAAAACAATTTAATCGCACTACTGGATGGAACGTTTCCTGGCCTCAATATCCTGTTCAAAAGTGCTCCCCGGGATATGGACGGACACGAAAAATGGGTGGATTTTGCCGAGAAATTCTGGCATCGGGAGTGTATCTGCAGGAACTCCGAAAAAGCGTTCACAAACCAATACAAAAAGTGGTGTGCCAAAGCCGGGTACAGATTTAAAGAGGAAAAGGCCTCGTCCATCTATGCTCACGCCGTCTCACAGGTAAATACGCTTCCGATGACTGACTCGATTAAATGCCTTGTTACTCTTGCGGTTTCTCAACTCAACACAATCATAGAAACGATTTCCGTGATCCAACACGAGATGCTCACTCTGGCTGCTCAGCTTCCAGAGTACCATGTCGTGATGCGGATGTTTGGCGTTGGCCCCGTTCTTGGGCCTCAGCTCATGGCAGAGATTGGCGATGTGCGCCGATTTGACCGCAAGCAGTCTTTAGTGGCCTTTGCTGGTGTAGATGCACCGCCTTGCCAGTCTGGTACCTTTGAATCGAAGAACAGACATATTTCCAAACGCGGGTCTCCCAGGCTGCGCAAAACGCTCTTTCAAGTCATGTCCACCATCATCCAACACGCACCTACTGACGATCCTGTATTCCAATTCCTTGACCGTAAAAGACGGGAGGGCAAGCACTATTACGTCTACATGACCGCTGCCGCAAATAAGTTTCTGAGAATCTACTACGGTACTGTCATGGCTTATTTAAAGAAGCTATAACCCCATCATAGACGACGATTTTCATACCAATTCCATGACCGCCAGAACATGACGGTTTACTTTTCTACGCTCATTTTTGTTGGATCACCCTTTCCAGATTTTTATGCTTTTAGGCCTTGACAACTCTTGGCAGGTTTAGTTGATGTTCACTATACCAGAACATTATCATTCATCCTGTTCCGTCGGGCAAGCCGGCGCGTTGAAAAAAGCCCGCATATCCATCGGATTTCTCCTGCGCGGAACGGACAGACAAAGGGGGCAGACCGGCAGATGACAGCGCTGCAGGCAGAAAATTCTCAGAAAACTCTTCCCTCACTCTGGTACAAAAATATCGAACTCGACCTGCAGTCCGCCCAGGCCAGGAAAAACGGCGTCCCGGTGCCGCTTTCCCCAAAAGAACTGTGCCTGCTGGCCTTTTTGCTCTGCCACCGCGGCCAGGCGTTTTCCCGCGCCGAGCTGCTGGAGCGGGTGTGGGGCGTTTCCACGCCGCTGCGCACCCGCACGGTGGACATGCACATCCGCCAGCTGCGGCGCAAGCTGGGTCCGGAGCTGGAAATCGCCACCGTGTTCAAGGTCGGCTACCGGCTGAACTGACCCTTCCGCCCCCGCCCTATCCCCGCCAAACAAACGCGGCGTGAAGGACAGCTGTCCTTCACGCCGCGTTGTGTTTTGTCAAAGCGAAATTACTCAGCCTTGATCGCGCCGGTGGGGCAAACGCCCTCGCAAGCGCCGCAGTCAACGCAGGAAGAAGCGTCGACCTCGGCCTTGTCGCCCAGGGTGATCGCGCCAACGGGGCAGGTGTCAACACATGCGCCGCAAGCAACGCACTCGTCGGTAACCATATGAGCCATCGTGAAACTCCTTATCTCCGTGCTGATTGAGATCGCCGCCGGCGCCCTGCACGGCCGGCAGCCCGGCGGCAAACAACAGAGCCTAATTTGCCCGGGCCCTGCTGATTAAAACTATTTTACCATCGACTCCGGCTCTTTGCAAGCCCAAAGCGGCAGAATTTGCGTCCCGGCCGGCACAAAACCGCAGCGGCGGCCGTGGCCGCCGCTGCGGGAAAATGCTGCCGCCTTATTCGCCGTCGTCCCCCGCTTCGGGGTCCGGGCGGCGCGGGGCGCGGCGGCCGCCGCGCAGGTAAACGCACTCCTCCCGCCGGTAGGTCTTGGGCGGCAGGCTCTCCACGCTGCTGCGGACTTTCAGCGTCCCGGCGATCACATTTGCTTCCGTCACCACGCCCTCGCCGTCGGGGGTGCGGACGATGCTGCCCGCCTGCGGCGTGATGGAGTTCAGGTACTCGTAGCTTTTCTGCTCGTAAGCCAGGCAGCACATCAGACGGCCGCAGGCGCCGCTGATCTTGGCGGGGTTCAGCGAAAGCCCCTGCTCCTTTGCCATCTTGATGGACACCGGCTGGAAATTTTTCAAAAAGCGGCTGCAGCAAAACGGCTGCCCGCAGATGCCCAGGCCGCCCAGCATCTTGCTTTCGTCCCGCACGCCGATCTGGCGCAGCTCGATGCGGGTATGGAAATGCCCGGCCAGGTCCTTGACCAGTTCCCGGAAATCCACCCGGTTGTCGGCGGTAAAGTAAAAGATCAGCTTGTTGCGGTCCAGCGTGTACTCCGCCTCCACCAGCTTCATGGCCAGGCCGTGGGCGGCAATGCGCTGCTCGCACACCTCAAAGGCGCGGCGCTCGTCGGCGTGGTTCTGGCGCATGCGGCGAATATCCACGCCGTCGGCCATGCGCACCACCGGTTTCAACTCCTTGTTGAAGCCGGTGGCGGACACCTCGTGCACGCCGCGCACGACCTCGCCGCACTCGGTGCCGCGGGCGGTCTCCACAATAACAAAATCGCCGCGGCGGATCTCCAGATCGGCCGGGTCGAAATAATAGGACCGGCCGTTTTCCTTAAACTTGACAGAGATTACTTTCATGGCAGTTCCTTATCTTTTGATTGATTGCGCGTCCGCGCAGCACTCGGCCGCAAACACCGCCAGCGTCAGGCGCAGGTTGCCGTTGGCGCGCAGCGCGTCGCGCGCCCTGCCTGCCGCCCGCAGCAGCGCGGCGGCGCGGGGCGGCTCCACCCCGGCGTAACCGGGGCGGCGCAGCGCGGCGCTGGACACAAAGGCCAGCTGTTCCAGCAGCGCCCCCGCGGCGGCCTTGTCCCGCTCCAACCTGGTCGCCAGCGCCAGCGCGCGGTACGCGTCGCCCTGGGCGGCCAGCGCGGCAAATTCTCTGGCGCGCGCCAGCGCCTCGCGGGTATCCGGCTGCCGCACGGCGGCCAGGCCCAGGCCGATATGCCCCTCGTACAAAAACGCCAGGTCGTCGGCCTCGTCCCGGCTCAGCCGGGGCAGTTCCCGGCGCAGCGCCGCCGCACATTCGGCGGGCGGCACCGGCGCCAGGGTATAGGCGGCGCAGCGGCTGCGGATGGTGGGCAGCACGCCGGCCGCGCTGGCGGCGGTAAAAAGGAACAGCACCCCTTCGGGCGGCTCCTCGATGATCTTGAGCATGGCGTTGGCCGAGCTTTGGTTCAGATCCTGCGCGCCATAGACAAACAGCACGCGGCCGCGGGCGTCCTCCGACAGGGCCGAATGCTGGATCGCCTCGCGGGCGTCGCGGACCCGCTCGACCCGGATCTGGCCGGACGCGCCCTCGCCCCGGATGGCGATGCACTCGCTGTCCTCCCCCCGCAGTACGGCCTCGGCATGGGGGCCGCCGGCGGGGTACAGGTAATCGGCAGCCAGGCAGCGTGCGGCAAAGCCGGCGCCGCAGCCCCGCTCGCCAACCAGCAGGATGCTGTGCGCCAGCCTGTCCGCGGCCAGCGCCGCGGCAAGGTCCTGTTTCAGGGCAGCGTTACCGGCCAGGCGGTCCAGCATCACAGCTTTTCAAACCGCTCGACGTTGGTGACAAAGACGGTGGCGCCGCCCACCGTGACCTCGATGGGCATGGCGCTCTCGATGCCCAGCCCGATGGACGCGGTGCCGGGCACGATCTCGGTGCGCTGCTTGCAGCATTTGGAGATGCAGGCGATGCACTCGTCCACACGCTCGTCCTCGGTGCCGATCATCAGCGTCATGTTGCCGGCCATCAAAAAGCCGCCGGTGGTGGCCAGCCGGGTGACGTAGAAGTGCGAGCGCAGAAGCTCATTGCAGACAGCCTTGGAATCCTCTTTGTTGACGATCGCAGTGACAAGTTTCATGGGTAAACCCTCCACGGAAAAGTATTATCGGCGGCCGGCCGCCCGGACCGGCCCGTTTCTTCCAAAATCATTTCCACTTGTTGTTCCAGTCCCGCCGGCGCTTGTAGCTTACCACCTGGTCGCGGCACCACCGCCACAGCTCGCCGCCGAAGAAAAGCAGGAAGCCCGCCAGGCCGAACACCAGGCTGAGCGCCGTGCCGTAATTCCGGTACAGCAGGGCCTGCACCAGGTCAAGCAGCCAGATGCCGCCCGAGACCCAGCCGATCCACTTGACCTTGACCGGGATAAAGAAAAACAGCAGGATCTGCTGGTCCGGCCACATCCAGGCATAGGCAAAAAACAGGCTGAGGAACAGGCCGGAGGTGGTGCCCACGCCCACGATCAGGCAGCTGAGGATGGCGCCCACCATGCCGGCCAGCCAGTAGACCGTAAAGCGGAAATCGCCCCAGGCACGCTCCAGCGCGTTGCCCACCCACCAGTAAAAATAGATCTCCAGCGCGAAATAGAACAGGTTTGTCTGCAGCGTGGGCACAAAAATAAAACTGACCAGCCGCCACAGCTCCAGGTGCGCCAGCCCGCTGCGGGTCAGCATCAGCATCGGGTACAGGTTTCGGTTGACGAACATGGTGATGATCCACACCACCACCTGCCCGATCAGCACGATGTTCATCAGATTGGGGATACCGTAACGGCCAAAGCGCGCGTTGAGCCGATCAATCCACTTCATAAAGCCTCCATAGCTTTTTGTTGTACGGCAAATCTTGCTGCCGGGGGTCATTTTGTCCGTTTATTGTAGCATTTTCGCAGCGTTTCTTCAACAATTTGTTGAGGCCCCTGCCCCTGCAAACCGGGTCGAAATGATACATTCTGGAAATTCCACCGGGTTTTTAACAGTTTCAACAGAGTTTTCAACATTTTCAACTGTGGAATACTGGTATACAAACTGTAAAAAGCCCGCCCGTCAAAACAGGCCGGCAGCCCGGGTCCGGATGAAAATATCGACCAACATTGCAAAACCCTCTTGCTTTTTGTTTTGCGCGCAGCATCGTCGTTTTTTGCCAATTCCCGCACACATCTGCCCGCTTTGCGGCTACAAAAGGAACGCTTTGCCTTTATTATACGCCTTTGGCGCGTCTCATGCAATCAAAACAGCGCGAAAACCGGCCGCCCGCGGCAAAAAGCGTTTTCCCCTTCGGCTTGCCGGTTTTGCACAGGGGTGGTATACTCGTGTGTGGAAAACTTTTCCGCCCGGTCCCGGGCGGATGCGGGAGGGGGCGCGCCATGCTGTATGTCACCGGCGATCTGCACGGCGACGCGGACGAACTGCTGCTGCGCTGCCGCCCGCTGGCCCCCGGCGACGCGCTGATCGTCTGCGGCGACCTTGGCCTGCTGTGGCGCGGCACCCGGCGCGAGCGGCTGCGGCTGGACTGGCTCAACGCAAAGCTGCGCTGCCCGGTGCTGTTTGTGGACGGCAACCACGAAAATTTCGACCTGCTGGAGCAATATCCCGTCAGCGCCTGGAAAGGCGGCCTGGTGCACCGCATCCGTCCCCGGCTGCTCCACCTGATGCGTGGGCAGGTGTTCGACGTGGCGGGCCGCACCATCTTTACCATGGGCGGCGCCTCCAGCCACGACATGCCCGACGGGGTCCTGAATCCCCGCGACCCGGACTTTGCCCGCAGGCGGCGGGAACTGGACGCCCGCGGCGGCCGCTACCGCATCCGCCGCGTCAGCTGGTGGCCGCAGGAGCTGCCCCGCCCGCGGGAGCTGGCCGCGGGGCTGCGCAGCCTGCAGCGGCAGGACTGGCGGGTGGACATCATCGTCACCCACTGCCTGCCCACCACCATCCAGCAGTCCTTCGGCGCCGATTTCTACGCCCCCGACCGGCTGACCGACTATCTGGACACCGTCCGCCGCCGCTGCGAATTCGGCCGCTGGTACTGCGGCCACTACCACCACGAGCGCATCTATGCCGGACGGTTCCAGGTCCTGTACCAAAGCGTGGTACCGCTGCTTTGACCGTATATGCAAAGGCCCCCTGCGCGCAGGGGGCCTTTTTGCCGCGCTTCAGCCGCCGGCTTCCAGCCGGTCCAGAAACTGCGCCACGCCGTCCTCGTCGCAGCCGGCGGTGACGCAGCCGGCTGCGCGGCGCACCTCCTCGGGGGCGTTTGCCATCGCGGCGCTGGCGCCGGCGCGGGCGAACATGGGCAGATCGTTGGCGCTGTCGCCCACGGCGGCGCAGTCGGCCGGATCGACGCCCAGCAGCCGCGCCACCGCGGTCAGGGCGCGGCCCTTGTCCACCCCCTTGGGCGTGATCTCGGCAAAAAACGGGTCGGATATGACCGCCTCGCAGTCGGGCAGGCGGCGTTTCAGCTCCGGGAACACCCGGCTCAGGAACCCCGGCTCGCCGGAGACCAGAAACTTGACCGGCCCAAACCCCAGCGCAGCCGCAAAGTCGGGGCATATCTCCAGTTTCAGCCGGTTGGCCATCATCTCGGCCACAGCGTAGGGCTCCAGCCGCCGCGCCACCAGCGTGCCGCCCCGGTAGGTCATGATGTTCAGGCTGGACGCCGCCACACCGTCTGCGACCGTCCGTGCGGCGGCCAGGTCCAGCCCGCTGCGGCAGGCAGCCTGCCAGCCGGGCAGCAGGGCGGTCTGGGCGGCCCGCTCCGTCTCGGCCGCTGCCCGGACCACCTGCGCAGCCTGCTGCGGCGGAAACGCACAGGCCTCCACGCTTTGCAGCGTCGCGGCGCTGACCAGCTGCCCGCCGTTGAAGGCCGCGTAATACCCGCCGTACCGCTCCAGCTGCAGCTCCCGGCCATACTGCTCCATGCCCGCCCAGGGCCGCGCCGAGCAGAGCACCACCACGCCCCCGTCCCGCTGGTATTGCAGCAGCCGGTCCCGCGTGCGCGGGGTGATTTCCTGCCGGATTCCCACCAGCGTGCCGTCGATGTCCACAAACAAGGCTTTCGGTCTCATGGCAATCTCCTCTCTGCGGGGCGGCGGCCCACGCAAAATCCCGCAGGCCGGCGGCCTGCGGGACGGGTACGGTTATTCGTGCCGGATGGCTTCCAGCGCGCTGATCTTGACGGCGCGGTTGGCGGGCAGGATGCCGGCCACCAGGCCGATGACGGTGGCAAAGGTCAGCGCAAGCAGCACCAGCCACGGCGGCACCACCGATACGGCGGACCCGCCGCCCATATAGTAGCCGCCCAGGCTGCTGAGCACGCCGGACAGGTCGCCGCCGCTGCCGAACAGCGACAGGATCATGGAAAGGTTATTGAGCACAAAGCTGACCGCCAGGCTGACCAGCACCCCCACAATGCCGCCGATCAGGCCGATAAAGCCCGACTCGATCAAAAACATCGTGCGGATCTTGCCCAGGGCGCAGCCCAGCACCTTCATGACGCCGATCTCGCGGGTGCGCTCGTAGATGGCCATGGTCATGGTGTTGATGATGTTCAGCGCCGCCACCAGCAGGCTGAACGCCGCCAGGCAGCCCAGGATCATCATCAGCTGGGCCACCTGCTGCTGCATGGCGTCCCGCTGCTGGGTCATCGAGTAGGTGGAGAATCCCAGATCCTGGATGGCCTTGTCCACATCCTCCACATTTTCCATGTCGTCCACCTTGACGTAGACGGTGTCGTAGGTGTTGGTACTGCTGACGCCGGAATCGCTGCCGGCCAGGTCCTTGTACTCCTCCATCAGCATCTTCATGTCTTCAATGCGCATGATAAAGCTGCTTTGGGTCCACCAGCCCTTGGAGGTGTCGGGGTTGATGCTGCCCACCACCTTCAGCTTCCAGCTTTGTTCCTTGGGGTTCTCGGTGTCGCCGTTGGACAGCGTCAGGGTCATGTCATCCTTCAGCACGTCCACAAAAGGCGGCAGCAGGTTGCCCATGGCGTCGGTCTGGCCGTAGTAGCGGTAACGGTTTTGGGAGCGGTAGCTCTTGCGGGTATCCTCAAAGTTGTAGCCGGTCTGCTCGCAGACCAGCACCGGGATCACGTCCCGGCCATAGCTGCCGTCAGCCAGCCAGCTGCCGCTGGCCAGCGTAAAGCCCATGGCCTCCATCGCGTCGGAGTAAACGCCCACCACATTGCCCACGCTGGCGGAATAACGGCCGCTGCTGCCGGTGGTGATGGTGCCGTTCAGGCTGTAACCCTGGTAGAAGGGGGTGGCGGTGACCACATGGTCCATCTGGCGGAAGCTCTGGATCATATCGTCGTTGAGCACCGCCCGCTCGTCGCTGGAACCGCCCACCGTGGTGCCGCCGATGGACACCGCGTAGCCGCTGCCGCCGCCGTAGACCTCGATCTGGGTCAAGTCGCCCCAGCTGGCCAGCATTTCCTCGTTGGCCTGGTTCATGGCCAGGCCGAAACTGATCATGACGATGATCAGGCAGGTGCCCACCGCCACGCCGATGACGGTCAGCGCCGTGCGGCCTTTGCGCCGGGCCAGGTTTCTGGCCGACAGCGCAAACAGATCAAAGATCTTCATCTCCGTCCTCCAGCATGGCCAGCGCCTTGGCCTTGCGCTTTTTGCGCACGACCACGATCACGACCGCGATCACGGCCACAACGCCCGCAGCGATCAGCACAATGCCCCACACCGGCAGGCCCTGGGGCTGTTCCGGCTCCACAAGGCCGGGGTCCATCATGGTGGGGTCGTCATAGACGGGCATTTCCTGCACGGTGGTGGAGAAATCCTGGGTCAGGGTCTTGGTGGTGCCGTCGGCGGCCTCGTAGGTCAGGGTGATGGTGCCGGTCATTTCGCCCGCCTGCTGCGGGGTCAGGTCAAAATCGACGCTGTTCTCGGTGCCGGCATTGACGTTGCCGATGTACTGGGTCGAGACCGAGACGCCCAGGTTCTCGCCGGAGATGGAAGCCTCCAGGTTGGCCACCGGATTGCGGCCCTTGTTGACCACGTTGAGGGTGATGGAGGTGGTCTCGCCCAGGTAGATGGTATCGGACAGCTCCATGCTGGTGATCTCGAACCGGTCGGGCTGGGTGATGGGCACCGAGATGGTGCCGGTACCGGTGACGGCGGTGCCGGTCTCGGTGCCGGTGCCGGTCATGTTGACGGTGATGTTGGCCACGCCGCCGGTGTAGGCGGCGCTGGGCAGCACCGCAAAGCTGACGTTGCAGGTGGACCGGGGCGACATGCTGCCCACATAGCTGGACAGGCTGCCGCCGGTCAGGGTGATGCCGTCAGGCAGGGTGACCGAGACGATCACGTCAGAGAGGGGTTCCTCGCCGGCGGTGGCATAGGGCGTGACGCTGAGGGTGAAGGGGCTGCCCGCCACCACGGCCTCGGTGCCGTAGCTGGACTCGCGCAGGACCAGGTTGGGGGTCTTGGGGGTTTTTTCCTGGGCAACGCACTGGCCCAGGGTGGGATTCAGCTGCTGCATCTTCATCGATGTATTTTGATAGCTCAAATTGACATCGAAGGTGTTGCCGCCGCCGTTAAAGATCACATCACGGAACAAAAGCACATAAGAATAGTAACGTCCCGCCGAGTCCTCCGCCTCAAACAGCTGGCTGACCTCTGCTGTGCCTGTATAAGTAAAAATTGTAGAGTTGACACGGGCAATGATTTCATTTGCGGTAACATGGTACGTTGCTGCCGGATGGTCTACCACTCTCAGCACAACATTAACACGGTCGCCTTCATGCACTTCCGTCACTTCACCGCCCGCCTGCGTCGTAACCACTGCTTCGGTGACATAAACATCCCCTTGGGTGGCCGTTTCCGGTGTTGCAGCCGCAAACGCCGGCAGGGTAAACATGCCCGCCCACAGCAGCAGGGCCAGGCCGATCGATACAATACGCAGGGGCTTTTTCACGGGGAGTTCCTCCTTAACGCTTTCACTTCTTGTTTATTGTTTTGCCGGCTCTGCGGCGGAGTGTGTGCCGTTCTCAATGGCTTTGCGGGCGGCACGGGCGGTCTCTTTCCGGGCCTTCTCGGCGGCTTCCTCGGCCTCGATGCGGGCCAGTTCCTCGGCCAGGGCGGCGCGGTTTTTCTCCTTGACTTCGTCGGGCTGCACCACGTCGCTCTGCACACGGCCGTCCAGAATGGTGATGATCCGGTCGGCACAGGCCGCCAGCGACGGCTCGTGGGTGACCATCACAAAGGTGATCTGATCCTTTTTGGACATTTCCAGCATCCGCAAAAGCACCTGGCGGCTGGTCTTGGAGTCCAGGTTGCCGGTGGGTTCGTCGGCAAAAATGACCTTGGGCTTGCCCACAAAGGCGCGGGCGATGCCCACACGCTGCTGCTGGCCGCCGCTCATCTCGGTGGGCAGGTGGTTCATGCGGCTGGCCAGGCCCATGTTTTTCAGCTCCTGCCGGGCCAGCGCCATCCGCTGGCGGCGGCCCATGCCCTTGAACATCAGCGGCAGGGCCACGTTCTCGGCGGCGGTCATGCTGGGAAGCAGGTTGTAGCTTTGGAAAATAAAGCCCAGGTGCGCCTGCCGGAAGCTGGCCAGCTCATTCTCGGTCATGGCGCTGATCTCGTGCTTGCCGATGAACACTTTGCCTTTGGTGGGTTTCTCCAGCCCGGCCAGCTGGTTGAGCAGCGTCGACTTGCCGCTGCCGGACTGGCCGACGATGCAGCAGAATTCGCCCTTTTCCACATTGATGTTCACATCGTTCAGCGCCACGACACGCTCCTTGCCCACAGCATAGACCTTGCGCAGCCCTACGGTTCGAATGATCGGCGCCATCCGCCGCCCTCCTTTGCCGCCCTGGGGCCGGATCGGCGTAACAGGGCGAGATTTGGCTTTATCATACCATACGCCGCGTACAATAGGAAGAGCACAGGATGTAAATTTTGTCGTCCGGGGCGAAAACAGCGGGCAAAACGCAAATTTTTCACGTGACAGGCCCCTGCGGGTATGGTATACTAGGATGTATCTGCTGCAGGCCGCCCTTTCGGGCGGCAGTTTTGCGGCCGTTTCCGTTCCGACCCGAGTTTCCGGAGGTGTCTGGCAAACCATGAAAAAATGCCGTCTGCCCGGTCTGCTGGCAGTGTTTGCGCTGCTGGCGGCCTTTATCACGCTGCCCGCCCATGCCGAAAGCTACGATACCGTGCTGAGCCGGCTGTCCAGCCTGCAGTCGCTGGCGGAAACGTACATCGCGGATACCGGTTCCAACGCCGACCCCATCGAGATGGCGCTCTCCTACACCCGCACCGGCGAGTACAATTCGGACATCTGGACCATCACGGCAGGCGCGCGCGACCCCGGGTTCGAGGATTATGTGGCCGTCGAGGCGCCCGAGCTGACCGCCTTGCAGGACGCCGGCGTGGTGGAAACGCCCGCCGGCAGCGTGGACTTTGCCCACCTGCTGGCCTCCATCAACCTGGTCTACCGCGGGCTGCCCATCGCCGGCAGCTGGGGCGGCGACTGCATGGAGCTGGCCCAGCAGTACGCCGGGCAGGCCTCCGACGCCGACGGCTACACCGCGCTGATGCAGGGCAGCTTTGAAAGCGACGCTTCCATGTTCGGCGCCGACGACCTGCGCGCCGACCTGGACGCTATCAACATCGGCGCGCAGCTGTCCGGCGGCGGCAGCATCGCCGACGCCATCCAGACCTATTACACTGATCTTTCCGACTATGACCGGGTCTACCGGTTTATCGCCCTCAGCTTCGGCGACGTGGACACCTCGGACACCGCGGCTTTCCGCCAGACCGTGTACGAGACCATGTCCCAGGACGTGGGCATGCAGCTGCTTTTGTACATCAACGGCATGATGAGCATTTCCAGCGGCTGGACGGTGGAAGCCTCCGCCGCCCCGGCGCTGCAGGGCGCCTGCAACGTTTTTGCCGATTATTTGGCCGGGGCCGTGGGCGGCGAGCGCGTCCGCAGCGATTCCGACACCCGCATGGTGACCATGGCGGTGCAGGCGCTGTCCGAAGCGCTGGCCGCCATGGGGGACCAGGACGCCGCCAGCGCGGCGCTGGACTCCAACGGCGGGGGCGACGCCTCGTCCAGCAGCGGCAGCGCGGGCAGCGGCAGCGTGTCGCAGGTTTTCAGCGGCGCGGCCAGCTCCATCCAAAGCGGCTTTGACCTGCAGGTGTTCGAGACCATCCTGCTGATCGTGGGCGCAGCGGCGCTGATGCTGCTGATCATCAGCATCGTCATGCTGGTCCGCCGCCGGTAACTCCTTCGTTTCGATCAAGCCCGCCCGGGGGACCGGGCGGGCTTTTTTGCCGGGATGCGGGCTTTCCCTTACACCACCGTTTTGGGCAGCGTCAGCACAAAGCGCGCGCCGCGGCCGGTGTTGGATGCCGCGATCCGCCCGCCCTGGGCCTGCACGATGCCCTGCGCCAGCGCCAGCCCGATGCCCGCGCTGTCCGGCCCGGCGTTTTTGCCCCGGTAGAACCGCTCAAACAGGTGGGGCAGGTCCTCCGGGTCGACGCCCCCGCCGGTGTCCTCCACCACGATGCGGCAGGCCAGCGGATCGTCGGCGGCGGTCACGGTCAGCGTGCCGCCCCGGGGCATCTGCTCCACGCAGTTTTTGCAGACGTTCTGCAGCGCCTGCACCGTCCAGGCGCCGTCCCCCTGCCACGCCGCGCCCGGCGGGCAGCTGCAGCGGCAGCCGACGTTCTGCAGCTCCATCTGCACCTGCAGCGGTTCCAGCGCCCGGCGGACCAGCTCCTCCAGCCGTACCGGCTCCTTCTGGAACGTCACCGCGCCCGCGTCCAGGCGGGACAGTTTGAGCAGCGCCCCCACCAGCCACTGGACGCGCCCCAGCTGGGCCGACAGCCGCCCGGTGAACTCGCTGCGGCGGTCGGGCGGCAGCACCGGGTCGGCCAGCAGGTCGGTCATCACCAGCGCGCTGGTCAGCGGCGTTTTGAGCTGGTGGCTGATGTCCCCCAGCGCCGTGGCCAGGAACCCCCGATCCTGCCGGAGCTGGTCGGCCTGCTGCTGCAGCGTCACCGTGATCTTGTACAGGTCGTTTTTCAAAAGGCTCAGTTCGCCCTCGGTATTGTCGCGGATGTCCAGCGCCCTGCCGCCGCCGTAAACGCCGGACAGATACTCGGCCAGCCGTGCGATCTGCCGGTAGCGCCAGGCGGTGAATACCGCGTACCCGGCGCAAAGCACGGCGCAAAGCGCGGCGGCCACCGCGCCGGCCGCCGGCGACACCGCAAAAGCGGCGGCGCAGCCCGCCGCGCTGACAGCCAGGCAAAACAAAGCAAACAGGCGGATCTCCCGGTTGCGCAGCATCTTTTACACCTCCAGCCGGTACCCCAGGCCGCGCACCGTGGCGATCAGCGCCGGGCCGTCCGGCGTCTCCAGCTTGGCGCGCAGCCGTTTGATGTATACGGTCAGCGTATTGTCGTTGACAAAGCTGCCGCCCTCGTCGAACACGCCGCCCAGCAGCTGGCTGCGGCTCAGGACCTGGCCCGGATGGGCCAGGAACACCAGCAGCAGCCGGTATTCCAGCGCCGACAGCGCCACCGGCTCCCCGCCGCGGGTGACCTCGGCCTTTTTCAGGTCGACGCGCACCCCGCCCGGCAGCACGGTCGCCGTCGCCCCTGCGCGGCGGCGCAGCACGGCGCGGATGCGGCTCTGCAGCTCCCGGATGCGGAAAGGCTTGGTCACGTAGTCGTCGGCTCCCATGTCCAGGCCCATCACGGTGTTCAGCTCGTCGTCCCGAGCAGTCAGAAAGATCACCGGAACGTCGCCCGCCCGCCGGGCCGCCCGGCAGACCTCAAAGCCGCTGCCGTCGGGCAGGCCCAGGTCCAACAGCAGCAGGCCGAAGGGCGGCTGTTCCCGCAGCGCCCGCAGGCCCTCGGCCGCGGTGGCCGCCGCCGTCAGGCAGTACCCCTCCTGCTCCAGCGCATAGCGCAGCCCCTGCGCGATGGTATCGTCGTCCTCCACAAGCAGGACCCGTATCATGGCAACGCCCCCTTTTTGCGCCGTACCGCGCCGCCCCGGCAAAACTGCCGCAGCAGCGGCGCTTTTTTGTGCCGAACTTTACGGTAACTTGCATTTTTTTGTATTTTGATTTATTATGGTTCTATTCAAGCGTGCCCGGCAGCCCGCCCCAGCTGGCCCTGCGTGCCGGGAGAAAGTGAGTCTGCCCTGAATGAGGATTGCCCTGATTGCCCATGATTCCCGCAAAGAGCTGATGGCACAGTTCTGCACCGCCTATGTCCGTATCCTTTCCCAGAACGAGCTGGTGGCCACCGGCGTCACCGGCAAGATCGTGCGCGAAGCCTGCGGGCTGGAAGTGCGCTGCCTGTATCCCGGCCGCAGCGGCGGCGCAGAACAGCTTGCTTCGATGATCGCCTACGGCGAGGTGGACATGCTGCTGTTTTTCCGCGACCCGGTCAACGCCAAGCCCGGCGAGCCCAACGATGTGACGCTGCTGCGGGTGTGCGACATGCACACCATCCCGGTGGCCACCAACATCGCCACCGCCGAGGTGCTGATCCACGGCCTGGAGCGCGGCGACCTTGCCTGGCTGGAACTGCAGCGCGGCCGCCGTTAAGGCTGCGCCCGGCGTCGGGCGGCGCCTTGACGCGGCGGAAGCTCTGCGCGCCCCATCTGAACGGAAACAGGCCCCGCGGGGCCGGCCTTGCGCCGGACCCTGCGGGGCGCTGTTGTTTTTGCGGGACGTCCGGACGCCGTTTCAGTAAGGGTAGACGATGGCCTGGCGCACCCGGTCGCTGGCTTCCTGCCCGGCCAGCTGGGCGGCCAGCTCCAGCGCAAAGGGGATCGCCGCCCCCAGCGCGCGGCCGGTGGTGATGTTGCCATCCACCGTTACCTCGCTGCCGGTGCAGACGGCGCCGGGCATCTTGTCGTCCATGCCGGGGTATACGGTGGCCTGCCTGCCGCCCAGCAGGCCGAACTCCGCCAGTACGGTGGGGCCGGCGCAGATGGCGGCCACCACCTTGCCCGCGCCGGCGCAGGCAGCCGCCACGCGGCGCACGTCGGCGTCGGCGGCCAAATTGTTCACGCCCGGGATGCCGCCAGGCAGGATGCAGGCGTCATAGTCGTCAGGGTCAATGTCGGCGGCCATGGCGTCGGCCACCACCTGCACCCGGTGGGACGAGGTGACGGTCCGGTCGCCCCCCACCGCCGCGATGGTCACTTCAACGCCGGCGCGGCGCAGAATATCGACGGTCAACAGGCCCTCGCACTCTTCCAGGCCGGGGGCGAAAAAAATCACTGCTTTGGACATGGCAAAAACCTCCCTGTGGCTGCTGTATCGGGGCCGGCTCCGCGCGGGCCCCGGTTTTATTGTACCGCAGAACCGGGCGTTTGGCAATGGAGCGCGGCCCGGGTGACAAAACTGTCACCTGCCCTGTCACCGGGCAGTCACCCGCCGCTGCTACAATGGGTCTGCAACATCCAAAAGGAGGGACCTTCCCCTATGAAAGATCCGATTCTGCAGGTCCGGGACCTGTGCAAGGTCTACGGCGCGGGCGGCAGCCGCGTCGCCGCGCTGGACCATGTCTCGCTGACGGTGCGGCGGGGCGAGTTCGTCTCCATCGTGGGGCCTTCGGGCAGCGGCAAATCGACGCTTTTGCACATCCTGGGCGGGGTGGACAAGCCCACCGCCGGCCAGGTGCTGGTGGACGGGGTGGATCTTTCCACCCTGGACGAGACTCGGCTGGCGGTGTTCCGCCGCCGGCAGATCGGGCTGGTCTACCAGTTTTACAACCTGATCCCGGTTTTGACGGTGGCCGAAAACCTGACCCTGCCGCTGCTTTTGGACCATCGCCGGCCGGACGCCGCCCAGGTCCGCTCCCTGGCGGTCGAGCTGGGCATCGCCGACCGGATGGACGCGCTGCCGGGACAGCTTTCGGGCGGGCAGCAGCAGCGGGTGTCCATCGGGCGGGCGCTACTGACCCGGCCGGCGCTGGTGCTGGCCGACGAGCCCACCGGCAACCTGGACCGCAAAAACAGCGCCGCCATCGTGGAGCTGCTGAAAGGCTTCCACCGCAAATACGCCCAGACGCTGATTCTGATCACCCATGACCCGGAGATCGCCCTGCAGGCCGGCCGCGTTCTGAGCCTGGAGGACGGCCGCATCGTGAAAGACGAGGTGATCCGGCCATGAACATCCTGCGCAAGCTGACCGTCGCCCAGATCCGCGGCGGCAAAAGCCGGTTTGCCGTCACCGTCGTCGGCGTGATGCTGTCGGCGGCCATGGTGGCCGCGGTGCTGCTGGGCTGCGACTCGGTGATGGACGCCATGCGCCGGGGCGTCATCGACCAGAGCGGCGACTATCACTGGCAGGGCGCCGGCCGCATCGAGACCGTCCGCCGGCTGGTGGACAACGAGCTGTTCGGCCGGTTCGGCTACGCCCAGGCGCTGCCCTACACCGGCGGCGGCAGCCTTGCCGAGCCTCTTGCCTGCACCGCCGTGGGCGGCGACGCCTGGCAGATGCTGGGCGCCCGCGTCGTGGCCGGCGAACTGCCCGACGCCCCCGGCGAGGCCGCCGTGTTGGACACCCTGGCCGCCAGCGCGCAGCTGGCCCCCGGCAGCACGCTGACCGTCGTCGACCCGGCCGACGGCAGCGCCATCCCGCTGACGGTCACCGCCGTGCTGGACCGGTTCAGCATCGACAGGACGCTGCCCGCCGACCAGCGGCAGCCCGTTTACCTGGCGGCGGACGGCATCGGCGTCCCGGGCCTACCGGAGGAGTACGACCGCGTCCATTTCTGGGCCGGCGCCCGGCAGCTGGACAACGGGTTCTTTGCCGGGGTCGCCGCCTTGCAGCAGCAGCTGCCGACGACGGACCCCACCTTCAGCGGCTGGCTCAATTACACGCTGCTGACCTGGTCGGGCGTCCGCGTCCCCGGCAGCAGCGACAACCTGCTGGACCTGGTGACCGCCCTGCGGGCGTTTTTGCTGGCGCTGATCTCGGTGTGCGCGGCGCTGATGGTCTCCAACGCCTTCTCCCTCAGCCTGGCCGAACGGCGGCGCACGCTGGGGCTGCTGGCCAGCGCCGGCGCCACCCCGGCGCAGCGTGCCGGCGTTATTTTGTACGAGGCGCTGGCCGCCGGGCTTATCGGCATCCCCGCCGGGCTGCTGCTTGCCTGCGGCGGGCTGGCCGTCGCCTTCCGGGCACTGGATCCCCTGTTCGCCGTCCTCAGCCGGCGGTATCTCGGCATGGACCTGCGCCTTTCGCTGGCGGCAGACCCCGACTGGCTGATCCTGAGCGGCGCCGCCAGCGCGGCGGTGCTGCTGCTCTCGGCCTGGCGGCCGGCTCTGCACGCGGGCAGGGCCGGCCCCATCGACGCCATCCGCGGCGAGGGCGAGATCCGGCTGAACTCCCGCGCGCTGAAAGGCGGGCGGCTGTTCGGCAGGGCCTTCGGCCCCGAAGGCATGCTGGCGCGCAAAAACGCCCGCCGCAGCGTCCACCGCTACCGGGCGACGCTGCTGTCCCTGACGCTGAGCGTGATCCTGCTGGTCACCGCCTCCGCCTTTGCCCAATATCTGGAAACCGCCTACTCTATGGGCCACCGGGACGCCGGTTATAACGTCACCGCCGCCATGGACTGTTACAGCACCGCAGGGGACGGCGGCGCCCATCCCCTGCGGCAGGCCCTGCTCTCCCCTGCCCACGCCCAGTCCGTGCGGGAGCTGGAACACATCCAGTGGGGCATGCTGACGCTGCCCGCCGACCGCATCGGCGCGCAGACCGCCCGCCTGGGCTGGCAGTACGCCGCCGACACCGGCCTGAACGACCCGGCCAGCTGCTGGGCGGCCGCCGGCGAAGGCAGCGCCGCCCTTGCCATGCAGCCCTACCTGCTGGTGCTGCCCGACGAAGAGTACGCGGCGCTGGCCGGGCAGGACGCCGCGGCCGACGGCCGGACCATCGACTGCGTGGTCATCGACCGGTGCTATATGCCCGGCGCGGACGGCGGCATGGTGGAAGTCTCGCCCCAGATGGCGCTGCGCCCCGGCGACACGATGGAGTGGGATTTCAACACCCTGCCGGTGACGCTGCGGGTGGCCGCGGTGGCGGACGACCCGCCCCGGGACCTGGTGCAGACCTGGCCCTCCCCCTATATCATGACGCTGGTCACCAGCCGCAGCGCCGCCGATGCGGTGTTTGCCCGCTTTACCGCCGAACTAGGCAGCTACTGCCCCCGGTACTTTGACTTTTATTACCAAAGCGCCGACCCGGCGTCGCTGTACGCCGAGCTGACCGCCCTGTATGACAGCCAGACCCTTCCCAACGTGTCCCTGACCGTCACCGACCTCCAAAGCAACCAGGAGACCGTCCACTCGCTGACGATGCTGGTGCGGGTGGCGCTGTACGGCTTTGTGGCGCTGATCTCGCTGATCTGCGCAGCAAACATTGCCAACACCGTTTCCAGCGGCATGGCCCTGCGCCGGCGCGAGACCGCCCTGCTCTGCGCCAACGGCCTGACGCCGGGCGGCCTGCGGCGGATGCTGTTTCTGGAAAGCGCCATTTACAGCATCCAGGCGCTGGTCATTGGCCTGCCGGCGTCGGCTGCGCTGGCCTGGCTGGTCTGGCGGCGGGTGGTGCGGCTGTATTATTTCCGCTTCACGCTGCCCTGGGGCGCCATGGCCGCGGCGATGGCGGGGGCGCTGGGCGTCAGCCTGCTGGCCGCCCTGCCGGCGCTGCTGCACGCGGCCAGGCATCCGCCCGCCGAGGATTTCCGCGCCGAGGAATGACCCCCGGCCGGACGCCGGCAAAACGATCCGCCCCGCCCGGCGCGCCTGTATTGCAGCGCGCCGGACGGGGCGGTTTTTCTGATTTATCACGGCCGCGCCGCGGGAGCTGCGCGCCCGGGTCCGTAGGGCACCCCCGCCCGCACCAGCAGGTCGGGTTCCCACCGCAGGCCGGGGCGACGGTCCTTCTGCGCCTCCACCAGAAACAGCCACGGGGCCTTTTCCGGGGCTGCGCGCACCAGCTGCACCCGCTTGGGCTCCAGCCCCGCCGCGCACAGGGCGGCGAACACCGCCGCCATCTGCTCCGGCCGCTGGCACAGCGCCACCCTTCCGCCGCTGCGCAGAAGCCGCGCCGCGCAGGCCGCCGCATCGGCCACGGTGCACAGGTCGTCGTGGCGGGCGGCCGCCCGCCGGGGGTCGGCGCTGCGGAAGCCGCCGGTAAAGTAGGGCGGGTTGCAGGCCGCCGCCGCGTAGCCGCCTTTTTCGGGGCCGGCCAGAGCGTACTGCCGCAGATCGGCCTGCACCGGGCGGATGTGCCCGGCCTCGGGGCCGTTTTCGGCCACCGACTCGGCGCACAGGGCCGAAGCCGCCGGGTCGATCTCCAGCGCCGTGCAGCGCCCCCGGTGCCCGGCGTCGTGCCAGGCCAGCGCCACGATCCCGCAGCCGCTGCACAGGTCGGCCGCCGGCTCCTGACGCCGGGGCTGCAGGAACCGGGCCAGCAGCAGCGCGTCGGTGCCAAATCCGGCGCCCGGCGCGGTGCGCACCCTTGTGCCGTTGTCCAGGATCTCGACGCCGCTCATGCCAGGCAGTCCCCCAGCGCATCCAGGGCGCGGCGCAGGGCGGCCGCGTCCGGCTGACCCGGCGCGCTGGACACCCCCGCCGTGCCAAAGGTCGCGCAGCTGCCAAAAGCCCCGCCGCACACCCGGGTCACCGCCCCGTCCGGGCCCATGGCCATGGTGATCAGCGGCAGCTCCGGCCGGGCCGCCCGCGCGCAGGCGGTGGCCGACAGCAGCGCGGCGGCATCGGCGGGGCCGTGCGGCATCACCGCCAGCTTGGCAATGTCGGCGCCCGCGTCGCCCATGGCGGTCAGCGCCGCCGCCATCCGGTCCGCCGGGGGCGTTTTGGCAAAGTCGTGCATCGACGCCACCACCGCCACCCCGGCGGCGTGCGCCTGCCGGCAAAAAGCGCCCAGCGCCGCGCCGGCGGCGGCATACTCCACATCCAGCAGGTCAAACGCGCCGGCGGCGGGCAGCAGCGACCGCAGCAGGTCCAGATATTCCCCGGGCAAACAGTCCCGGCTGCCGCCCTCGGCGGCGGTGCGCAGCGTCACCAGCAGCGGCAGCCGCCCGTCCAGCGCCTGCCGCACCTGGCGGACAACGCCGCACAGCGCGCCGCCGTCCGGCAGGCCGCCGCCCGGCAGGCGCAGCGGGTCCAGACGCAGCTCGGCCAGGTCGGCGGCGGCGCCGCCCAGCGCGGCCGCCTGCCGCTGCGCCGCCGGCCCATCCCCGGCAAACACCGGCACAATGATCTTGGGGCGGCCCCGGCCCAGGGCAATGCCGCGGACTGTCACAATCGCCATACCGCTTTTCCTCCCGGAAGAATGTTTTGTATCAGCATACCACGCCGCGCCCCGCGCTGGCAAGTGGGCGCGCTCCGCCGCAGCCGGGCGCGAGATTTTTTACGGGCCGGCGCATTTTTGCTCCGGTCCCCCTTTGAAGTTCGCCGCATGTCTGGTATAATAGGTAGCAACGAGTCGCCGCGCATCCGGAACAGGCGCTCTGCCGCCCCGCTTGCAACAGCCGCCCCGGTCGGCCGGGGCTTCCGGATACGCGCCGGAAAAGGAGGACCACCCCTTTGCGCGTTGCCATTGTAGAGGACGACCTGGATTGCCGCACCCAGCTGGAAAGCTATATCCAGCGTTATGGCCAGGAACACGGCCTGGCGTTTGACGTGGAATGTTTTGCCGACGGCGGCCAGATCGTTGCGCATGACACTTCACGCTTTGATATTATTTTGCTCGACATCGAGATGCCCGGCCTGAACGGCATGGAAGCGGCCGAAAAGCTGCGCGCCCGCGACGCCGACGTGGTGCTGGTGTTTGTGACCAACATGGCCCAGTATGCCATCCGCGGCTACGAGGTCGGCGCGCTGGATTTTGTGCTGAAACCGGTCAATTATTACACCTTCTGCGTCCGGTTCGAGCGCGCCATCCACCGCGCCCGACAGCGGGAGGGCGGCCAGGTGCTGTTGTCGCTGCCCGACGCCGTGGTGCGCCTGAGCACCCGGGACATTTATTATGTGGAAGTGCAGAACCGTCAGCTGCACTATCACACCGTCCAGGGCGAGTACACCCTGCGGGGCACCATGCAGCAGGCCGAGCAGGAGCTGAGCCGCTACCACTTTGTGCGCTGCAGCCACTGGTGCCTGGTCAACCTGCGCCACGTGACCGAGGTGCGGCGCGACACCGTGATCGTCGCCGGGCAGGAGCTGGACATCAGCCGCCGCAACCACACTGCCTTTTTGACCGCGCTGACCAACTTTGTGGGGGGCGACGCCTGATGCAGCCCCTTGCCTTGTTTGTGACGATCTGGCGGGCGGCCGGGCTGTGGCTGGCCGCCCTGCTTTTTGTGCTGCCGCTGCACCGGCGCACGGGGCCGGTGTGGCGCGCCGTGCTGGGCACGTCCGCCTGCGTGGCGGCGCGCTGCCTGCTGCCGCTGCTGACGCAGCGGCTTGGCCCCGCGGCCGCCTGGCTGCCCTATCTGGCCAGTTTCCTGCTGGCGGCCGCCGCGGTGGCGCTGTGCACCAGCCTTTCGGTCACCGCCGTGCTGTACTGCGCCATCTGGTCGATGATGCTGTATTACATCGGCGATTCGCTGATCGTCACGGCGATCCACACCGTCCTGGCCGGGGGCGGCTCCCCGCAGGCGGCCATGGCCGCGGCGCTGGCGCTGGCGGCGGCGCTGTACCTGCTGGTGGGGCTGACGCTGGCCCGCTTTATGCCGGTCAACCACAGTTACCACATCGGTCCCCGGCAGCTGGCCTCCGCCTTTGTGCTGCTGGTGCTGCTTCTGCTTCTGGTGCATCTGTCCCGCGTGGGCTGGTACCAGGAGGAGGACTGGGCGCTGTGGGTGTTCCCGTTGCTGATCGAGATCTACTGCGCCACCCTGCTGTACCTGCAGCACGAGCTGTTCAAAAAAAGCTATATCCAGCAGGATCTGGACATGCTCAACCGGCTGTGGGCGCAGCAGAAGGCCCAGTACTCGCTGGCCCGCCGCAACATTTCGCTGATCAACCGCAAATGCCACGAGCTGAAACACCAGATCCGCGCCATGCACGCCATGCTGGGCGAGGAAAAGGCCGATTATCTGGACGAGCTGGAACAGTCGGTGCGCATCTACGACGCCATTGCCAAAACGGGCAACGAGGTCCTGGACACGGTGCTGACCGAGAAAAGCCTGGTCTGCGAGGCCAGCCAGATCCAGGCGCACTGCGTGGCGGACGGCCACCTGCTGGATTTTATGGACCCGGTGGACCTGTACACCATCTTTGCCAACGCCATGGACAACGCCATCGAGCATGTGCGCGGCATCCAGACGCCGGAGCACCGCATCATCGACGTGCTGGTCTACGCCGAAAACAAGCTGCTTGCCATCCAGATCAGCAACCCGATCAGCGGCCAGCCCAGCTTTGGCCCCGACGGCCTGCCGGTCAGCACCAAACCCGGCGACGGCATCCACGGCTACGGCCTGAAAAGCGTCCGCCATGCCGTGCAGAAATACGGTGGTTTTGTGACCGTCAAGGTGGAGGACGGCTGCTTCCATCTGCGCATCCTTCTGCCGGTGCGGTCCCAGGGCACGCCCGGCAAGCCGGCCCCACAGGGGTGACCCCCATAATGCAAAAAGAGACGGCCCTGCCGCCCGGGAACCCGGGAGACAGGGCCGTCCTTTTGCGTTTTGCCGGCGGGGAGACCCGCAGCTCAGTCCAGTTCCAGCGCGCCGGTGTACAGCTGGTAGTAGGTGCCGTGCTGGGCGATCAGCTGGTCGTGGGTGCCGCGCTCGATGATGCGGCCATGGTCCAAAACCATGATGGCGTCGGCGTTCTGCACCGTGGACAGGCGATGGGCGATGACAAAGGTGGTGCGGCCGGTCATCAGCGCGTCCATGCCGCGCTGGACAACGGCCTCGGTGTGGGTGTCGATGGAGGAGGTCGCCTCGTCCATGATCATGACCGGCGGGTCGGCCACGGCCGCGCGGGCAATGGCCAGCAGCTGCCGCTGGCCCTGGCTCAGGTTGGCGCCGTTGCCGGTCAGCATGGTGTTGTAGCCGTCGGGCAGGCGGCGGATAAAGTCGTCCGCGCCGGCCAGCTTGGCGGCGGCGATGCACTCCTCGTCATGGGCGTCCAGGTTGCCGTAGCGGATGTTTTCCATCACGGTGCCGGTGAACAGGTTGGTGTCCTGCAGGACGATGCCCAGAGAATGGCGCAGGTCGGCCTTTTTGATCTTTTTGATGTTGATGCCGTCGTAACGGATCTTGCCGTCCTGGATGTCGTAGAAACGGTTGATCAGGTTGGTGATGGTCGTCTTGCCGGCGCCGGTGGAGCCGACAAAGGCCACCTTCTGGCCCGGCTTGGCGTACAGCGAGATATCATGCAGCACCGTCTTTTCGGGCACATAGCCAAAGTCCACGCCGTAGAAGCGGACGTCGCCGCGCAGGCGGGTGTAGGTGATGGTGCCGTCGTGGTGGGGGTGCTTCCAGGCCCAGACGTTGGTGCGTTCGGGGTACTCCTCCAGGGTGCCGTCCTCTTTCTCGCGGGCATTGACCAGCGTGACATAGCCGTCATCGGTCTCCGGCTCCTCGTCCAGCAGCATAAAGATGCGGTGGGTGCCGGCCAGGCCCATGACCACCATGTTGACCTGGTTGGACACCTGGCCGATGGCGCCGGCAAACTGGCGGGTCATGCTCAGGAAGGGGACCACGATGGAAATGCTGAACGCCATGCCGGAGATGCTGATGTTGGGCGCGCCCGAAAGCAGCAGCACGCCGCCCACCAGCGCCACCACCACGTACATCACGTTGCCGACATTGCCCAGCAGGGGCATCAGGATGTTGGCAAACCGGTTGCCGTTGCGGGCGTTGTAGAAGATCTCCTCATTGACCTTGTCAAAGTCGGCCTTGGCGGCTTCCTCGTGGCAAAATACCTTGATGACCTTCTGGCCGGTCATCATTTCTTCCATGAATGCCTCGGCGTTGGCCAGGGTGATCTGCTGGCGCAGGAAAAATTTGGACGAGCGGGCAGTGATGGCGCGCGCGGCAAACACCATACAGACAACGCCGACCACCACGACCAGCGCCAGAATGGCGCTGTAATAAACCATAATGCAGAAGACCGCAAACAGCGTAATGCCGGAAATGGTCATCTGCGGCAGGCTTTGGCTGATGAGCTGGCGCAGGGTATCCACGTCGTTGGTGTAATAGCTCATAATGTCGCCGTGGCCGTTGGTGTCAAAATACTTGATGGGAAGATCCTGCATATGATCGAACATCTTCTCACGCAGTTTCTTCAGCGAGCCCTGGGTGATAATGGCCATCATCTGGGTGTAGAAAGTACCGGCGATCAGGCTGATGATGTACATCACGACCAGAACCGCAACATAGCCAAGGATGCGTCCGGCCACCGAGTCCCAGTCGCCGCCCTTGTAGCTGTCATCCACGATCTGTATGATGTTCTGCATAAAGACCGAAGGGATGGCGCTGACGACCGCGTTGATCACGATACATACCATCGTGACGGGCAGCAGCACGGGATAAAACTCGAACAGCATGCGCAGCAGCCGGCGCAGAACGCCCTTGGGGGCGCGCTTGCCGCGCTGCGTCGTCGTGCGGGGGTTCACAGACGGGGTGGAGCTGGTCTGATTATTCGGCATCTTGATCACCTGCCTTATTCTGAGAAGTATAAACTTCGCGGTAGATATCGCTGGTCTTCATCAGCTCTTCGTGGCTGCCGATGGCGCTGATGGTCCCGCCGTCCATAACGATGATGCGGTCGGCATCCTGCACGCTGGCTACACGCTGGGCAATGATGATCTTGGTGGTTTCGGGGATAAAATCACGGAAGCCCTGGCGGATCAGCGCGTCGGTCTTGGTATCGACGGCGCTGGTGGAGTCGTCCAAAATCAGGATCTTGGGCTTTTTCAGCAGGGCGCGGGCGATGCACAGGCGCTGTTTCTGGCCGCCGGAAACATTGGAGCCGCCCTGCTCGATCCAGGTGTCGTACTTATCCGGGAACTGCTGGATAAATTCGTCGGCCTGGGCCAGCTTGCAGGCTTCCAGGATCTCGTCATCGGTGGCGTCAGGGTTGCCCCAGCGCAGATTGTCCTTGATGGTGCCGGAAAACAGCACGTTTTTCTGCAGCACAACGGCCACCTGGTTGCGCAGTGCTTCCAGGTCATATTCCCGCACGTCGTGGCCGCCTACCTTGACGGAGCCTTCGGTCACGTCGTACAGGCGGGGGATCAGCTGGATCAGCGTGGACTTGGAGGAACCGGTGCCGCCCATAATGCCGATCACTTCGCCGGACTTGATATGAAGGTCGATCCCCGACAGCGCGTCGCGCTCCGCCTTTTTGGAATATTTGAAGCTGACGTTGTCAAAATCAACGGACCCTTCCTTCACCTCGGTCAGGGCGTTGGCGGGGCTGGTCAGGCTGCTCTTTTCCCCCAGCACCTCGACGATACGCTCGGCGGACTCCTGCGACATGCTGATCATGGTGAATACCATGGACAGCATCATCAGGCTCATCAGGATCTGGAAGCTGTAAGTCAAAATGGCGGACATCTGGCCTACGGCGATCTCGGTCCCCTGGCTGGTGATAACGGCATAGGAGCCGAAGGTCATTACAAACACCATGCCGGCGTAAACGCAGAACTGCATCATCGGGCTGTTGATCGCCATAATGCGCTCTGCTTTGGTAAAGTCCCTGCACACATCCTCGGCGGCGGCAGCGAACTTTTTCTTCTCGTAGTCCTCACGCACATAGCTCTTGACCACGCGCATGGCCTGGACATTCTCCTGCACCGAGTCGTTCAGCGCGTCGTACTTGCGGAACACCTGGCGGAAGATCGGCGTGGCCGCCCGGACGACCAGGATCAGGCCGATCGTCAGCAGGGGGATCGTTACCAGGAAGATCATCGCCAGGCGGCCGCCCATGACAAAGCCCATAACAAAGGAGAAGATCATCATCAGCGGGCTGCGGATCGCAACGCGGATGATCATCATAAAAGACATCTGCACGTTGACGACGTCGGTGGTCATGCGGGTGACCAGGCTGGACACCGAAAACTTGTCGATGTTCTCAAAGGAATAGTCCTGGATCTTGTAGAACATATCCTTGCGCAGGTTCTTGGCAAAGCCGGTGGACGCGGTCGCACAGGTATTGCCGGCCGCCACGCCGAAAACCAGCGAGATGACCGCCATGATAATAAGCTCGATGCCATAGCGGACGATCACGTCCATGCTGCAGCCGGCCTGCATCTCGTTGACCAGGTTGGCGATCACAAAGGGGATCGCGCACTCCATGATGACCTCCACCGTCACCAGCAGCGGCGTCAGGATCGAGAGCGTCTTGTACTCGCGGATACTGCGGGCCAAAGTTTTTATCATCGGTGACATTCCTCCTTTTCCCTTACACTCTTTTGTTGGGGTCTGCACGGTCGCCCGTGCGGGTATAAAACGCCGCCCCAGGCGGAAAGCCTGTGCGGCGGATACCGCCATTTGTTCTATGCCGAACTTTCCAAACCGTCTATTCCTGCCCGGCCAGCGCGGTCTCCCGGCCGGGGGCAGGGTCCGGGCCGGTCTCTTCGCCGTCCCATTCGTCCAGGTTCTGGGCCATCTTCACAGCAGTTTCTTTGAACAGCTGGACCTGCCCCTCGGACAAGCCCCTGGTCAGCATACGGTCGGCTTCCTGCAGGCAGGCGTACACACGGGCGTTCAATTCCACCGCACGTTCGGTAGGCACCAGGCTTTTCAGCCTGGCGTCGCTGGCCACACTTTCCCGCAGGATGATCCCTTTCTTTTCCAGCATCTGCAGGATACCGGTGGCGGTTGAACGGCTCAGGCTGAACGCATTTTCCACATCCCGCTGGAATACCGGTCCGCTCTTGCAGTGGATCAGAATGTAAAAGATCACCCGGCTCTGCACGCCGGTGATCCCCAAGTCCTGGAATGTGGCGTCCAGCCGCCGCTTCAGCTTGTGCGAAAGGAGGTTGATCCACGCGCCGCAGTCCTTTTCCACGTCACTCTCACCCCACTTTGCGCGCAAAGCGCCAATTTATTTAGTTCGGATGCGAACAGTATAATACCGCCATTTTCCGCCCCTGTCAAGGGGACTTCCATCGTTTTTTCACATTTTTCACAGGTTGCAAAAAATCCCCGCCGAACGGAAAGGTTCCGTTCGGCGGGGGTCGTGTCACAGCCCTATCCGCCAGTCACCCGGCGCCAAAGGCTGCCTTTTGCTGTTGTTCCGTCAGGATTTGACGGTGGGGCGGTACTCCTCAGGCAGGTCCTCGACCTTGGTCCACTTGGCCATGGCCTCTTCCTTGGACATACCGTCGGCGATGGCGTCCTTGCGGCAGGCGTTGATGGCCTGGATCTCCTTCATGCGGGCGCCGGTCAGGGTGTAGCCCTTCATGGCGATCAGCGTGGCGGCCCATGCGATCATCGGGATGACGCAGAACAGGACGATGACGACCACGTTCATGCCGTCCTCATACGGGGTGTACTGGGTCGGCAGCTTGGACAGGCCGATGGCCGAGACAGCCAGGCCGACGACGGTGGCGGACAGGCTGGAGACCAGCTTGTCAACCAGGCTGAACAGCGTACCCATAATGCCGGGGATGTAGTTGCCCGAACGATAGGTCTCGTAGTCGGAGCAGTCGGCGACCATGGGGATGGGCATATCGGCGGTGGCGTAGTAGGCGCCGTAGCCGATGCCGAAGAAGATGATGAACAGGATGGTGTAGGGGTTGATGGTGATCGCGAAATCCGACTCGAACAGCGTGCCCTGATAGATCGAGAACATGAAGTTCGGATCGTTGGGGTTCCACAGGAACAGCAGGACCAAAACGCCCACGTACATCACCAGAGCGATGGTGACGTAGCGCACCAGGCTGGCTTTCTGGCCTTTCTTCTGGCTGGTACGGACGGTCAGCAGGAAGAACGGGACGCTGAACACATAGCCCAGCACCATCATGGGCAGATACAGGGTGTCGTAGTTGCCCATCATGCAGCCGTACAGCATGCACAGAACGGTGGTGTTGGTGGCGATGGACAGGGCCAGCTTGCAGCCGGCGCCGGCGACCATCAGGCGCTGCATCGGGTTGTTGGCCTTGATGATGGCGATGTACTCGGACATCTTGACCTTCTCGCCGCTGGAGCTGCCGCCCAGGCCGAAGTACTTGGGCTGGTCCTTCTCCCAGATGCCGATGATGGCCAGGATGGTCAGACCGATGGAGATAACGATGCCGACAGGGGCAAACACGGCGTAGAACTCAGCGGCGCCGTAGCCGTCCGCAAAGCCGGTGGCGATGATGGGGGCCGAGAACTGCATGACGCCCATGCCCACCAGGCTGCCCACCGTGTTGAAGATGGTGAACAGCGGGCGCTGGTTGGGATCGTTGGTCAGAACCGTCTGGCCGGCGCGGGTGACGGAGGTCTGGAAGGTGTAACCGATGACCCAGACCGCGTACAGCAGCACGAACATCACGTAGCGCAGCCACATCATGCTTTCGGGGATGAGGGGGGTGCCAATGTACAAAAGCAGCACGCTGACCGCCATGATGGCGTTGCCGATGACCATAAACGGCCGGAATTTGCCAAATTTACCGTTGGTGCGGTCCATCAAGGCGCCGATGATGGGGTCGGTGATGGCGTCGAACACGCGCATCGCGGTGACCATGACCGATGCGAACACGGTGCCCAGCAGCAGGACCGTGCTGCCGAAGGTGGCCACATAGGACAGGATCAGGACGTAGTAGACGTTGGTCGCACCGTTGTTCAGCGGGAACAGAACCAGCTGATACAGCTTGGCGCGGTTCACGCTGCTGTGCCCGGAAGCGCCGGCCGTTTTGGATGTTTCACTCATATGCATTTTCTCCTTTTGTTTTTGGCATACGTCCGGCCCTTGCGTGCTGTCTGGGCCCGTCGGCGCCAGGCCGCCCGGCCTTTGGCCTGCCGGCACCCGATCTCCGGCAGTCCGGCAGGGCTGCTGCCCGGCCGAGGGGTCCCGGCAGCACCGGGAGCTTTCGGTATACCGTTTTATGAAAAGGGCAGGCCGCCCCGCCCCCGCTTCAGGGGCGGGGCGGCCTGCTTTCGGGTACGAAATACAATGCAACAGCCCTGGCTTCCGGTATGCGGTTTGTCATATGCCGCTGTTACAGTGCGACGATGCGTCCCTCAAAAAGAATCCGCGTAAAAGTTTTGCGGGTAAGCTGCCGGTCCCCCGGCAGCGGTGTCTGGCTTACGCCTTTTTGGTCATGGCCTTCTTTTTCTTCAAAGCGCCGTTGAGCATCACGATGCAGACCACGGTCAGCACGGCCAGCACTGCGCACAGGGCCCAGGCAGCCAGCTTCCACCACGGGGTGATGACTTCCAGACGGTCGGCGGAAGACCAGCCGTTCATGGCGTTGGAGTTGACGACGGTGTACAGGATCTTGTGGGTGGCCTCACGCATCTGGGTGACGATGTAGGCGTCGTTCTCGTAGTTGGCCAGGATCTCGGTATGCAGCGGGGTGGGGCTGTCCCAGATCTCGGTGCCGGCGATCAGCGCATCGCAGGAATCCATGTAGTGGCTGCCGCCGGAGTAGTCGGTGATGGACATGCCGCGCATGCCCAGCTCGCCGCGCAGGTAGTCGGTCTGCAGGGCCTCGTACTTGCCGCACCAGGTGGCGCCCCAGCGGTTGAAGCCGGACATGGTGCACCAGGCGCCGCCGTCGATAACGGCCTTGTCAGCGACTTCCAGATAGATCTCGCGGGCGGTCTGCTCGTTCAGCCAGGTGGCAACGCCCATACGGCTGGACTCGGAGTCGTTCAGGGCAACGTGCTTCAGGTAGACGTAAACGCCCTTGGACTGGATGCCCTGGACCTCGGCAGCGCAGATGGTGCCGGCGACGAAGGGATCCTCAGAGTAGTACTCGAAGTTACGGCCGGAGTAGGGGGTGCGGTGCATGTTGATGCCGGGGCCGTACAGGCCGGAGTAACCCATGGCCAGGCAGTCCTCGCCGATGCAGCGGCCGACCTCGTTGATCAGGTCGGTGTTGAAGGTGGCGGCCATGACGTCCTCAGAGGTGTAGCACATGGCGGAAGCGCCGCCGGTCAGCGCAGCGGTCAGACCCTGCGGGCCGTTCTCGTCCTTGGTCGCGGTCTTGCCGATGGAGGCAACGGCCTGGGTGTTGTGGAAGCCCTGGGTGATCAGCAGGTTCATCTCGTCAAAGGTGACCTGGTCCAGCAGGGTCTCCCACTGCGGGTCGTCGTACTCGGCGCCGATCATGGAGGCCAGGGTCAGGTCGCCCTCAGCGCCGGTGGTGGGCATGTCAACGCTGGAAGCCTCGCTGCCGTCGTACAGGGTGTTGGCCAGTGCGGCGACCAGCTCGTCGTTCAGCGCAAAGTCAAAGGTGCCGGTGGGGTAGGTGCCGGTCCAGTCGGAGCGGCTCAGCCAGGTGACCTGGCCGGGAGAGTAGCTGACCTTGTTGGGGTCAGAGTCGTCAAACAGGTTGGTGATGGCGTTGCCGGTGGCCTCGCTGGTGGCAAAGGTGGTGGTGTCCAGGCTGGCGTTGTTCCAGCTCCAGGTCACGTCCGCGTTGCCCTCGGCGTCCATGCGGCCCTCGGTGGTCTCAGGGGTGTAGCCCTTGGCGGCCAGGATGTTGTTCACAGCCTCGTGCGCGCCGTTGGCCACGGTGAAGTAGTAGTCGCCGGCATCCAGGATGTAGGTCTTGGCGCCGTTGGCGTCGTAGGTGCGCAGCTCGCTCTTGTCGATGGTGATGGTGACCGTCTCGGAAGCGCCGGGCTCCAGGATCTCGGTCTTGTCAAAGCCGCACAGCTCAACGCTGGCCTTCTCGATGCCGTTCTGCTTGTCGTAATCGGTGTAGGGGGACTGGAAGTAGACCTGGACGGTCTTTTTGCCAGCCACGGAGCCGGTGTTGGTGACGGTGACGGTCAGCTCGAAAGCGTCGCCGGTGTCACGCATCTGGAAGTTGGAGTAATCGAAGGTGGTGTAGCTCTGGCCGTAGCCGAAGGGATACGCAACGGTGGTGCCGTAGCTGTAGTCGCCCGCGTTGCCGGTGCCCATGACGTAATCCTCGTAACGGGTCTCGGCGTAGCGGTAGCCCAGGTAGATGCCTTCCTGGTAAACGACATAGAAGCCCTGGTTGCCGTTGTCGTTATCGTTGGTGTCCACGGAATAGCCGTAGTCGGCGTTGTTGGAGTAGGGGCGGCTGTAGAAGTTGGTGACTGCGGGGTTGGCCAGGTTGTCGTACCAGAAGGTATCGACAATGCTGCCGCTGGGGTTGGTGACGCCGGCCAGGATCTGGCCAACACCGTTGGCGCCGGTCTGGCCCACGTCGCCGATCCACAGGCAGGCGTCAATGCCGTAATCAGTGCCGCAGATCTCGGGGTTCAGGAAATCCAGTTCGAGCGCGTTGGAGGTGTTGAGCAGCACGACAATGCTCTTGAAGGTGCCGGCATCCTTCAGGGCCTTCAGGCCGGCCAGCAGGTCCTTCTCCTCCTGAGAAAGCTCAAGGTAGTTGGTGTCGCCGGTCCAGGACACGCCGGAACCGTTGTCACCGCTGGGCAGGTCAGCACCCTCGCCGCCGGAGCGGGAGAACACGACGATGGCCGCATCGCCGTACTCGGCAAAGCTGGAGGAGTTGTTGCTCTCCACCTCAGACCAGGGGGCTTCGTTGACGCCGTACTGGCTGTTGGCCTCCAGCGCGTCGGCGATGGCCGACGGGGTCTGGCGGCTGTAGCTGCCGGCAACGGACTCGCTGGTGTACCAGTCCCACAGGGTCTGGTTGACCTCGATGCCCTGGGCCTCCAGCGCATCCTTCAGCGTGGGGGCGGAGCTGGTGTCGACAGCGCCGGAACCGGTGCCGCCGTACATCAGGTCGACCGAGCCGCGGGCAAACAGGCTGACCTTGGCGCCGCTGGCCAGGGGCAGCGCGCTGTTGTTGTTCATCAGCAGCGCAGCGCCCTCAGCCTCAACGGTGGCGCACAGCTCTTCCTCGTAGGCCTCGCGCTCCTCATCGGAGGCAAAGTCGCTGGTAAAATAGTTGGTGTCTTCTTCCGAGTCGCCGCGGATGATGCGGTAGGTATCCGCATTCAGCGCGACGTTGATGGTGGTCTCGTACATCGGCGCAACGACGAACGTCGCCACCAGGGCGGCAACCGTCAAAATTGCGCACAATGCCGTCAAAACCGACCACAATGTGACTTTCGGCTTTTTCTGCATAGTGTGTTTCCTCTCTTCCATACGTCATATTTTTATCCTGCCGGCTGTCGGCCACCGGCAGGGATAAACACAGTCGGGCGGGGCCCTGCCCCGCCGGGAAGCCCCTTGTCGAAGGGGGCTTCCCGCGGCATGCTTCCCTTGTCGAAGGGGAAGCCGCCGCAGTGCAGAATTATAAAATTGGAAAGGTGCTTTGTGCGGGCCGCGCAGGCCCTTTGCCGGGCATTACACCCAGTTGGCGCTGTTGGAGCTCTTGCCCTTCATCACATAGTCGGGGTTGGGGGTGTCCACCTTGTGCAGCACGGCGCTGTCGGTGCAGGCGCCGGCCTTGGCCTCAAAGCGGGTCTCCGGGTCCAGGCTGACCCGGAACTCAAACACCTTTTCGCCGCGCTTGGTCTCCACCAGCTGGCCGTCCTTGTACAGCGAAACTTCCGGCTGGTTGGAGTAGACCTTGACGGTGGTCTCGGCTTCGGGGCGGTCGGCATAACGCTTGCCGCAGATATGTACGAACGGCTCCTTGCTCCAGTAAGCCTTGTAGGCGTAGAAAGCGTCCTTCTTGATCTTGCGGTCAAAGGTGACCAGGCCCTTGTGGTTCATGCCCGGCTCGCCGCCCTGGTCGCGGGCGTCGGCGGCAAAGTCGAACATATTCCACACGTGGGAGCTCCACATATAGGGGTGGCGCTCAAAGCACTTGAGCATGAACTCGTGGTAGATGGCCTGGTATTCCTCGGTGTGGTCGCCGCGGTGGGGCTTGGAGGAGTGCAGGTTGGGCATGGCCTCGCAGCCGTACTCCGAATAGCCCAGGCAGCGGTTGGGGTAGCACAGGTGGAAGAAGTCGATCCACAGATCGTTCAGGAACAGGCCGGGCACGTACCAGCCCAGGTACAGGTTCCAGCTGACCAGGTCGGTCAGGTGGGCCACCTTGTTGAAGGGACCGCACATGGCGTAGCAGGCCAGGGTGGTGGGGCGGGTCTTGTCCATCTCGTGGCACAGGTCGTTGAGCACGCGGTGGTTGTCCAGCATGTCGGCCTTGTCCTTGGTGGAGATGGTGATCTCGTTGGAAACGCCCCAGCAGACGATGGAGGGGTGGTTGTAGTTCTGGGTGATCAGCTCTTTCATCTGGCTGATGGTGTTCTCGCGGCCATTGGGCATATGCTCCGAGATGTAGGGGATCTCGGCCCAGACGATCATGCCGTACTCGTCGCACAGGTCATAGAAATACTGCGCGTGCTGGTAGTGGGCCAGGCGGATGGTGTTGGCGCCGATCTCGCGGATCAGGTCCATATCCTCCTTGTGCATCTCTTTGGTCAGCGCGTTGCCGATGCCGCGGCGGTCCTGATGGCGGGACACGCCGTGCAGCGGGTACTTGCGGCCGTTGAGGAAGAAACCCTCTTTGGGATCGACGCGGAAGCTGCGCACGCCAAAGCGGCAGCCGACCTCGTCCACCGGCTTGCCGTTCTCGATCAGCTGCAGGGTGGCGGTGTACAGGTAGGGATCCTCGACGCCGTCCCACAGGTGGACGCGGGGGATGACCAGCTCCACATCGGCGCCCTTGCCGGAAGCGACGGTCTTGCCGTCGGCGTCGGTCAGGGTGACGGTAATCTCGGGATCCTTGACGTTGGCCCAGCTCTCCACGCGGACCTTGCCGTCCTTGCCGTCCACCGTGGGAGTGACCTTGAAGCCGGGGCCGCCGAAATGGTCCATGTCAAAATGCGTCCTGGAGACGACCACCAGGTACACGTCGCGGTAGATGCCGCCGTAGAAGGTGAAGTCGGCCTTCTGGGGGTAGACGCGGTCGTTGCGGCTGTTGTCGGCCACAACGGTCAGCTCGTTCTCGTCCTTCAGCAGGGCGGTGACGTCGGCGCGGAAGGTGGAGTAGCCGCCGTCGTGGTGGATCACGTCCTTGCCGTTGAGGCTGACGTCCGCCGAGGCGTTGACACCCTCAAACTCCAGGTAGACCACCTGGGCAGCGGGGTCAAAGTCGGGGCGGGCAAAGGTCTTGGTGTAAGTGCAGCTGCCGCGCCAGTAGTCGTTGCCGCCGTCCTGGCCGTCGATGTTGTTCCAGGTATGGGGCACGTCGACGGTGGCGACGGACTTGTCCGGGCCGCAGAAATTCCAGCCCTTGTTCAGACAGATCTTGTTGCGCATGGTTTTCCTCTCCTTCTCCTGCGTGGACAGCCAAACGGGCAAATACGCCCCAGGGGATTTCATTCTGTAAAAATCCCTGCGGCGGCCTGCCCGGATTTGAGATGCGGCGCCACGGCGGCCGCCGCATACTGATAGAAATTCTGTATATAACTTAACATTTTGGACACAAAATTTCAATGGTTTTTTCAGAAGTGGCTGCAAAAACGCCCTAAGTGGTTTTGACCTGCGCATAATTTTTTGTGAATTTTGTGCATCTTCCACAAATTTGGAGAAACCGGCTTTTTTGCGGCCTTCCGCCGCGGGCCGGGCGGCCCGGCGGGAAAGCTCGCCCCCGCGGCGCCTGCGCGGCGCGGACAAGGGCTTTTCTTTTATGCGCTGAAAGGGTATAATAAACCGATAAGATCCCGCCGGACAGGGAAGAGGAGGCGCGCCGCATGGACAAGCTGCAACAGGACCCGCCCCGGCGCATTTTGCTGGTGCACACCCACTACCGGCTGCCCGGCGGCGAGGACGCCGTCTTTGCCGCCGAGCGGGCGCTGCTGGAGGCCCGCGGCCACCAGGTGTTCGTGTACGAGCGTTCCAACGCCGAGGCGGACGGCAGCCTTTGGCAGAAACTGCTGCTGCCGCTGCGGGCGGTGTACAGCCGTAAGGCATACCGGGAGGTGCGGGCGCTGATCCGCAAACACCAGATCCAGCTGGTGCATGTGCACAACACCCTGCTGGTCACCAGCCCGTCGGTGTTCTGGGCCTGCTTTGCCGAGGGCGTGCCGGCGGTGCAGACGCTGCACAACTTCCGGCTGTTCTGCCCCAACGGCGTGTTTCTGCGTCAGGGCAAAGTATGCGAGGACTGCCCCCGCCGCAGCCTGCTGTGCGCGGTGCACCGCCGCTGCTACCGGGGCAGTCTGGCGCAAAGCGCCGTCTGCGCCTTTGTGTACGGCTTCCACCGCCTGCTGGGCACATATAAAAAGGTTGCTTTGTTCACCCCCACCGAATTTGACCGGCAGAAGCTGCTGGAATGCAACGCCCGGCACAGGGTGTTCGACCCGGAAAAGCTGTTCGTCAAGCCCAACCCGGTGTCTGCGCCGCTGCCCGCTGGGCAGGACGCCCCGCTGCCCATGGCGGCGCGGAAAAACCAGGTGCTGTATGCCGGCCGCCTGGAGGAGCTGAAAGGCCTGCGCACGGTGCTGGCCGCCTGGCAGCTGCTGGAATCCGACCCGGCCGCGCCCCGCCTTGTTATTGCCGGCGACGGCCCGCTGGACGCCTGGGCCAGAGAGAACGCCGGGTCGAACGTGGAATTTGCCGGTCGGCTGGCCCCCGATGCGCTGCACGCCGAGATGGCCCGCAGCCTGGCCGTGGCGGCCGCCAGCCTGTGCTACGAGAGCTTTGCCCTGGTGCCCGCCGAGGCCCACCTTTTGGGCACGCCGGTGCTGGCCAGCGATATCGGCAACGTGGGCGCGGCGGTGACGCCCGGGGTGGACGGCGCGCGCTTTGCCCCCGGCGACCCGGCCGCGCTGGCCGATGCGGTGCGCGCGCTGGCCGCCAACCCGGAGCAGTACGACCCCGACGCCATCCGCGCCGGGGCGCTGGCCCGCTACGGCGGCCCCCCCGACGCCGACTATGCCCGGCTGATGGAGGGGTACCGGCAGGTGCTGGAAGCCAACCGCCGCTGACGCCGCCTTACAGGTTTCGGCGGCGCCTTGCCGGAACAGAGCGGCGGTGCCGATCGCCGCGCCCCCTGCGTAGGGGACGATGCTTGCATCGTCCCGCCGCCCGGCGGCGGATGCCTCCCCCGGGCTGGCAACCCATTCGCCCCAAATTGTAGGGCGGGCGTTCTCGCCCGCCGGGGAGGTTCGCGGCGGCCGCCAAGCCCTCCAGGCCGATGGCAAGCATCGGCCCCTACGCCAAGGTCGCTTCTGCCAACCCGGTCAGCATGCGTTTGCCGCAAACCCGGCGGCGGATGCCTCCCCCGGTCTGTCGACCCGTTCGCCCCAAATTGTAGGGCGGGCGTTCTCGCCCGCCGGGGGAGGTTCGCGGCCGCGCCACGTTCCCCTGGCCGCGCCAAAACTCCTCATTCCTGATTCTTCTATCATAAGGTGTTCCCATGAACCAGCTCTATCGCGCTTTGCACATGCCGCCCAAACGGCTTTTCAAAAAACTTACCGGCCAAAAGGAGATCTACACCATTGCGGTGCGGCGCATCCCCGCCGACGAGCCGCTGCCCGCCCTGGGCGAGGGTGCCTTCACACCGCTGCCCTTCGACGGCAGGACCTGGTACGCCGACCCGCTGCTCTACGTGCGGGACGGCGCGCGCTATATCTTCTGCGAGGCCTTTGACCTGGCCGCCGGGCGGGGGGACATTGCGGTCATCCCGCTGTCGGACGACGGCCGCTTCGGCACGCCGCAGGTGGTACTGTCCACCGGCAGCCACCTGTCCTTTCCCACCGTGTTTGACTGGAACGGCGAGACCTGGATGCTGCCCGAATCCAGCGCCGAGCATACCCTGACCCTTTACCGCTGCGCCGAATTTCCCGGAAAATGGGAGCAGGCCGCCCGCTTTGCCGTGGGCTGCGAGATCTGCGACACCATCCTGCTCTCCGCTGCCGATGACGCCCTGACCCTGCTGGCCAGCGAGACCCGGCCCGAAAACCAGCTGTACACCCGCTACCGCCGGTTCACCCTGCGCCGCGCCCGCCCCGCCGCCGAGGGCGAGGTGGGCACCGGCGACGAGGTGGAGTCCGGCGCCTTTGTGCTGGAGCCAGACGAGCCCTTCAACCTGCAGCATCGGGAGTTCGGGCTGGGCTTCCGCAACGCCGGGCCGCTGTTCACGCTGGGCGGGCAGGTCATCCGGCCTACCCAGGTCAGCACCAAGGTGGATTACGGCGTCTACCTGCAGTTTTTTGCCCGCCGCGGCGCCAGCGAGGTGCCGCTTTGCGCCGCCGAGCCCCATATCGTGCAGATCGACGGCCTTGCGCCGGAGGACGTGGTGGGTATCCACACTTACTGCCGGGACGACCGTTTTGAGATCATCGACGCCCGCTACCTGACCCGGCTGCCGCAAACGGCGCAGGCCGCCGAAGCGCCGGCGTCGAAAGCCTGAACCGTACGGCCGGCAAATTTGTTGAATTGTTCAAGGGAGGCCCTCATGCTCACCATTGGTATCCCGCAGCTGTACTGCGGCGCATCCGGCCAAAAAGGAGCCTACAACCGGCAGGAGGTCGGCCTGGCCCGCGCTTTTGCGGCGCTGGGCTGCCGTGCGGTGGCCATCTACCCGGACACCGGCCTTTCCGCCCCCAAAGCCGAGGACCTGGAACCGATGGTCCGGGTGCTGTACTTACCGGCGCGGGCGCTGGGCGTCCACGCCTTTTATAAAAGCTGGCAGCCGCTTTTGGACGAAAAGATCGACGCCGTCCATGTGATGGGCGACAATTCGCTGGGCGTGCCGGGGCTGTACCGCTTCTGCCAAAAGCACGGCATCTATTTTTACAGCCAGCTGGGCGCGCTGAAAAGCGCCAGCGATTCCGCCGCCGTCCGCCTTGTGATGGACCTGCTGCTGCGGCGCAACCTGGCCGTCTACCGCAAGACCCCCGCCTACGCCAAGACTCCCGCCGCAGCCGCCGAGCTGCAAAGCCTGGGCGTGCCCTGCGCGGGGGTGATGCCGGTGGGGCTGGACACCGCCGTCATCCCCATGATCCCCGGCGAAAAAAAGGACATCCGCACCGAGCTGGAGCTGGACCCGGACGCAAAGTATCTGCTGTTTGTGGGGCGCATCGACCCCTACAAGCGCCCCATGGCGCTGCCGCCGCTGATGCAGGCGCTGGGCCCGGACTGGAACCTGATCGTCATCGGCCAGGGCAGCCAGGCACAGGCGCTGGACACGGCGCTGGCCCCGCTGGGCCCGCGGTACCGGCGCATCCCCAAGCTGCCCAACACGGCGGTGCATGCCTACTACCACGCCTGCGACGTGTTTGTGAATTTGAACGACCGGGAAATTTTCGGCATGAGCCTGCTGGAAGCAATGTACGCCGGCTGCCCGCCCGTCGCCCGCCGCGCCCCCGGCCCGGAGCTGATCATCGAGGACGGCGTCTCCGGCGTGCTGGCGGATTCCGACCGGGAGTTGCCCGCGGCGGTGCGCCGCGCGGCGGCGGTGCCGGCCATGGGCTACGCCGCCCAGCGCCGGATCAACGAACATTTTTTGTGGGGCAACAGCGCCGAGACGGCGCTGACCATGCTGACGCAGAAAGGGGTGCGCGCCCATGGATAACGACGCCAAACTGCTGCAAAAGGCCCGCGACCTGTACAAGGGCCTGCGTTTTGGCTGGCGGTACCGCGGCGTGCCGGTGATGGACGCCGCCGCCGGCAACGATTACATCGCCCAGTGCATCCGCTGGGGGCACCCGTTCTACGCCGGGCGGTGCGGCGCCACCGAGATGCGCTGCATGGCCGAGTATCTGGCCGCCAAAAATCCCGCCGACACCGGCGATGAGGGGCGTTTTTCCCCCAAGATCCGCGCCGAGATGCGCAACCTGTCCGGTATGTTCCCCACCGACGACGTCACGCTGGCCCGTTTCTGCGAGGTATACGCCGACGCCGCCCACGGCGCCGACCTGCTGGCGTTGTGGGACGTGGGCGCCGAGCGGGAGGTCATCCGCGGCTGCGGGGAGGACACCCGCTTTACCAAACTGCGGGCGCTGGAGCCTTACTACCACGCCGGCCCCTGGACCGCCGCGCTGGCGGGCAAGCGGGTTTTGGTGGTGCACCCCTTTGCCGAGACCATCCGCCGCCAGTACGCCCGCCGGGAGCAGCTGTTCCAGAACCCGGAAGTCCTGCCGGAATTTGCCAGCCTGCGGGTGGTGCCGGCGGTGCAGGGCCTGGGCGGGCAGGAGACCGGCTACGCCACCTGGTTCGACGCACTGGACTGGATGAAGCACCAGATCGCCGCCGAGCCCTTTGACGTGGCCGTCATCGGGGCGGGGGCCTACGGCCTGCCGCTGGCCGCCTACTGCGCCGGCCATCTGCGCCGCCAGGCGGTGCAGATGGCCGGTGCCACCCAGCTTTTGTTCGGCATCCGCGGCAAACGCTGGGACAGCCATCCGGTGATCTCCAAGCTGTACAACGACGCCTGGGTCCGCCCCGGCGACAGCGAAGGCATCCGCAACAAGGACGCCGTGGAGGGCGGAAGCTACTGGTAAACCGGCCGCGCCGGATTTTTCCACACTGTATCCGAAGGGAGCCACCCATGCGCATTTTAATGATCGGCAGCGCGCTGACCGTCAACGGCGGCATCCAGCGGTATATCCTGAACCTGCTGGGCTCGATGGACCTGGACCGCTATCCCGTCGACCTTTTGGCCACCCGCGCGCCCGCGGGCGTGCCCAGCGGCGAGGAGGAACTGCGCGCCGCCGGGGTGAAAAACATCTTCTGGATGCCCGGCGACGACAAACAGCGGCTGTTTTTCTACCGCGGCTTTTTCAGGGAGCATCCGGGGTACGACATCATCCATTTCCACACCACCAGCAAGGTCAACGCCCTGGCCTGCGGCGTCATCCGGCATGCCTGCCCCGGCGCAAAGCTGATCGTCCACAGCCATATCGTCTACCCGCCCGTGACGCTGGCCTGGCGGGCGGCGCACCTTTTGTACCAGCACTGGGCCGATTATTTTTTGGGGTGCAGCGTGGCTGCCGGGCGGTTTGTCTTTGGGCCGAAGATCGACCAAAAGCCCAACTTTGCGGTGGCCTGCAACGCGGTGGACAAGGGCCGCTTTTTCCCCGACGCCGCCGCCCGCGCCGCCGTGCGCGCCCGCTACGGCGTGGCAGACACCGAGCGCCTGGCCGGTTTTGTGGGGCGGTACAACCACCAGAAAAACCTGCTGTACCTGCTGGACATCTTTGCGGCCATGCGCGCCAAAGACCCGACCTGGAAGCTGATGCTGGTGGGCGGCGGCGAGGACCAGCCCGCCGTGGACGCCAAGATCGCCGCGCTAAGGCTGGGGGACAGCGTCATCCAGACCGGCGTGCAGAGCGACGTGCCCGCCTTTATGAACACCTTTGACCTGTTTTTGCTGCCCAGCGAGTTCGAGGGCAGCCCGGTGACGCTGGTGGAGGCCCAGGGCTGCGGCCTGCCCTGCCTGGCTTCCACCAATGTGCCGCCCGACGGCGCGGTGACCGGGCTGGTGCAGTTTCTGCCGCTGGAGACCCCCTTTGCCGCCTGGGCGGACGCCGCGCTGGCCGCGGCGAACCACGGCCCCCACCAAAGCCGCTGGGACGCCCTGGCCGCCGCCGGCTACGAGCTGGGCGAAGCCGCCCGCCGCATGCAGGCGCTGTACGACCGCCTTGCCCCCAACGCCAGACCCGACGCCCAAAAGGAGGCCGCCCCATGATCTATGCCGAACTGACCGGCGGGCTGGGCAACCAGATGTTCGTCTACGCCTTTGCCCGGGCGCTTTCGCTGCGCTGCGGCGAGGGACTGGTCCTGATCGACCGGCAGGACTGGCAGGGCGGCGCGCCCGCCCACACCGTCTGCACGCTGGGCGCGCTGCGCCTGCCGCCGGAGGTCAGGATCGAAGCGGGGGAGGGCTACGCCAAACGGCATCTGCCGCTGCAAAACGCGCTGAAAGCCCTGATGATCCGCCGCGAACAGGCCGGCGGCATGATGGCCCGCGACTGGCACGGCTTTGAGGCCAAGGCCGCGCCGTGGCTCAACCGGCTGGGGCTGCACTTTGTCACCGACGGCTACATCCCCTGCCGCCGCGGCCCCGGCCGCCATGCGCTGGACCTGCTGGCCTGGGGCTATTTCCAGAGCGAGGCCTATTTTGCCGATTTCCGGGACGCCGTCTGCGCCGAGCTGCGGCCCGCCGCCGCGCCCGACCCGGACCTGGCCTCGGCCATTTTGTCCCAGCCGGCGGCGGTGTGCCTGCACATCCGCCGGGGGGACTACCAGAACCCGGAGAACGCCGCGCTGCAGGTGTGCACCTCCGGCTACTACGCCCGCTGCTGCCGCGCCCTGCGGGACGCCTGCCCCGGTGCAACGCTGTTCGTCTTTTCGGACGATATCTTGTGGGCGCAGGACCACCTGGACACCGCCGGGCTGCCGGCGGAGTACATCACCCCCGGCAGCGCCGCCCACGACCTGGCGCTGATGCAGCTGTGCCGGCATTTCATCCTCAGCAATTCCACCTACAGCTGGTGGGCGCAGTACCTGGGCGACGCGCCGGACAAGCTGGTGTTCGCCCCCGACCGCTGGTACGCCAACGGCAAGCAGAGCGCCCTCTACCTGCCCGGCTGGCGGCTGGTGGCGGCAGGGGACTGAGAAATGAACGAGGAAGAAGGTGTTTCTGTGCATCGTGAGGGCGAAATCCGCTTTTCGGTCATCGTGCCGGTGTACAATGTGCAGCGGTATCTGCCGCTTTGCGTCAAGAGCGTGGCGGAACAGCCCGGCCCGCCGGACTGGGAGTGCATCCTGGTGGACGACGGCTCCACCGACGCCTGCGGCGCCCTGTGCGACGCCTTTGCCGCCGAGATCCCCGGCGTGGTGGCGCTGCACCAGAAAAACCAGGGCCTGGCCGCCGCCCGCAACACCGGCATCGCGGCTGCAAAAGGAGAGTGGCTGCTGTTTCTGGACAGCGACGACGAGTGGGCGCCCGATATGCTGGCGCATCTGCGCCGCACGCTGGAGGAACACCCCGGCTACGACTGGTATGTGGCCCGCTACTTATCCCTGGACGAGGCCGACGGCGTCCTGCGGGAGTCTGCGGCGGTGCGGCTTGTGCCGGGCGGGTTCGAGAGCGGCGACTACGCCGCCCGCGTCGCCCGCCTGTACGACAGCGCCCACTGGTCGGTGTGGAAATTCTGCCTGCGGCGGCAGTTTCTGGCCGAAAGCGGGGTGACGTTCTGGCCCGGCGTCGTCTGGGCCGAGGATTACCCCTTCGACCTGCTTTTGCTGCGCCATTGCCATCGGCTGTATTTCGCCGATTTTGTCATGACCCACTACCGGGAAAACCGGGCCGGCAGCCTGATGAACGCCAATCTGCCCAAGCATTTCACCGGCATTTTGGCGGCGCTTCGGGGCTTTGCCCAGCTGTTTGCCGAGGGCGGCTGCCTGCCCGCCGAGCGCACCGAGATCTTGCGCCGCACCGCCAACGCCTTCTGGCCGGAGGCCCGCGCCGCCGCCTGCCGCGATAAATCGGTGCGCCATGCCTGCGCGCCGCTGATCGACCAGTGCAAACCGCTGTACGACTACGGCGACCAGTGCCGCGGCCGCGCCGACTGGGCGCTGTTCCGCTGGCTGCTGAAACTGTTCGGCGCGCGGTTCGCGCTGTGGGCCGCCGGCCTGCTGAAGCGGTGACTGCTGCCGCAGCGCTGCCCGGCGGCGGATGCCGTTTCCTGTAAGCACAGTTTACCGCAAGGCCCCGGCGGCGGGCGTAAACGCCCGCCCTACACGCTTCGGCAGCACCTTGCCGGAACAAAACGGCAGTACCGTTCACCGCGCCCCTCCGTAGGGGACGATGCTTGCATCGTCCCGTCATCCCGGCGGCGGATGCTGTTCCCGGTTTTGCTGCCCGTCTGCGACAAATTGTAGGGCGGCGATCTCGCCCGCCGGGAGGGTTTGCGGCGCCGCAAGCCCCGCGGGCCGATGCAAGCATCGGCCCCTACGCAACGGAATCTTCCGCCGCAATTTCTGCCAACCCGGCGGCTCCCGCTTTCCGCAAGGTCAGCGGCGGGCGTGAACGCCCGCCCTACAAACCGCGGCAAACCATCTGCCGGAACGGAACGACGCCAATTACCGCGCCCCCCGTAGGGGACGATGCCCGCATCGTCCCGTCGTCCCGGCAGACGGATACCGTTCCCGGTTTTGCTGCCCGTCTGCGACAAATTGTAGGGCGGGCGTTCACGCCCGCCGGGAGGGTTTGCGGCGCTGCAAGCCCTGCGGGCCGATCTCCGGCCTAAAAGCCGCCTTCGGCGGTTGACCTCCGAAACGCCGCCTGCGGGCGGCAGTGCAAGCATCGGCCCCTACGCAACGGAATCTTCCGCCGCAATTTCTGCCAACCCGGCAGCGCCCGCTTTCCGCAAGGTTGGCGGCGGGCGTGAACGCCCGCCCTACAAACCGCGGCAAGCCATCTGCCGGAACGGCGGTGCCCGCTTTCCGCAAAATCTGCGGCATTTTCCACACCCGCCCTCACACATCTCCCCCGAAAGGTCCCTTCTATGAGAACACGACGTACCATCATCAATCTGGCTTACTCGCTGGGGTCCAGTTTGCTGCTTCTGCTGCTGGCGCTGGTGTCGCGGGCGCTGTTTGTGTCCAACTTTGACATCGACATCCCCGGCACTGCCGGCGTGATCGAAAAGATGTTCAGCGTCTTTTCCATCGCCGAGCTGGGCGTGGGCAGCGTCATCAGCTACCGCCTGTATGAGCAGCTGGCCGCCAAAGATATCGAAAAGATCAGCAAGTACATGTCGCTGTACAAGTGGACCTACCGGCTCATCGGCGGGGTCATCGCGGCGCTGGCGGTGGTGTTCTACTTCTTTCTGCCGCTGCTCATCGTGGAGCCGGACACTGACTGGGACGCCGTCCACTCGATCTATCTTTTGCAGGCGCTGTCCGCCCTGTCCAGCTACTTCCTGGTCACCCGGCGGCTGCTTTACACCTGCACCCAGCAGGGCTACGTCTGCACCCGCATCGACCTGTGCTTTAATGTGCTGACCTATCTGGCCCGCATTTTCATCTCGCTCAATTTCGCCGGCAACTACAATCTGTATTTCGGCGTCACCGTCCTGTGCAACACGCTGGCCAACGTGGTGGTGGCGATGCGCTACCGCAGGGATTTCCCTGAAGTGCGGGACGTCAAGGTCACCTGGGCCGACTTCAAGGGGTTGGGGATGTTCCACGACCTGCGGTATTATCTGGTGCACCGCATCTCCAACGCCATCTACGGCACGTCGGACAGCCTGGTCATGACCCGCATGCGGGGCACTTCCAGTGTGACCTATCTGGACAATTACTCGTCGGTGTCGTCGGCGGTGACCAACATCGGCAACAAGATCCTGGACAGCTTCTCGGCCGCCATCGGCAACATCGTCTACGACAAGACCGCCGAGGCCGACGACCATCAGAAAAAGGTGTTCTGGAGCATGGACCTGTTCAGCTATCTGTTCGGCAGCTTTGTGGCGGCGGCCTACTTCTGCCTGTTCCAGCCCTTCATCACGCTGTGGCTGGGCGACCGGTGGCTGCTGCCCATGGCCTATGTGTTCTGGTTCTGCCTGAACGAGTATGTGGGCTGGAACCACCGGATGCTGGGCAGTTACCGCGCCGTGCTGGGCCACTTTGAGCAGGACCAGTGGTTCATGGTGGCCAGCGGCGTGTCCAACCTGGTTTTGAGCTTTGTGCTGGTCATCCCCTTCGGGCTGGCGGGCGTCACGGCGGCCACGGTGTTCGCCCACTGCCTGATGTGGCTGGGCCGGGCCAAAGTGGTGTTCGGCGGGTTCATGCGCGGCTGCGGCGGGCGGTATCTGCGGGTACAGCTGTGCCACCTGGCCACGCTGGCGCTGTGCATGGGCGGCAGCTACTGGCTGTGCAGCCTGCTGCCGGGGGGCATCCCGGGCATGGCGGCGCGTGTGCTGGTGGTCTGCGTGGTGCCAAACGCCATCAATCTGGCATGCTACGGGTTTTCTTCGGACGCCGAATACCTGCGCGGCCGTGCGGCCGAGCTGTGGCGGCGCATCCGCCGGAAGGGAGCGTAAACGATGGCAAAGGTGGGCATTTTATACATCTGCACCGGCAAATACACGGTGTTCTGGCCGGACTTTTACCGCACCTTCCGCGAAAGGTTTTTGCCGGAGAGCGACAAGATCTTTTTCGTCTTTACCGACGCCCCGTCCATCGAGGGCGACGGCGCCCCCGACGTGCGCCGCATTTACCAGAAGGCGCTGGACTGGCCGTACAGCTCGCTTTTGCGGTTCAAGATGTTTGCGGGGCAGGCGGAGGCGCTGGGCAAAATGGACTACCTGTTTTTTGCCAACGCCAACCTGGTCTGCCGCGAGACCGTCACCGAGGCGGAGTTTCTGCCCCGGCCGGGCAGGGGAGAGCGGCTTTTGGTGGTGCAGCAGCCGGGCTTTTGGGACAAGAAACCGATTTTTTACACCTACGACCGCAACCCCAAATGCCGGGCGTACATCCCTTACAACTGCGGGCGGGATTATGTTTCCGGCGGGCTGAACGGCGGCACGGCGGCGGCGTTTCTGGCCATGAGCCGGGAGCTGGACCGCCGCACCGACGCCGACCTGGCCGACGGCCAGATGGCGCTGTGGCATGACGAGAGCCACTTAAACCGCTATATTGCCGAGCAGGACCCGGCGTCCTACCGCCTGCTGACCCCCGCCTATTGGTACCCGGAGGGCTGGGACATGCCCTTTGCGCAAAAGATCGTCGTGCGGGACAAGTCCAAATGGATCGACATGGCGGCGGTGAAGGGGACCAGGCCCCGGCTGAACGCCGTCCAGCGCAAGTGGGACGCTTTCCGCCAGAACTGGCTGCCCTGGGTCTGGCTGGCAAGGGACACCCTGCTGGGGCGGCACTTGTAACGGCCGGCGTTGCCCGGCTCCGCAGCCCCTTGCGGGGGAGCTTCCCGAAGCGGCAGCCCGCCCCGAAGCCTCCCCTGCAAGGGGAGGTGCCCGCAGCGCGGGCGGAGGGGTGCATTGCCGCCTTGCGGCGATCATATCCCGCCGGGACGCCGCGCTGTATCCGTAAAGGCCGCTTCCGCCGGCCGCCCGCGCTTTCAACATTTTTGTTGAAAACCCTCCCGCCTTTTCCCTCTGCTATTTCAAGACATCCCCCAACCATCTATCCGGAGGCCTTCCATGTCTGCCAAACGTCGAATCGAACCGTATCACGTCGCCGCCGCGGTGCTGGCGCTGCTGGCCGTTTTGTCGGTGGGCAAAACGCTGTTCTCCGGCCTGGAGATTGACGAGCAGTACGCCCTGTCCATCAGCTGGCGGCTGGTCAAGGGCGACGCCCTGTTTTACACCATGTGGGAGCCGCACCAGCTGTCGGCGCTGCCGGCGGCGGTGCTCTTGTGGCTGTTCTATACCGTCACCGGCGGCACCACCGGCGTGCTTTTGTTTGTGCGCGTGGTGATGGTGCTGGCAAAAGCCGGGCTGTCGGTGTGGTTTTACCGCACCATGCGGTCAAAACTCAGCGCGCAGACGGCATTTTTGGCCGCGCTGGCGCTGTTTGCCTACACACCCAAATGGTTTTTGGGGCCGGACTATATCTCGCAGCAGTTCCACTTTACGCTGGCGGCCTTTTTATGCTTTTACGGCTACTTTGACCGGGGCGGCAGGGGACTGTGGCGGATGGCGCTGGGCGGCGTGTTTTTGAGCCTGAGCGTGCTGGCCTTCCCCCAAAGCGCCTTTGCGGCGCCGGTTTCCTTCATCGGCATGTTCCTGCTGGGCCGCCGGGCCGGCGAGCGGCGGTTTCTCGGCATCCCGGCCGGCACGCTGACGGCTTTCGGCGCCTGCGCAGTCTGCGCGGCGGCGTTTGTGGCGTATGTGCTGCAGGGCATGTCGGTGCAGACGCTGTTGAGCCGCGCCTCGCTGATCCTCAACGACCCGCAGTACGACTTTTCCACTGCCGAGCGCCTGTCGCTGCTGCTGGGGCAGGCGGCGGACGTGGCGCGGTTTTTGGCCAAGCCGGCGCTGGCCGCGCTGGCAGTGGCGGGCGTCGGCATCGGGCGGGACATCGCCCTGCGGCGCGAGCGGCCCATCCGCAACATCCGGTTCTGGCTCAACCTGTTCTTTGCGCTGTTCGGCGCGCTGACCATCGCGCTGTGCCTGGTGCGGGCAGTGCGGGACTCCAGCCTGGACGAGCGGTATTTCACCCCGGCGCTGGCCATTGCCGGGCTGTGGTTTTTCCGCGGCAGCCGGGGCACGCCCCGGTCGGCGCTGTTCTGGCTGGGGTATCTGCCCGGCGTCGTGGCGTATCTGTTCATTCTGCGGTCCACGCTGCTGGGGCTTTCGGCCACCTTTATGTACCTGACCTGGCCGGCCGTCTGCGCGGTGCTGGCGCTGGCCCTGCAGGCCCGCGCCGCCGGGCAGGGCACCGCGGAGCAGCCCGGCAGCGACCCGACCGTCCCTTACGCCCTGCGGAGCGACTGGGCCGACGGCCTGCTGCTGCTTTTCCTGGCGTTTTTGGTGGTATGCCGGAGTTTTTTGGTGCTGACCACCGGCTGGAAGCCCCACAACGTGCTGGACACCCGGATGGAGTACCTGTCCGCCGGCCCTGCCGCCTTTACCTGGGCGGACGAGGCCGCCGCCGACATGTACCACGCGCTGGAACAGGCGCTGGCCCCCCATGCCGGCGAGAGCGTGCTGCTGACCACCGGCGACGTGGAGGGCCTGGCCTTTTTGATGGCCGACGGCACGCTGGAGATCGGCCAGGCGTCGGTGATCTCCTCCACCGACAGCGACAGCCGCTTTGCCAGCTACTATCTGGAGCTGCCCGAAAAAGCCCCCGACGTGATCGTCTACAACGACAACTGCATCCGCGACCTGGACGCCTTCCACACCTGGCTGGAGGACTATTTCACCATCAGCGGCCGCATGCAGGTGCAGGTGGGTTCCGCCAGCCTGGAGGTGCTGACGGTGGACGGCACGGCCCCCGCCGCCGAATGACCAAACGCCGCCCTGCCCGCTCAGCCCCCGCCCCTGCCGTCCCCGGCGGCAGGGGATTTAAATATCATATATGATACTTTGCTGTTATTTTGCGACATTATAATGTCACAGCGAATCGTGTATCCTGACCATAGCAGCGTCTATTATGGGAGGTGTTGCCTTGTTTAGTGAAAATCTGAAGCAGCTGCGGGAACAAAGCGGCATCAAACAAGCGGCGCTGGCGCACGATGTGGGCGTCTCGCGCAGCGCCATCAACGCATGGGAGATGGGAGTCTCGATGCCGTCGGTGGCAAACCTTCTGGCCCTGTGCCGGATCTTTCACGTCTCGGCGGACTATCTGCTGGGATTGACGGACGATTACTGCGTCCACATCGGCCACCTGCCGCCGCAGCAGCAGGAACTGGTCCTGCGGCTGGTGGAATGTCTGTCGGCCGGCGGGCAGGACCCGGGCGCCGCATCGCTGTAACTTTTGGGAGGAGTCAGGTATGCCGGAACGTTTTTTATTGTTTATCCCCGCCTATAACTGCGAAAAGCAGGTGCCGCGGGTGCTGGACCAGCTGCTGGATCCCAAGGTGTCCGGCTTTGTGTCCGAGACCATCGTGGTGAACAACCGCTCCACCGACAACACCGAGGCCGCGGTGCTGGCCTGGATGGCCGCCCACCCCAACACGCCGGTGCGGCTTTTGCGCAACAACGAAAATTACGGCTTGGGCGGCAGCCACAAGGTGGCGTTTCAGTACGCCGCCCGCCACGGGTACGACTACCTGGTGGTGCTGCACGGCGACGACCAGGGCGACGCCCGCGACCTGTACCCTCTGATCGCCTCCGGCGAATACAAAAGCTACGACTGCTGCCTGGGCAGCCGCTTTATGAAGGGCAGCCAGATCAAAGGGTACAGCGCGCTGCGCATTTTGGGCAATTACGGCTTCAACTGGCTGTTCAGCATGGTGACGCTGCACAAGATCACCGACCTGGGCAGCGGGCTGAACCTGTACAAGGTAGACGGTCTGAAAAACGGCTACTACCTCAAGTTCCCCGACACCCAGTATTTCAACGACTGCATGATCCTGGCCCAGTGCCACTACAAGCAGAAGATGCTGTTTTTCCCCATCAGCTGGCGGGAGGAGGACCAGGTCTCCAACACCAAACTGACCAGCTTTGCCCTCAGCCTGCTGCGCATGTGCGGGCAGTATGTCGCCGGCCCCAAAAAGTTTGTCGAGCGGGAGATGCGCGCCAAACCGGTGGAAAAGTACGGCTACCAGGTAGTGGCGTCCAACGTGTAAAGGGCGGCCCTGCGATGCCGGCGGCAGGGCGGGCGTTCACGCCCGCCGCAAAGCCTCCCCTGCAAGGGGAGGTGCCCGCAGCGCGGGCGGAGGGGTGCGGCACCTGGCCGCGCCCTTACCCCTGCGGTTTGGCGGGCGTTTGCCGCCGCATCCGCAGGGGACGATGCCAGCATCGGCCCGTCAACCATCCGCCTGCCGATCCCTTTGGCCGGCAGCCTGCCGCCAAAAAATTCCTAATTCCTCATTTGTAAATGGAGGTATCCCCATGAAAGTACTCGTCACCGGCGCGGCCGGTTTCATCGGCGGCCAGCTCTGCCACGCGCTGTGGAAGCGGGGCGACGCCGTCGTCGGCATCGACAATTTTTCCTACGGCAATTTGGACAATCTGCGCTTTGAGGACCACGATTTCGGCCCCGACGTGCTGCGCATGGACATCCGCGACCGGGAAAAACTGCCCGAACTGTTCGAGAAGGAGCGGTTCGACGTGGTGTACAACATCGCCGGCATCGCGCCGCTGCCCGACTGCCAGTCCGACCCGGTGGAGGCGGTCAGCGTCAACACACTGGGGCTTGTCAACCTTCTGGAGCTGTGCCGCCGCCACGGCGTCAAACATCTGGTGCAGGCGTCCACCAACGCCATGTACGAGAACGAGACCGAATTCCCCACCGTGGAGGACAAGTTCAACGCCCCCACGCTGATCTACCCCAGCACCAAATACTGCGCCGAGCAGTTCTGCCGCAGCTTTGCCGAGACCTACAACATGAACGTCACCTGCCTGCGGTTTGCCAACGTCTACGGCCCCCACATCGACTGCCTGCGCAAGCAGCCGCCCTTTGTGGGCTACATGATCCGGGAGCTGTACTACGGCCGCGTGCCGGAGTTCCACTCCGACGGCAACCAGCGGCGAGACTACATTTATGTGGACGACCTGATCGACCTGGCGCTGCGCGTTACCGACCGGCCCGGCTT
>DWVD01000041.1 GCA_019120395.1 Candidatus Gemmiger faecigallinarum
AAAATCCGGGAATCTTGCTTACAAAGCGGGATTTTCATTTACAAAGTGGGAATCTCGCTTACAAAACAGGATTTTAAATTACAAAACGGGAGTTTTGGAATACAAACGGGACTCTCGGCTTGCAATTTACCAGAGAGCGGTATCCGCAGAAAGAAAAGTGATATATTTATCTCTCTTTGCGACAAATATATCACTGCATGAGCTTGTTGTCAAGAGAAAAATGAGAGAAATAGATCACTTTTGCCGGGAGCAGTGGCGACGGAGGGCAAAGGGCAATAAAGCGTTTTGGGCTTCCTGCAAAAAAAGCGTGCTATAATGGGGACGGATACTCCCGGGCGGCTGTCCGCATGGCGGCGGAACGGCTTACCGGGGGGAAGCCGTCACTTAACGGCAGAACAAAAAGGCACAGCGCCGGAACGATCTGGCGGGCTGTGCCTTTTTCTGTTTCCGAGATTTGCCGTGCCCGGATGCATAAAAAGAAGCGGCGGCTACCGTGCAGCCGCCGCTTTTGGACAAAGCCATTTTGAAATTTGGACACTTTTTGAAGCGATCGGCCGGACCCGGAAAAGATTATTGGATCTGTTGGACCGGCTTCCCGGTTTGCTGCTCTATAAAACGGCGGAACTCCTCGGCTGTCCCGCCCTGTAAATGCTGTTTATCATACAGCTGGGCATGGCTTGCGCTGAAGATAAAAACAAAAAAGCCGGCGGTTTCTGCAAGCATTGCGATTTTGTCGTATTTCCATTCGGTGGTTCCGACGTCTGTTGCGGAGGCGAAACCGCTTTCGGAAAATACCGTCACGGCCTTTTCCGTGCCGGGAAGAAGCTGTTTGCTGGCCACATATCCGTTGATCCGGTCCTCAAACAGCAGGGCAAAAAGGATCACAGCCGCGGCAGCCAGCGTGACGACGGTGCGAAGGTTGAGCGCAAAACCGTTTGCCAGAACAAGCAGCACGCCGAGCGCAAAAACGACCCAGCCAAATATGTGGGAACGGCGGCTGCGCTTTTTTCGGATGGTCTTTCGCAGCGCCCTGGCCATGACAGCCATTGTTTTGGCGGTATATTGCGTTTCAAAAATGAATTCCATGATGCGGCCCCCCATAATGCTGCCGTTGTTCCTGCGCGCAAAGCAGGACGGGCGTGCGGACGCGTTCCTGCTGTGCCTGGCATCAGTATATCACAGGCAGATGCGGTTTTCCATAACAAAACGTATCGAAGCCGAGCGGCATACAAAAACAGGGGACCTGTTGGGCTTTTACGCTCTTGTTTGCCGCACAGGTAGAATATTTTATATGCGGGTGCTATAATTTATGATACGAACCGACAAAAAGGAAATGGCATGGTAAAAGCGGATGATAGAAATCAGGTATGTTCGGCCGGAAGATAAAGAATTTTGGTACAGCCTTGATAAGCATTTGCCGGAACAGGAATTTGACAGCAAGGTCAGCCATAAAAGAGGGTATGTGTTATCAGAGGGCAATAAACCAATAGGCTTGCTGAGATACAATCTCTTTTGGGATAATACGCCGTTTTGCACAATGCTGTTTGTTGATTGGAAATATCGGGGGAAGGGCTGCGGCAAAAAACTGATGGAGCATTGGGAAGCGGATATGAAAGCGCAGGGATATAATATGCTTTTGACCTCTACGCAGGTCGATGAAGAAGCGCAGCATTTTTACAGAAAATTAGGCTATAAAGATTGCGGCGGCTTTGTTGTAGATGTTCCGGGGCATGAACAGCCAATGGAATTGTTTTTGGTGAAAGGCATTTAACAAAATTGGATTTTTAGCCGTTTGCGCAAGGAAGTCAAAAACGTTGGCACGGGCTTGGTTAAGAAGCGTTTTGCCTATCCAGGTAATAAAACGGCGCCGGCGGCTGCGCATTGCCGGCTAAGGAAAAACTGACAGAAAAGAAAGAGGAGGATCACGATGCAGCGTTATCTGGTACTGGACATTGGCGGCACCTTTATCAAATATGCCCTGATGGAGCGGGACGGTTCTATCGTGGAGCAGGGCAAGGTGCCCTCGCCGCTGGAGGGCATGGACGCGCTGCTGGCGGCCATCGCGCCCCTCGGCGCGAAATTTGCCGGGCAGTATGCCGGCGCGGCGGTGTCCATGCCCGGCCGCATCGACACCGCCCGCGGCGTCGCCCACACCGGCGGCATCTTTGCCTTTATCAAGGACGCGCCTGTGGGCCGGCTGCTGACGGACTGCCTGCACGCGCCGGCGACCATTGCCAACGACGGCAAGTGCGCGGTGCGTGCCGAGGCGTGGAACGGCGCTTTGGCCGACGTGGAAAACGGCGCGGTCATCGTGCTGGGCACCGGCACCGGCGGTGGCCTGCTGCTGGGCCGCCGGGTCTGGATGGGCTCCAGCTATGCGGCGGGGGAACTGTCGGTACTGGGCATGGACTTTGACAAGATGGCCCGCGGCTGCACCGACGTCACTGCGCTGAACGATGCCATGTGGAGCAGCTGGATGTCGGCAAAAGGCCTGCTGTCGCATTACGAACAGCGGAAGGGCCTGCCGGAAGGCAGCGTGGACGGTTTTGCCTTCTTTGACGCCTACGAGGCCGGCGAGCCGGAAGCCGCCGAAACGCTGCGCACCTTCGGCGAGATGGCGGCGGCCGGCATCTACTCGCTGCAGGCAGTGTTGGATCTGCAGCGCATCGCCATCGGCGGCGGCATCAGCGCCCGGCCGGAGGTCACCCGGGTCATCCGCGACGCAGTGGAGCGGCAGTTTGCGTCGGTGCCGTTTACCCCCATGCCGGCGCCGGAGATCGTGACCTGCCGCTATGGCAACGACGCCAACCTGCTGGGGGCGCTGCAGTTCCATCTGGAATACCGGGGCGAGTGACCGGGAGCAGGGAACAGCATCCCGGGCATCCAATATCTGCAGGGCGCTGGCGGCGCACAAAAGCTGCGGCCGCGTCCGATTTTCCGCAGGGCTGTGCCAGATTTGGCGCGGCCCTGCGGTTGCTTTTGGCGGCAAAACGGTTCGGTTTTGTACAAAACGCTAAAAAGTGACCGGGATGCAATGGGGCAAATTGTTTGTTTGTCCATTGCCAAGCTGACTGTGATATGCTATACTTTAAAGCATTAAATCGGCAGAAGGGAGAGAGGACACCGCCCCGCCGTCCAGGCGGCGGATGCCCTGTGCGGCGGTGCTCCCGGCCGAGAAAACAGGGGAGAGATACGCATGAAAAAAGCAGTTTCCATTTTGACCGCGGCCTGTCTGGCGCTCAGCCTGGCGGCCTGCAGCTCCGGCGGTTCGTCCTCTGCGGCGGATGCTTCCAGCGCTGCGGACGCCAGCGGAAGCTCCTCTGCGGCGGGAGACTCGGCGGACAGCGCCGAGACCGGCGCGTCGGGCGGCGTCTACAACATCGGCATCTGCCAGCAGCAGCCCCACGAGGCGCTGGACGCCGCTACCCAGGGCTTCAAGGACGCCCTTGTGGAGGCCTTTGGCGAGGATAACGTCACTTTTGACGAGCAGAACGCCCAGGGCGATTCCAACACCTGCTCCACCATCATCAACGGCTTTGTCTCCAGCGGGTACGACCTGATCATGGCCAACGGCAGCAGCGCCCTGCAGGCGGCTGCCGCCGGCACCGCGGACATCCCCATCCTGGGCACCTCTGTCACCGAGTACGGCGTGGCGCTGGGCATCGACGGCTTTGACGGCACCGTGGGCGGCAACGTCTCCGGAACCAGCGACCTGGCCCCGCTGGATGAGCAGGCGCAGATGCTGGCCGACTTCTTCCCGGTTGACCAGTACCCCACCGTGGGCATGCTGTACTGCAGCGCCGAACCCAACAGCGCCTACCAGGTGGAGCAGGTCACCGGCTACCTGACCGAGATGGGCTACACCGTTGAGGATTACTCCTTCAGCGATTCCAACGACCTGGCCACCATTGTCACCAGCGCCTCCACCAGCTGCGACGTCCTCTACGTTCCCACCGACAACACCGCCGCCTCCAACACCGAGATCATCCAGAACATCTGCCTGCCGGCCGAGGTGCCCATCATTGCAGGCGAGCAGGGCATCTGCTCCGGCTGCGGCGTGGCCACCCTGTCCATCAGCTACTACGACCTGGGCTATGCCACCGGCGAGATGGCGGTCAAAGTCCTGACCGGCGAGGCGGACATCTCCACCATGCCCATCGAGTACGCCCCCAACTTTACCAAAATGTACAACCCCTCCAACTGCGAGGCGCTGAACATCACGGTGCCCGACGACTACGTCGCCATTGAAGGGTAATACCGGAACCTTCTGACATACAGCAGAAAAGGCGGGAAAAGGGCTTCCCTTTTTTCCGCCTTTTTGCTATACTATAACAGTCTGTAACTTTTTTGGCCGGCCCGCCGGGCCGGCCGGGACAGGACGCCCGGCGCGCCCTGCAAAAACGGGGAGGTTTGTTTCTCTTGGATATCATGACATTGGTCAATGCCCTGCCCGGCGCTGTGGCGCAGGGCCTGATCTGGGCCATTATGGCCATCGGCGTCTACATCACCTACCGGGTGCTGGACATTGCCGACCTGACGGTGGACGGCACGCTGTGCACCGGCGGCGCGGTCTGCATCATGTGCATGCTGAGCGGCTGCAACGTGTGGGTGTCGATCCTGGCGGCTACCTGCGCCGGGCTGCTGGCGGGCTTTGTCACCGGCATCTTCCACACCTTCATGGGCATCCAGCCGATTCTGGCCGGCATCCTGACCCAGCTGGCCCTGTGGAGCATCAACCTTAAGATCATGGGCAAGTCCAACCAGGCCATCAATGTGGACAAGTACGACCTGGCGGTGTCGCTGCGCTACATCAAGGACGTGCCTTTCTACCAGAACACCATCTTTGTGGTGGCGGTCATCATTGCGGCGGTCATCGCCATTTTGTACTGGTTCTTTGGCACCGAGCTGGGCTGCGGCATCCGCGCCACCGGCTGCAACGCCAGCATGGCGCGCGCCCAGGGCATCAACACCAGCCTGAACAAGGTCATCGGCCTGATGATCTCCAACGGCCTGGTGGCGCTGTCCGGCGCGCTGCTGGCCCAGTACCAGGGCTTTGCCGA
>DWVD01000005.1 GCA_019120395.1 Candidatus Gemmiger faecigallinarum
ACAAGATGGATCAGAAATTTATGCAGCTGTACGCCGATTTCATCGTCAAGGTGGGCGTGAACGTGCAGCCGCGGCAGAACTTTATCGTCCGCTGCCCGGTGACCATGCCGGAGTTCGCCCACGCCTGCGCCCGCGCCGGCTACGAGGCCGGCGCCAAGCGGGTGGTGGTGCGCTGGGAGGACGAGCGCCTGTCCCGCATCGACATGGAGCTGGCCGCCGAGGAGGACCTGAAGGCCATGAAGCCCTACGAGCTGCGCAGCTGGCTGGACTTTGCCGAGGACCCGGACGGCTGCTGCACGCTGGCCATCCATGCCGCCGACCCGGAAGCCTACGCCGGGCTGGACGCCGGCAAGCTGAACCGGGTCAACCTGGCCCGCCGCACCGTGCTGAAGCCCTGGCAGGAGTACACCATGAACGACCGCGTCCAGTGGTGCGTGGCGGCGGTACCCGCCCCCGGCTGGGCCGCCAAGGTGTTCCCCGGCATGCCGGTGGACGAGGCGATGGAAAAGCTGTGGGCCTTGATCTTTGAGGTCTGCCGCGTGACCACCGGCGACCCGGTGTCCGCCTGGAAAGAGCACGTGGCCAAAACCAAGGCCCGCCGCGACCAGCTGAACGCCTGGCAGCTGGACAGCGTCCGCATGACCAGCGCCAACGGCACCGACCTGACCGTCGGCCTGGCTGAGGACGCCACCTGGGAGGGCGCTTCCAGCGTGGGCGAGAACGGCGTGGAGTTTATTGCTAACGTCCCCACCGAGGAGGTGTTCACCGCGCCCCACCGCGACAGGGTCGACGGCGTCGTTTACGGCACCCGGCCCTACGTCTACAACGGCCAGCTGATCGACGGCTGGCATGTGACCTTCCGGGACGGCAAGGTGGTGGAGCACGGCGCCGAGAAAAACGCCGACCTGCTGGGCGAGCTGCTCTCCACCGACGAGAACGCCTGCCGCATCGGTGAGTTTGCGCTGGTGCCGGCCTCCAGCCCCATCCGCAAAAGCGGCGTGCTGTTCTACAACACCCTGTTTGACGAGAACGCCGCCTGCCACATCGCCTTTGGCGCCGGCTACCCCACCAACATTGTAGGCGGCCGCGGCATGACCCGCGCCCAGCTGCTGGAAAAGGGGCTGAACGACTCGGCCATCCACGAGGACGTGATGGTGGGTGCCGCGGACAGCCGCGTCACCGGCCTGCGCAAAAACGGCGAGACGGTGGAGATCTTCCAAGACGGCGAGTGGGCGTTCTGACCGCCCCACGGCACTATCTGTTTTTCCGGCGCGCCGCCGCTTTGGCGCGCCGTGCTCCGGGGATGGTTCCATTCCCGGAGCATTTTGCGGCCGGGGCAGGCGGATGCCTGCCCCTTGGGAGGGATCTTTTTGTCAACTGCATTCAAACGCTGCGTCCGGTTTTTCCGGGCCGAAACGGTGCTTTCGGCGGCGGTCTGCCTGGCGGCGGTGTCCGCCTTTCTGGTCCCGCCGGACGCGGGCTACCTGGACTATGTGGACTGGGACACGCTGGCACAGCTGTTCAGCCTGATGGCCGTGATGAAGGGGTTCCAGCAGGCGGGGCTGTTCAACTTTCTTGGCAGCCGGCTGCTGGGCCGCGTGCGCACCAGCCGGGGCATGCTGCTGGTGCTGGTGTTCCTGCCCTTCTTTTTCAGCATGGTCGTCACAAACGATGTGTCGCTGATCACCTTTGTGCCGTTTGCCTCCATCGTACTTACCATGGCGCAGCAGCGGCGGCTGCTGGTGCCGCTGGTCGTGCTGCAGACGCTGGCCGCCAACCTGGGCAGCATGCTGACGCCCATGGGCAACCCGCAGAACCTGTACCTCTACGCCCGGTCCGGCATGGGGTTCGGCGCGCTGTGCGGGCTGATGCTGCCGTATGTGGCGCTGTCCGGCGTGTGCCTGGCCATTGCGGGGGCGCTGCTGCCCTCGCAGCCCATCGGGTTGGTGCGGGTGGACGCCGCCATCCGCCGCCCCCGGCTGCTGGCGGTGTACGGCGCCGGGTTTGCGCTGTGCCTGCTGGCGCTGTTCGGCCTGCTCCCGCCGCTGGCGGTGGCCGCCGTGACGGCGGTCTACCTGGCGGCGACCGACCGCAAACTGCTGGCCGGCGTGGACTACTCGCTGCTGGGGACGTTTATCGCTTTCTTTGTTTTTATCGGCAATGTCGGGCGGGTGGAGCCTTTCCGCGAGTTTCTGGTCTCGGTGCTGGAGGGCCGCGTCGAGATGGTCGCCGTGCTGGCCAGCCAGGTCATCAGCAACGTGCCGGCGGCGCTGCTTTTGTCCGGCTTCACCCAGGACTGGCCCGCCCTGATCGTCGGCTGCAATCTGGGCGGCCTGGGCACGCTGATCGCATCGATGGCAAGCCTGATCTCCTACAAGCAGGTCAGCCGCGAAGCGCCGGAACAGCGCGGGCGCTATTTTGCGCTGTTCACCGCCGCCAATGCGGCGCTGCTGGTTTTGCTGCTGGTGTTCGGCCTGGCGCTGTGACCGCATTTTGCCGCGCCGGCTTTGGGGAAACCGCAGCCCCGTTTTTCCCGCGGCCCGGGTGCGCCATGCCCCGGTGTGAGTTTACAGGAAGAATGAGAAATGGGGGTTGAACGGCGGACGGGGCGGAAGTGGAAGTCGAAAAAGGCGGGATAAGCCGAAAATAAACATTATAGCGCCAAATATATTGATACTTAAACGGAATAGCGGGCAAAAAAAT
>DWVD01000042.1 GCA_019120395.1 Candidatus Gemmiger faecigallinarum
AAGGTCACCATGGAGGCCACCCTGGCCGAGGACCTGGAGGCCGATTCCCTGTCCGCCGTCGAGCTGTCGATGGCTCTGGAGGAGGCTTTCGGCATCGCCATTGCCGACGAGGACCTGCCCAACATGAAGACCGTGGGCGACCTGTACAACTACCTGCAGGAGCACGCCGGCGAGGCTGAGAAGGCTGAGTAAACCTTTCCCTGCCAGAGATCTTCCACATTGTTTCTGGACCGAAAGGAGCCTTCTATGACCAATCAGGAAATTCTGGAGCTGATGGCCCGGTTTGACGCCAGCAGCCTCACTTCTTTCAAGCTGCACTCCAAGGACGCCGACCTGGAGATGGGCAAGGGCATCCCTGCCGCGCCGGCTGCGGCCCCCGCGCCTGCGGCTGCCCCGGCGGCTCCCGCCGCCCCCGCTCCGGCCCCGGCCGCGCCTGCCGCCGCCCCCGCGCCGGAAGGCAAGTGCATCACCGCCCCTGTGGTGGGCACCTTTTACATGGCGCCTGCACCCGACCAGCCGCCCTTTGTCCAGGTCGGCGACAAGGTGCAGAAGGGTCAGACCGTCTGCCTCATGGAGGCAATGAAGATGATGAGCGAGGTCAAGGCTCCGTGCGACTGCGTCATTGAAGCGATCCTGCAGGAAGACGGCGCCCTGGTGTCCTTTGGGGACGACCTGATCCGCTACCGGGAAGGGTAAGGCCATGTTCAAGCGTGTTTTGATTGCAAACCGCGGCGAGATCGCCCTGCGCATCCAGCGGGCCTGCCGTGAACTGGAGATCGAGCCGGTGGTGGTCTATTCCGCCGCCGACGCCGAGGCCATCCATGTGCAGCTTGCCGAAGAGGCCTACTGCATCGGCCCCGCCCGGGCAGCGGACAGCTATCTGAATATGGACGCCATCCTGACGGTGGCCAAGGCCGCCCACTGCGACGCCATCCACCCCGGCTACGGCTTTCTGAGCGAGAACGACCAGTTTGCCGATGCCTGCGCGGAGGCCGGCATCGCCTTCATCGGCCCCTCCGGGGACGTCATCCGCGCCATGGGCAACAAGGCCGCCGCCCGCCGGCTGATGCAGCAGGCGGGGGTGCCGGTGGTGCCCGGTTCGGACGGCGCGGTGGCCACCGCCGAAGAGGCCAAGGCCCTGGCCGATTCCATCGGCTATCCGGTCCTCATCAAGGCCTCGGCCGGCGGCGGCGGGCGCGGGATGCGCCGCGTCTTTGAGCCCGACCAGCTGATCCCCCTCTTTGAGGAGGCCCGCAGCGAGTCGGTGGCCTGCTTTGGCAGCGGCGAGATGTACCTGGAAAAGCTGATCCTCAACCCCAAGCACATCGAGTTCCAGATCATGGCCGACAAGATGGGCCATGTGATCCAGCTGGGGGAGCGGGACTGCTCCATCCAGCGCCGCAACCAGAAGATGCTGGAGGAGTCGCCCTCCCGCGCCCTGACCCCCGAGCTGCGGGAGAAGATGGGCGCGGCCGCCGTGGCCGCCGCCAAAGCGGCCCACTACGAGAACGCCGGCACCATCGAGTTCGTGCTGGACCCCGACGGCAACTTCTATTTCATCGAGATGAACACCCGGATCCAGGTGGAGCACCCGGTCACCGAGTTCGTCACCGGGATGGACCTGGTGCGGGAGCAGATCCGCATCGCCGCGGGGCTGCCCCTGTCCCACACCCAGGAGGAGATCACCCTCCGGGGCCACGCCATCGAGTGCCGGGTCAACGCCGAGGACCCCGCCCACAACTTCCAGCCCTGCCCGGGCAAGATCAACTTCCTGCATCTGCCGGGGGGCTGCGGCGTCCGGGTGGACACCGGCCTGTACAGCGGCTACACCCTGCCGCCCTACTACGACTCGCTGATGGCCAAGCTGGTGGTCTGGGCGCCCACCCGGCTGGAGGCCATCCGCCGGATGCGCCGGGTGCTGGAGGAGCTGGTGGTGGACGGGCCGGCCAACAACGCCGACCTGCTGCACCAGATCCTGTACCACCCCGACTTTGTCCGGGGCACCTGCACCACCGCCTTCCTGGACGAGAACCTGGACACCCTGCTCAAATGGAGCAGCGCCGGGGACGAGGAGGCTAAGGCATGAGCAACGTATTTGTCCGCCGGCGGCACAAGCTGCTGAGCCTGAAGGCCCTGCGGGATTCGGGCGCGGTGCTGCCCGGCAACACCGAGGAGAACTGCCCCCACTGCGGGCAGCCCGTCCTGCGGCGGGAGCTGGTCAAAAACCAGTACGTCTGCCCCCTGTGCGGCTATCACCACCCCATCGGCGCCTACTACCGCCTGAGCCTGGTGCTGGACGAGGGCAGCTTCAAGGAGATGGACGAGGACCTGATCTCCAGCGACCCGCTGGAATTCCCCGGCTATGAGGCCAAGCTGGACGGCGCCCGCCGCCGCACCGGCCTGGGCGAGGGCGTGGTCACCGCCCTGGGCCGCATCGACGGCCAGAAGGTGGCGGCCGGCGTCCTGGACAGCCGGTTCTTCATGGGCAGCATGAGCGCCGCCCTGGGCGAAAAAGTCACCCGCCTGGTGGAGTACGCCGACAAGAACAAGCTGCCGCTGATCCTGTTTTCGGCCAGCGGCGGCGCCCGGATGCAGGAGGGAATCCTCTCCCTGATGCAGATGGCCAAGACCGCCGCCGCCATCGAGCGCTTTTCGGAGCACGGCGGGCTGTACATCTCCATCTTCACCCACCCCACCACCGGCGGCGTCACCGCCAGCTTTGCCAGCCTGGGCGACGTCATGCTGGCCGAGCCGGGCGCGCTGATCGGCTTTGCGGGGCCCCGCGTTATTGAGCAGACCATCGGCGAAAAGCTGCCGGCCGGCTTCCAGCGCAGCGAGTTCCAGGAGGAGCACGGCTTTGTGGACGCCATCGTGCCCCGCAGCGAGATGAAAGCCACCCTGGCGCAGATCCTGCGCCTGCACGCCAAAGGAGGTCGCCGCGGATGATCAAGGATGTTCTGCGCAGAATCGACGAGATCGACAAGGAGCTGAAAAGCCTGGAGGGCGACCGCTCCACGGTGGCAAAACAGCGCCGCAAACTGCTGGAGCAGGGCCGCGCCGAGCTGCTGGAGGGCTGCACCAGCCTGGCCGCCGCCGACAAGGTGTTCCTGGCAAGGCATCCCCAGCGCCCCAAGATCGACGAGTACATCGGCGCGCTGTTCACCGATTTCTTTGTCCAGCGCGGCGACCGCCAGTGCAAGGAGGACCCCAGCATTCTGGGCGGCATCGCGCTGTACCGGGGCAGGCCGGTCACCGTCATCGGCCACCGCAAGGGCAATACCCTTGAGGAAAACATGAAGTACAACTTCGGCATGCCCGGCCCCGAGGGTTACCGCAAGGCGCTGCGGATGATGAAGCAGGCCGAGAAGTTCGGCCGTCCCATCATCACCTTTATCGACACCCCCGGCGCATACCCCGGCAAGGAAGCCGAGGAGCGGGGCCAGGGCGAGGCCATCGCCCGCAACTTGGCCGAGATGAGCGCCCTGACCGTTCCGGTCATCGCGGTGGTCACCGGCGAGGGCAGCAGCGGCGGCGCGCTGGCGCTGGGCGTTGCCAACCGGGTGCTGATGCTGGAAAACGCCATTTACAGCGTGCTCAGCCCCGAAGGCTTTGCCAGCATTTTGTGGAAGGATTCCAGCCGTCACGAGGAAGCCTGCGACGTGATGAAGCTGACCGCCCAGGACCTTTTGAACTACAAGGTCATCGACGAGATCGTGCCGGAGCCGCGGGGCGGCGCCCAGCTGGACCACAAGGCGCTGTTCGACGCATTGGATGGGATCCTGGAGCGGAACTTGAGCCAGCTTTCCCGCCAGAGCGGCAGCGCGCTGGCCGCCGCGCGCTACAAGAAATTCCGCCAGATGGGCGCCGTGTAAGAGCGGCGGAAACAACAGGATCTTATGCGGCGCGCAGACGCGCCGTTTCGATATTCTCTTTCAGAGTTGGCAGTGCGGCCTACCCGCCTGCCGGGGAGGTTGCATGACAGGACTGAAAATGATCGGCATCGGCCGGGCGCTGCCCAGCCGGTGCGTGACAAACGACGATCTGAGCAAGATCGTGGAGACCAGTGACGCCTGGATCTCGGAGCGCACCGGTATCCGCCAGCGCTATTACTGCGGCGAGGGCGAGAGCACCAACACCCTGATCATCTCGGCGGCCCGCCAGGCCGTCGCCAACGCCGGGCTTAAGCCGGAGGACATCGACTGCGTCATCGTCGCCACCGTCTCCAGCGACTATGCCTCGCCCAGTGTCGCCTGCCTGCTGCAGGCGGAGCTTGGCATCCGCGAGAACATCCCCGTGATGGACATCAACGCGGCCTGCGCCGGCTTTTTGTACGGCACTGCCACCGCTTCCGGTATGCTGCAGGTCTACGGCGGCAGATATGCGCTGGTGGTGGGCGGCGAACAGCTCTCCCGCCTGATGGACATGACCGACCGCAGCACCTGCGTGCTGTTCGGCGACGCCGCTGGCGCCGCCGTTTATGAGCGGGACGAGACCACCGACCTCTGCGTCGACCTGGGATCCCGCGGCAACCTGGAGATCGAGATCCAGGGCTGTGCCCGCCCGGAACCGTCGCGGATCAAGATGAACGGCAACGCGGTGTTCCGCTTTGCGGTGGGGGTCATCCCCAGCAGCCTGAACCGGGTGATGGAGAAAGCCGGCCTGACGCTGGACGAGATCGACTGGGTGGTCTGCCACCAGGCCAACGCCCGCATCATCGACCACTGCGCCAAAAAGATGGGCTCGGCCGAAAAGTTCTACAAAAACATTGACCGCTACGGCAACACCAGCGCCGCCAGCGTGCCCCTGGCCCTGTACGACATGTGGCAGGAAGGCCTGCTGAAGAACGGCCAGAAAGTGCTGGCCGTGGGCTTTGGCGGCGGTCTGACCTGGGCCGGCGCGCTGCTCAACCTCAGCCTGGGCGCTGCAAAGTGATTTCGTACCCGGACACACCCCACATGGGAGGTAGACAATGAAACTGCTCAATGAGATCCTGGGAACAAAATATCCCATCATCCAGGGCGGCATGGCGAACATCGCCACCGGCGAGTTTGCCGCCGCCTGCTCCAACGCCGGCGCGCTGGGCCTGATCGGCGGCGGCGGCATGCGCAGCGGCGACGACCTGCGCGCCCACATCCGCCGCTGCCGCGAGCTGACCGACAAGCCCTTCGGCGTCAACATCATGCTGATGCACCCCTGCGCCGACGAGTTTGCCCAGATCGTCATTGACGAGAAGGTGCCCGTGGTCACCACCGGCGCCGGCAACCCCGGCAAATACGTGGCCAAATGGAAAGAAGCCGGCATCGTCGTCATCCCCGTGGTGGCGGCCGCCGTGCTGGCCAAACACCTGGCCAAAACCGGCGTGGACGCCGTCATCGCCGAGGGCACCGAGAGCGGCGGCCATGTGGGCGAGATGACCACCATGGCGCTGGTGCCCCAGGTGGTGGATGCGGTGGACCTGCCGGTCATCGCGGCGGGCGGCATTGCCGACGGCCGCCAGATGGCCGCGGCCTTTGCGCTGGGCGCCTGCGGCGTCCAGATCGGCACCTGTCTGCTGACCAGCACCGAGTGCCCCATCCACGAAAACTACAAGAAAGCCCTGCTCAAGGCCAAGGACAGCGACACCATCGTCACCGGCCGCATCGGCGGCACCCCCGTGCGCGTGCTGAAAAACAAGATGGCCCGCGAGTACGTCCGCCGCGAGAAGGAGGGCGCCGACAAGATGGAGCTGGAAAACTACACCCTGGGCAGCCTGCGCCGCGCCGTGTTTGACGGCGACACCGACACCGGCAGCCTGATGGCCGGCCAGGTGGCGGGCATGCTGCACGACATCCGCCCGGTGGCCGACATCTTGGACGAGCTGTGGGACGGCGCCCAAAAGCGCATCCGGGAGATCCAGACCATTGCCGATTGATATCGCCCGGACCACCGGATAAGGAGATTTTGCGCATGAAACTTGCATTTTTGTATGCCGGCCAGGGCAGCCAGCACGCCGGCATGGGCCGCGATATGTACGAGGCCAACGCCGACTTCCGCGCGGCCTTTGACGCGGCGCACCTGGATTTTGACCTGAAATCCGTCTGCTTTGACGACCCCGACGGCGTCATCAACCAGACCCAGTACACCCAGCCCTGCATGGTGGCCTTTGCCATGGGCATGACCGCCGCGCTGTACGCCAAGGGCATCCGGCCGGAGTATGCCGCCGGCCTGTCTTTGGGCGAGTATTCGGCCTTGAACGCCGCCGGCGTGCTGGACGCCGCCACCACGGTGGAGCTGGTGGCCTTCCGCGGCAAGGCCATGGCCAAAGCCGCCGAGGGCATCGAGTGCGGCATGACCGCCGTGATGATGCTGGACCGCGACAAGCTGCAGGCCTGCTGCGACGAGGCTTCCACCTTGGGCGTGGTGCAGATCTGCAATTACAACTGCCCCGGCCAGCTGGTCATCGGCGGCGAGAAGGCCGCGGTGGACAAGGCCTCCGAGCTGGCCAAGGCCGCGGGCGCAAAACGCTGTATCCCCCTCAAGGTCAGCGGGCCTTTCCACACCAGTTTGATGCACCCCGCCGGCGACGCGCTGGCCGAGCGCTTCCGGACGGTGGACTTCCAGCCGATGCAGCTGCCGGTTTTGTTCAACTGCCTGGGCCATGAAAAGTCCGACGACCAGACCATCCCCCAGCTGCTGGAACGCCAGGTCCAGTCCAGCGTCTACATGGAGGACACCATCCGCCGCCTGGCCGAGCTGGGCGTGGACACCATCGTCGAGATCGGCCCCGGCCATGCGCTGTCCGGCTTTGTCAAAAAGACGGTGGGCGCGGCCATCCGCTGCATTCCCGTCGAGACGGCCGCCGAGTTTGACGCCGCCGTCGCCGAGCTGACCAGGGAGGACTGAACATGAAAGCAATGGAAGCGCCCGCCCGCCGCGTGGCGGTGGTCACCGGCGGCAGCCGCGGCATCGGCCGCGCCGTCTGCATCCGCCTGGCCAAAGCCGGGTATGACATCGCGCTGAACTACGCCGGCAACGCCGCCGCGGCCGAGGAGACCGCGGGCATCTGCCGCGAGGCCGGCGCCGCCGTGCTGACCGTGCAGGCGGACGTATCGGATCCCGCCGGCTGCGACGCGCTGATCGACGCCGTCAAGGCGCAGTTCGGCCGCGTGGACGTGCTGGTCAACAACGCCGGTGTCACCCGCGACTGCCTGCTGATGCGCCTGACCGAGGAGGACTACGACAAGGTGCTGGACACCAACCTGAAAGGCGCGGTGTTCTGCTGCAAAGCGGTCAGCCGCCTGATGATGAAGCAGCGCTACGGCCGCATCATCAACATGTCCAGCGTGGTGGGCCTGCGGGGCAACGCCGGCCAGGTCAACTACTCGGCCAGCAAGGCGGGCCTGATCGGCCTGACCAAGAGCCTGGCCAAGGAGCTTGCCTCCCGCGGCGTCACCGTCAACGCGGTGGCCCCCGGCTTTGTGGGCACCGAGATGACCGACGCCATGCCGGAAGCCGCCAAGGCCGCCACCCTGGCCGCCATCCCTGCCGGCCGCATCGCCGACCCGGACGAGATCGCCCGCGCGGTGGAGTTCTTTGCCGCCGAGGGCAGCGGCTATATCACCGGCCAGGTCCTGTGCGTGGACGGCGGCATGGCGATGTGAGAAAATGGGACAAACCGGCGGCTTTGCCGATTGACGGTTTGGCCCCGCGCGTGTTACATCTTTTCCAGGGCCGATGCTCCCATCGGCCCGTTGTGTTCCCGGCAAAAGCGCCGGGACGGGGGCCTGCCGGCAGGATCTGCCCCGGGCGCCCAAAAGAACTTCCTCCTTCCGGATTTCCGATTCTTTACTGAGCAAGAGGAGTAGCATCTATGGAAAAACGCAGAGTCGTTGTCACCGGCCTTGGCACGGTGAACCCTATCGGCCACAATACCGCCGAGACCTGGGCCAACGCCCGCGCGGGCGTCTGCGGCATCGGCCCCATCACCCAGTTCGACGCCTCCGATTTCAAAGTCAAACTGGCCGGCGAGGTCAAGGACTTTGACCCGGAGCCGGTCATTGAGCGCCGCGAGGCCAAAAAGATGGCCCGCTTTACTCAGCTGGCCGTGGTCGCCGCCGCCGAGGCGCTGGCAGACAGCGGCCTGACCGTCGACCCCGATTCCCCGGAGGCCGCCCGCTGCGGCGTTATCGTCTCCAGCGGCATCGGCAGCCTGCCCGGCATCGAGGAGGAGCACAGCCGCGGCCTGGCCAAGGGCTTTGAGCGGGTCAGCCCCTTCTTTATCCCCATGGTCATCGCCAACATGGCGGCGGCGCAGATCGCTATCCGCACCGGCTTCAAGGGCGTCTGCACCTGCCCGGTCACGGCCTGCGCCGGCGGCACCAACGCCATCGGCGACGCCTTCCACCGCATCCGCGACGGCTACGAGGACGTGATGCTGGCCGGCGGCACCGAGAGCTGCGTCAGCCCGCTTGCCATCGGCGGTTTCTCCAGCATGAAGGCGCTGACCACCTGCGCCGACCCCGACGCGGCCAGCGTGCCTTTTGACGCCCGCCGTTCCGGCTTTGTGCTGGGCGAAGGCAGCGGCATCCTGATTTTGGAGGAGCTGGAGCATGCCAAGGCACGCGGCGCCAAGATCTACGCCGAGATGGTGGGATACGGTGCCAACTGCGACGCCTACCACATCACCGCCCCCGCGCCCCACGGTGCCGGCGGCGCGGCCTGCATGACGCTGGCTTTGAACGACGCCGGCATCCATGCGGAGGACGTGGACTACATCAACGCCCACGGCACCTCCACCAAGATGAACGATTCCTGCGAGACCGAGGCCATCAAGACCGCCTTTGGCGACTGGGCGTACAAGCTGTGCGTTTCCAGCACCAAGAGCATGACCGGCCACCTGCTGGGCGGCGCCGGCGGCGTCGAGGCGGTGTTCACCGCGCTGGCGGTGCGCGACGGCTTTGTGCCGGCCACCATCCACCACCAGGAAGCCGACCCGGAACTGGATCTGGACTACGTGCCCAACATCGGCCGCGAAAAGCCCCTGCGCTACGCCATGAGCAACAGCCTGGGCTTTGGCGGCCACAACGCCTGCATCGTGCTGAAAAAGTGGGAGGGCTGAGCCATGACGGTTGAATCCAAGATCCCCGCCGCCCCGCGGGAGAACGCAGTCACCCTGACCTGCGACCAGATCGCCGAGATCCTGCCCCACCGCTATCCCTTTGCGCTGGTGGACCGCATCCTGGACATGGAGCCGGGCCAGTGGGCCATGGGCCGCAAGTGCGTCAGCGGCAACGAGGCGTTTTTCTGCGGCCATTTCCCCGGCCACAAGGTCATGCCCGGCGTGCTGATTTTGGAGGCGATGGCCCAGGTGGGCGGCGTGGCGCTGCTGTGCCAACCGGAGAACAAGGGCAAGCTGGCGCTGTTCGGCGGCATCAAGAACGCCCGCTTCAAGCACCAGGTCACCCCCGGCGACGTGCTGGAACTCCAGTGCGAGATCGTCCGCCGCATGGGTCCCGTGGGCTACGGCATGGGCCGCGCCTACGTGGACGGCAAGCTGGCCGCCCAGGCGGAGCTGACCTTTGCCCTGGTGGACGCGGACAGCGCGGCCAAGTAACACTGATTTGATTTGATAACCAAAACCGGCAGGAGCCTGCAAATACGCAGGCTCCTGCCGGTTTTTTGCATCTCTGGCTTTGGGGATGGGGGAAAGCCTGCCGTCCCGCTTTGCGGCGCATGCGCGCTGGCCTGCCCCGGAAACCCGCTGCGGCTTTGTCGGCAGGGTGGGGCAGGGCTACCGGCAGACTGTCAAAAGCCGGCGCCCGCCGGGGCGGGGGAGAGGAGTGCAGGCCGTCCGGCCCTTCACCCGGCGGAAAACTCCGCTTTTGCCTCGGCCAGCCACCTGTCAAACGCCGGGTCGCCCTGCAAAAACGCCATGTCCGGGTCGGCGCCGGCCTGGCGGACCAGCTCGGCCATCATGGCCCGGTACAGCTCGGCGGTCTGCCCTTTGCCGTCCGGCTTTGCGGGCAGGTGGCGGAAAAACGGCTGTGCCTGCAGCGGCGGCTCCGGCCGCCTTGCCGCGTCCGACAGCTGCCGCAGCAGCGCCACGGCGCGGGGCGCGTCCTGCTGTTTCAGCGCGGCCACCAGCTCCAGGTGGATGCCGGTCAAGCCCGGGTAGCCCAGCAGCGTCAGCATCTGCCGCCCTGCGGCGGCGATGGCGTCGGCGTCCGCGGGGCGCTGCTCGGCCAGGGCCACTTCCACCAGCGTGGCCAGCGCCTGCACCAGCGCCGAGACGGTCAGCGACAGCCAGCTTTCGGTGACCTGCCCGGCCTCCGCCCAGCGGCCTTGGCTGCAGTACAGGCCGGCCTGCAGCTGCTCCTTGCCGGGCATCACCGGACCCGGCAGTTCGGACAAAAGCGCCTGCGCCTCGGCGTAGCGGCCGGCGTCCCGGTAGCGCAGCACCAGCATGGTCTTGGCTTGCCGGGCCACTGTCTCGTCGGGGCTGGCGGCGGCCTTCTCGTACAGGGACGTGATTTCCGGCAGCATCCGGCCGCGCAGCGCCGGATCGGTGGCGCACAGCCCGTCCAGCGCCGTGGCGGCGTTCACCAGCAGCAGGCCGCTGGTGGGGTATTCCTGCAATTTGCGCCGGGCCAGGGCAAGGGCGGCGTCAAAGCCTTTCTGCCGCCCGGTGTCGCACAGCTGGTTCAAAAATTCCGCGATCTCGCTGCGGGTGGGCTCGGCGGAAAAGCCCAGCAGGGTGTTCGGGTCGGTCTCCAGCCGGCGGGCCAGGGCGGGCAGCAGCGCCATGTCGGGCAGGGACAGGTCGTTCTCCCACTTGCTCACCGCGGCGGCGGTCACGCCCAGGGTGTCGGCCAGCTGTTCCTGGGTCAGCCCCAGGGCGACCCGGCGGCTGCGGATGGTTTCGCTCAGTTTCATTTTGCGGTCCTCGCTTTCAGACGGGAAAGATGCCTTGCACTGCGGATGCCCACGGCCGTGTCTGCTTCCGTGCCTTTATCATACCACCGCCCCCGCCCGCCGCACAATGGAGCCGTTGTTGCGCAAAGGTCGAAAAAATCAACCGGCGGTTGAAAAAGGCCCGCCGCAGAGCGTTGCCACTCTGCGGCGGGCCTTGGTTTGTATCAAAAAGGGGTGCGGACGCTGCGGTTTACTCCGCCTTCTTCCGCCCGCGCTTTGCGGGGGCGGGGGCTTCGGCGGCATCCGCGGCCTGGCGGGCTTTGCCGCGCTCCAGCACCGGCTTCAGGTACTGGCCGGTGAAGGACGCCGGGTTCTCGGCCACCTGCTCCGGCGTGCCGGTGGCGACCACGCGGCCGCCGCCGCTGCCGCCCTCCGGACCCAGGTCGATCAGATAGTCCGCCCGCTTGATGACGTCCAGATTATGCTCGATGACAATGACGGTGTTGCCGGCGTCCACCAGCTTGTCCAGCACCTTGACCAGCCGGTGCACGTCGGCCACATGCAGGCCGGTGGTAGGCTCGTCCAGGATATAGACCGTCTGCCCGGTGTCCCGGCGGGCCAGCTCGTTGGCCAGCTTGACCCGCTGGGCCTCGCCGCCGGACAGGGTGGTGGCCGCCTGGCCCAGCTGGATATAACCCAAACCCACCTCCTGCAGGGTCTGCAGCTTGCGGGCGATCTTGGGCAGGTTGGCAAAAAAGACGCAGGCTTCCTCCACCGTCATGTCCAGCACGTCGGCGATGGTCTTGTCCTTGTAGCGGACCTCCAGCGTCTCGCGGTTGTAGCGTTTGCCCTTGCAGACGTCGCAGGGCACAAAGATGTCGGGCAGAAAGTGCATCTCGATCTGCAAAATGCCGCCGCCCTCGCAGGCTTCGCAGCGGCCGCCCTTGACGTTGAAGCTGAACCGCCCCGGCCCGTAGCCGCGCATTTTGGCGTCCTGGGTCTCGGCAAACAGGGTGCGGATGTCGGTGAACACGCCGGTATAGGTGGCGGGGTTGGAGCGGGGCGTCCGCCCGATGGGGGACTGGTCGATGCCGATGACCTTGTCCACCCATTCCATGCCCTCCACCTCGTCGCACTGGCCGGGGCGGCTGCGGGCGCCGTTCATGGCGGCGGCCAGCGTCTTGTACAAGATCTCGTTGACCAGCGTGGACTTGCCGGACCCGGACACGCCGGTGACGCAGATGAACTTGCCCAGCGGGAAATCCACCGTGATGTTGGCAAGGTTATTCTCCCTTGCGCCCACCACCCGCAAAAACTTGCCGTTGCCTTCCCGCCGGTGGCCGGGCACCTCCACCGCCTTGCGGCCGGAAAGATACGCGCCGGTGATGCTGCGCTTTGCCTTGCAGATATCCTCCACGCTGCCGGCGGCCACGATCTCGCCGCCGTGCACGCCGGCGCCGGGGCCAACGTCCACCAGGTAGTCGGCCTGGCGCATGGTGTCCTCGTCATGCTCCACCACGATCAGCGTGTTGCCCAGGTCGCGCAGCCGCTTCATGGTGGCGATCAGCTTGTCGTTGTCCCGCTGGTGCAGGCCGAT
>DWVD01000043.1 GCA_019120395.1 Candidatus Gemmiger faecigallinarum
TTCGCTGTACTGGGACTGAAGTTCGTCGATACGCTGCGCCAACTCGGCCTCGGTGCTTACGCCGTGCTCCGACAAAAGTGCCACCGACTTTGACAGCTGTTTCAGGTTGAACACCTTGGCCCAGCGCTCATAACCAACGCCTTTGCCTGCGGCCAGCTTGGCCTGAATATCGATCAGGCGGCTGACTTTATCAGGGTTCGGGTCAGCACGGTGGAGAGCAGCGGTTTTCTGGCGTTCGGCATTTTCGGCAAGAACAGCTAGAACATTTTCCTTGGAAAAATCATCGCCCAGCTTGCGGGAGGTAATGGGCTTGGTTCGGCCGGGGGTGCGGTAACTGAACCGGCCGCGGCTCTCAGTGAGAGCGATGCCATGCTCCTGCAAAAGCTGAGCGGAGAAGTCCTCCAAACTGGTCGCCTTTCGCAGAACGGAACGGATGTTTTTGCGCAGGACGGCTTTCTCAGTCTCGTATTTGGTTTGCCGGATGGGCAGGCCGGAAGCGGCGTCCTTGGCGTTGGCGTAGTCGAGACGGCGCTGGCCGCGCCGCTGCGCCCAATACTCCCGTTCAGTGATGCGTTCGCCGGAACCTTTCAACAGGTCGATTTGGTAGAGGCCGGCATTCTGGCAAAGTTCCATGACCCCGGCACGGAGATGCCGCAGCATGGCTGCCGTACAGCGGTGCTTGCAGCCTTCCTGCCAGTCGCAGGGCTTTTCCATATGGGGGCGGCGCTCGACTTCGCGGATCCGCAGGCTGCCAATGACAATGTGAACGTGGATATTTCCAGCGCCGTTGTGACCGTCCGGGTGGGCGCAGACAATGGCCGGGTGGCCCGGAAAGTTCTCCTTGCAGAATTGCAGGCCGAGGGCTTGCGCCTTTTCCAGGGTCAGGCCGTTGTCAGTTGCATCCCGCGGGTCAAAACTGATGATATAATGGTGCGTTTTTACGTCGCTGGGGTTGCCATTCTTGGCGTACTTCCGGTTCGCCAGCAGGCAGGCCATGGCGAAGGTGTTCTCCCCACATTCCAGCGTGCCTAACAGATACGCCTCACGGAGTTTGGGTCGGCCATGCTCGTCCAAAACAGGCAAGCCGGTGTACTCGTTATGCTGGAAGGTGAGATAGCGTTCCGCCGCCGAGAGATCAGAGTTCTTTGAGCTTGTATGCTTGATGGTTGCCATACAGTTCTCCGATCGTTTTCTCGGCGTCCAGCCGAAACGATGTGAGGGCCGACAGTTCCGTCAAGATTTGGGCCCGAAGCTGCTCTGTGTCCTGGCTGCCGGCGTTGAAGTGCCGTGCCAGTTGGTTGAGGTTGCCGCCGATCTTGCCGCACAGTCCCAGCAGGTCGGAGAGAATGTTCAGTGCATCCTCTCCGCCGCCAGCAACAAGAACAGTGTGTTGGACAGGTTTCCCTAGCAGAGATTGACGGATGAGGGTTGACATGCTGATGTTGAGCCGTTTGCAGCAGAGTCCGAGGGTGAGTTTTTCCTTTTCGGTTACACGGAATTTAATGATGTGAGTGCGGTTGTTGAGGTTGGTTTTGTGCGCGGTTGGAATAGCCTTTTCGATGTTCTTGGTGAGTATCTACCTCCAATCTTTTTGGGCGGCTCCGCAGAAGGAGTCGCACGAAAACACAGATCGAACAAGTGCAAACGGTTCAAAACAAAAGCAGGGTTTGGGGAAGGCACTCCCCAACAAGTACGACCGGGAAGTGCGCCGTAATTTCAAATTTTGAAATTGTGGCCACAGGTCGATACTTGCTTATCGCTTTTTCGTCCAAAACAAAAATACGGATTTCAAATTAGATTTCGATTTCCAAAGCTGGGAGTGCAGGTGCCAATAGAAGTGTTTTCTATTTGCGGGAGTCACCGCTTGCACCGAATCTGCGTTCCTGCCCCTGTGTTGCAGCGGCGTTATCCGGCTCGCCCGCGTTTTACGCGGGGTCATGGCGCGGTATCCAGATCCAGACGGCTTGTGCAGTTTTCAAAGTGCGGGTATGAAGAATTGCAGGCCGGTCGCCCGTCTGCAAATTCTCTCGGGAAATAAAGAAAGCCGCCCTGCAAGGGACCAAAAGATTTTGTCGTAGACGAATGGCGGCAAAATGGTTCGGTGTAGTTGCGGAACGGCTGTTTAGTATACTAAAGTAGTCGGTATGGGTTAGAAGATACCATGAACAAAGCGGGGTGTCAAGTGAAGCCTTGAAAGTTTGGGCGAGACAACAAAGATTGACGTTACTTTTTGTCGGGGAATTACAAAACCTTATCCCCAAAATGCAAGCCCCGGGCGGCCTTACAGCAGGCGGCCCGGGGCTTTGGCGTGTGGGGAGATGAAGAAGAAAGAAGAAGGTTTAACCTTTGTCTGCGCCGGAGGTGATGCCTGCGACGTAGAACTTCTGCATGATGATGAACAGCACCGAAATGGGGATGGAGACCAGCACGCTGCCTGCACAGAACAGGGCAAAGTAATCGTTGACCAGCGTGCGCGAGAGCATGTTGTACAGGCCAATCGAGACGGTCCAGTCGGCGCTGATGCCCGAGTTCAGGATCATCTTGGCCATCACGAAGTCGGTCCAGGGGGTCATGAAGGAGTTGATGACGGTGTAGACCAGGATGGGCTTGGACATGGGCAGGACAACATGGAAGAAGGTCTGCGCTTCCGATGCACCGTCCAACTTGGCGGCCTCCCGCAGGGAGACCGGCACCGTGTCAAAGAAGCCTTTGCAGATCAGGTACCCAAGACCGGACGAGCCGGCATAGACCATGATCAGCCCAGCGTAGGAGTTGGTCAGGTTGAGGTAGCGCAGGACGAAATAAACTGCGATCATGGCCAGCACGCCGGGGAACAGGTTGACCGTCACCGACAGGTTTTGCAGCAGGCGGCGGCTCTTGAACTTGCAGCAGCTCATGGCGTAGGCCACCATCACCACAAAGGCGGTGGAGATCACGCAGTTGAAACAGGCCACCACCAGGGTGTTCATGAACCAGCGCGGGAACTGCGCCACCGAGTCGGAGTGGAACAGGATGTCGATGTAGTTCTGGAAGGTGTAGTGATCAGGGAAGAAGGTGCGGAAATTGATGCCCGCGTAGGTGGACAGACTTGTCACCAGCAGCCAGAGGATCGGTACCAGCCACACCACCGAAAGGCCGATCAGCACCAGATGGCGGACCGCGCCGTCCACACTGCGCCGGATGCGTCCCATCCGCAGCTGTTTTTGGGTATCCATTGTACTTGCCTGCGTCATGAGAAAGCCGCCTCCTTCCTGTTGATGAACCGGAAGCACACCACCGTGAACACCGCGCAGACGATGAACACCATGATGCCGATGACCGCCGCCATCTTGTAGTTGTACTGCTCCTGCGTCAGACGGAACAGCCAGGTGACCAGCAGATCGACCTCTTTGGCGCTGGACGAGGCCATCGCCTGGTCGGTGGTGACGTAGACGTCCTGGGTCAGCAGGTAGATGACGTTGAAGTTGTTGACGTTCTTGACAAAGTCGGTGACGAGGGCCGGCCCCTGCACGCTGAGCAGGTAGGGCATCTTGATGTGAATGAACTGCTGCCAGGGGCTTGCGCCGTCGATGCGGGCAGCCTCCAGCATATCGCTGGGGATGTTCATCAAAACGCCGGTGGCGATCAGCATCTGGTACGGCACGCCCACCCAGATGTTGATGAGGATGATCATGACTTTGGCCCAGGAAGCCTCGGTCAGAAAGGGGATGTGGTCCATGCCGGGGCTGAGGATGCCGACGGCGTGCAAAAAGTCGGTCACCCCGATGTTGGACATCATGGTGTTGAAGATGCCGTTGTCGCTGAAGAAGTTGCGCACCAGCAGCAGTGTGACGAACTGCGGCACCGCGATGGTAACCATGAACAGCGTCCGCCAGAGCTTGGGGAACTTGGTCTTTTTGTCGTTGATGAGCATCGCCAGAAAGACGCCGCCAAAGAAGGTGGTGAAGGTGGCGAAGAAGGCCCATACCAGCGTCCAGACAAGGATCTTGCCGAAGGCGTAGCCAAAGGTCAGCGAAAGAGACTGCCCGCCGCCGAACAGGGTGAAGAAATTGGTCAGCCCCACCCAGGTGAACAGGGCGTTGGGCGGCATATGCTGCTGGTCGTAATTGGTGAAGGCCACTGCGATCAGGATGAACAGAGGCACGATGGTGAACACCACCACGCCCAGCACCGGCAGGGTCAGCAGGGTGACATAGAACTTTTCGTTCAGGAACATATGGATGTCCTGCGCAAAGTTGTTGGTCTTTTTGCCTGCGGCGCGAATCTGCTGCAGATGGAAGTTGGACATCACCACTCCCATCGCCGCAGCCAGCATGGCCGCGATGACCACCATGGCGATGACGCTGAGCAGCAGGATGGCGAAGGAGTTGTCGTAATCGTTGACCTCGTTTTTGAGGGTGATGGGGTTAAAGACCATCTCCATCTGGACGGTGCCCAGGGTGCCGAACTTGGCCAGGTTGGGCACGCCCGCCACGGCCAGGTAATAAAGGCCCAATCCCTGCACCAGGGTGACCAGCAGCGCCTTGATGAGCTGGCCGTGGCCGATGTAGCCCAGGCCCCAGATCACAAAGGACAGCTTGGTGAAGATGTCGCCGTGCGCAAAGGCATGGCCGAACCGCTGGAGGAAATTTGGCTCCTTGCCGCCTGCACGCAGCGGCGGCTGAACGAGCACGGTTTGTGCCACAAAGATCGCTCCTCTCTGCAAAGTTTCATCTCCCCGCGCCCCCGGCCGGACGCTGCCGGGTTTGTCTTTTGCCGCGCATGGGGCAGCGCCGGCTGGGCACAAGGAAGGAGATGGGGTTAGCGGATCAAAATCACTGGGCCACCGGTGCGGTGATGCCTGCCACGGCGTCGTCCACCAGCTGCTGGGTGGTCTTGCCCTGGGTATTGCCGGAGGCCAGGATCTGGCCCAGGCTGGCGGCGGGATCCCAGTAGTTGGCGCCTACGCGCTGCAGGTCGGAGAAGTCGCTCTGCAATGCCAGGGCGGCGATGGCCGGGGCGGCCTGCACCTCCTCCGAGGCGTTGACATTGATGTTGGAAGGGCCGAGGTTGCGGTCGTTGAAGCGCTTGAGCTGGTTGTCTTCGTTGGTGATGAAGTCGGCCAGCATCATGGCCACGCCCACGTTGGCGCTGTGGGGATTGACGCCCACCAGCTTGTAGCCCGAGAAGGAGCCCATCTGCACCTGTTCGCCGTCCATCGTGAAGGTGGGCAGCTTGGTGGCCTGGTAGTTGTCACCCCAGGCTTCCTCGGCGGTAGTGGCGTTCCAGGTGCCGCTGATGGCGGCACAGACCGAGCCGTCCACGATGCCCGAGACGATGTCGGCGTCGGGCGCGTTGCGGAAAGCGCTGTTCGAGGCGATGTCCAGCACCGCCTGCGCGACGGCTGCGCCCGGCTCCTCGTTCCAGTCACAGACGGTGTTGACGCCGTCGTCGGCCAGGGTGGCGGTCAGGCCCGCCCCTGCGAAGAAGCTGTAAATGTACCAGCCGTCGTTCAGGGTCATATCGAAGGTGCGGCCGGCGGCTGCCGCGGCGGCCAGGATGCCGTCCACGCTCTGGGCGTCCTCGGCGGTGATGACGCTGCCGTCGTAGTAGAGGAAGTAGCCGTTGTCGGCGGTCATGGGGTAGGCGTACAGCTTGCCGTCCATGCTGGCAGCCTCGACCGAACCCTCCAGGTTGCGGCTCTTGATCTCGTCGGGGTTGAGCAGCACCTCCTGCAGAGCGCCGGCGGCCACCAGCTCGTTCAGCTGGTCGTCCGCAAAGGCGAACACGTCGGCCGCGGCAGTGGGGTCCACCAGGATGTTGTCCTTGGCGTCGGACTCGGAGCAGGCGCCGATGTTGATGGTGATGTTGCCCTTGTCGGCATTGGCCTCGATGAAGGCATCGGCCATCTCGCGCAGCATACCCTGATCTTCCTCAGCGCCCCACATGGTCAGCTCGACATCGCCCCAGCTCTCAGCGGCGGAGGCGGCTTCGCCCGCAGCAGAGGAAGCGGGGGCCGCGCTGCTGGAAGCAGTGCTGGACGAGCCGCCGCAGGCAGTCAGCGCGCCGGCCGCAGCCGCAGCGCCCATTGCCGCGAGGAATTGACGGCGGGAAATCAGCTTTTTCATAATGCATCTTCTCCTTCTTGTGTCTGGATGAAAAGTCCGTTCCTGAGAAACTGCGGTTGCGCGCGTTTGCGCAATTTCCCGGTTTCTCTTGCGCAACTATAGGATACCTCAAATCCTCTCGAGTGTCAATGTACAGATTTGCCTATAATAGTAATAAAAATATGGTCATTCTGACTTATAACGGGCCGCTTTTTTGGGTTTGACTGCGCAATTTATGCGCAACAATTTCGAACCGCCGGTCCATTCCGCACCCAGGGCAGAAAAAGAGCCGCCTGCGCGCGGCAGACGGCTCTCAAAAACAGGTCAAAGGGTTCAGCGCCGGGGCAGGCTCTTGGTCGAGTCCCGCAGAACGACCTGATGCCCCATCACCAGGGGACGGGCGGCGGCTTTGCCGGCCATCAGGTCCAGCAGCATCCGGCAGGCAGCCCCGCCCAGGGCCACCGCATCGAAGTGGACCGCCGAAATGGCGGGGTTGAGGCCGGCGGTCAGCTCGCTGTCGTAGAGGCTGGCCAGACGTATGTCGTCCGGCACCCGGATGCGCCGGGCCTGCAGCTCCAGCGACACGTCGAAAGCCAGCCGGTCGTCCCCGCAGAGGATGCAGTCGGGGCGTCGTTCCAGCACTGCGTCCAGCGCGTCGATCCGCTGGGCGTCGCTCTCGATGCCGGTGCGGACGAGGGCCGGGTCGGGCTGGATGCCCAGCTCGGCCAGGGCGTCAAAGTACCCTTTGGCGCGGTCCTGGTTGACGTAGTAGCTGGGGCTGCCGGTGAGCAGAGCGATCCGCCGCAGGCCAAGCTGAAGCAGCAGCCGGGTCATTTCCTGGCTGGCGGCGGCCTGGTCGTTGTCTACCTGGGGGATGGCGGGGTCCTCGGTCCGTCCGATGGCGACAAAGGGCATCTTGTGGCGGCGCAGAAGTTCGACACAGGGATCGTTCTGGATGGTGCGGGAGAGGATCACCCCGTCCATTTTGTGGCAGTCGAGCTGGCGCTCCAGTTGGTTGGTGTCGGCCCCGGAGACATAGCAGAGCAGCAAGTCGTACCCCCGCTGGGCCGCCGCCGTGCAGATGCCCCCCATGCATTTGCGCAGAAAGGGCAGGTCCAGATGGACGAAGTCGCTGGGGATGACCATGGTCAGGTTGTGGGTCTCGCGGGCTGTGGGCTGGGCGCGCACCGCCGGTTCAGCCCCGGCCTGGGCGATGTAGTCCCGCACCCGGCCGCGGGTAGCCTCGCTGATGCGGCCCTTGCCCGAGAGGGCGCGGGAGACGGTGGTCTTGGACACCCCCAGGGCTTTTGCGACCTCGTCGATGGAGATCTTCTTGGTCGGTTGGTTTTCTGCCGGCATGACGTGCCCTCCCTCGTGTGCGCAATCGGTTGCGCTTTTTCTCAGCATACCAGCCGGGATGGCGCTTTGTCAAGGGGCTGTGCGCAATTTCCCCTCACAGTACCCGTACCATGCCATCGGCTTTGTAGACGGCAGTGCCGTAGCCGGGCAGCTCGTCGCCGCCCGGCAGCAGAGCGGGGATGGTATTGCAGTTCTGCAAAAAGAGCAGTTCCCCACGGCGGACGGCCAGCACACCCTCGGGCAGGGCGGCCGGCCTGCAGCTGGCAAGCCCCGCTTTGCCGGCGACCACCTGATAGAAAGCGTCGTAGAAAGCCGGCTCGAAACGGCTGGCCAGGTAGTAGGCCCGGCCCCCGCCATAGCGGTGACGGGCCACCGCCGGCGCGCCGGCAAAGTAGTCCTCGCCGTAGAGGACGAGAGGCTCGGCGGGGTCAGCCTCGTCGAGGGCGGCCACCTCGCAGAGGGTGGAGGCGTGGGTGACTTCCTGCAGGCGGTCGGAGGCCAGGACGCAGCGGCGGGTCTCGCCGTCGTACATCCCGTCGATTTCGGCGCGGCGCAGGCCCAGCAGCTTGGTCAGGCCGTAGGGGGTATCGCCCAGGCGGCAGAGGTCGCTCTCGTCCACCACGCCGCTCCAATAGGTGACCACCACCGTGCCGCCTTTTTGGGCAAAGTCGCAGACGGCGCGGGCAAAGCTCTCCCGCAGCAGATAGGCCATCGGCAGGACCACCAGTCCGTAGCCTTCGAGGCTGCACGTCTGATCGACAAAATCCACCGCGATGCCCGCCCGGGAGAGGGCGTTGTAGTGGAGGGCCAGCTCCTTCCAATAGCCCATGCCGGCGTTGCGGGGACCCGACGACCCTTCGATGGCCCACATGTTGTCCCAGTCGTGGAGGATGGCGGCCTGCCGGGGCCGGGCGGTCCCGGCGGCTGCGGCCAGTTCTTCCAGCGCCGCGCCGATGCCGGCCGCCTCCCGGAAGCTGCGGCTGTCGCTGCGGCCGTCATGACCGATTACCGCGCCGTGGAATTTTTCCTCTGCACCGCGGCTGGCCCGCCACTGGAAATAACAGACGCTGTCCGCCCCGTGCGCCACCGTCTGCAAAGCCGCCAGCATCGAGATGCCCGGCTTTTTCTGTTTGCTAATGGGCTGCCAGTTGGCGCAGGTAGGGGTAGACTCCATCAAAAGGAAGGGTTTGCCCTTGAGGGAGTAGAACAGATCGTGCATCATGGCGGTGTCGAGGGCAGTCTGCTCCACCGTCTCGGTGGACTTATGCCAGGTGGGGTAGCAGTCCCAACTGACGACGTCCACTTCCTTCGCCATCTGGAAGTAGTCGATGTCGTGGAAACGATACATCATGTTGGTGGTGAACCTGGCGTCGGGCGCAAGCTGGCGCACACAGTCCCGCTCGAACTTGAAAAAGTCGATGTGCCGGCTGCTGACGAAACGCTTCCAGTCGAGAGTAAGGCCCTGGACGGCGTTCTCGCCCTGGGGGGCGGGGCTTTCGATCTGGTCCCAGTCGGTGTAGTCGTGGCTCCAGAAGCGGGCGTTCCAGGCTTTATTCAGGGCGTCCAGGGTGCCGTAACGGCGCTGCAGCCAGCGGCGGAACTCTGCCTGACAGAGCGGGCAATGGCATTCGCCCCCCATCTCGTTGGAGATGTGCCAGAGGATGACGGCGGGGTCGTGCCCAAACCGCTCGGCCAGTTTCCGGTCGATGGCGCGCACCTTCTCCCTGTAGACGGGAGAGGTATAGCAGTAGTTCTGCCGGCGGTTGTACAGCTCCCGCACGCGGTCGGCACGCACCCGGCGCACCTCGGGGTACTTGTGGGCCATCCAGGCCGGCCGGGCCGCGCTGGGGGTGGCCAGGATGGTCGAGATACCACGCTGGTACAGATTGTGGATGATGTCGGCCAGCCAGTCGAGGTGATAGACCCCCTCTTCCGGCTCGAGCAGCGACCAGGAGAACATCCCCAGCGACACCACGTTCACGTGGGCCTTTTGCATCAGGTCAAGGTCCTCTGCCAGGATGTCGGGGCGGTCCAGCCATTGTTCAGGGTTATAGTCTCCGCCATAAAGGAGCTTTGTTGTCTGCATCGTTGTTGCCTCCGCGTTGCTCTGTATTGGATTAGTTGCGCATTTTGCGCCATTTGCGCAACTGCTTGCCCCAGTATAACAGCTCTGCGCCGGGAAAGCAAGATTGCAGAGTGCCGAACTTTGCATGGCAGTTTTGTGTACTTTTGCGGTGGTGCTCAAAAAGAACACAACCAGACGGCGACCAAAAGCCTTGCAATATTGCATAAAATATGTTATATCTTATACGAAATATGCTGCGCCATCGCCATACACCATACAGCGAGTGAAAGGAGGCCCCGCCATGACCGCCGTTATCTACGCCCGCTATTCCTCCGACAACCAGCGCGAGGAATCCATCGAAGGCCAGATCCGCGAATGTACCGCCTATGCTGAGAAGAACGGTATCACGGTGGTGCGGCACTACATCGACCGGGCCATCTCGGCCAAAACGGACAACCGGCCCCAGTTTCAGCAGATGATTAAGGACAGCGAGCGCAAGCTGTTTGACATCGTTTTAGTCTGGAAACTGGACCGTTTCGCCCGCAACCGTTACGACAGCGCACGCTACAAGACGCAGCTCAAAAAGAACGGCGTCAAGCTGATGTCCGCCACCGAGATCATCTCGGACGGGCCGGAGGGTATAATTCTGGAATCGGTGCTGGAAGGTTACGCCGAATACTATTCCGCCGATTTGTCCGAAAAGGTAGTGCGTGGTATGACCGAGAATGCCCTCAAGGGAAAGTACAATGGCGGGGCTGTCCCAATCGGTTACGTCATTGATGCAGAGCAGCGCTTTCAGCCTGATTCCTTTACGGCACCTTTCATCGCAGAAGCTTTCAAGCGGTACAATGAGGGTGCGACTATGACGGAAATTCGGGACTGGCTGAACGAGCACCATGTCAAAAATCCGCGTGGCGGCCCCATGACCTACAACACCGTCCAGCATATGCTGAACAACCGCCGGTACATCGGCGAACTGAAATACCGCGACATTCTGATTGCGGATGCTATCCCGCCGCTCGTCTCGGCCGAACTGTTCCAGGAGGTACAGGAGAAGATGGCGAAAAACAAAAAGGCCCCTGCCCGGCGCAAGGCAGAGGACGACTATCTTCTGACAACCAAGCTATTCTGCGGTCACTGCGGCGCGCTGATGTTCGGTGAGAGCGGCACCAGCCGTACCGGTGACGTGCACCGCTACTACAAGTGCGCAGCCGCCAAGAAGAGAAAGACCTGCACTAAGAAAACCGTCCGCAAGCAGTGGCTGGAAGATCTGGTGGTCAACGAAACCATGAAGTTGATCCGGGACAACACGGTCATTGATTCCCTCGTGGCGGCGGTCATGGAGCTGCAAAACAAAGAGAGCACCAGCCTGCCCCTCTATGAGAAGCAGCTGCGGGAGACCGAGACCGGCATCCAGAATATGCTCAACGCCATCCAGGCCGGCATCCTGACCAGTTCCACCAAAGAACGTTTAGAAGCCCTAGAGGCGCAGAAGAAGGATCTGGAAACCAAAATCGCCGAGGAGAAACTGGCCAAGCCTGTGATGAAGGAGGAATTCGTCCGCTTCTGGCTGCTGCACTTCCGCAAACTGGACCTGTCCCAAAAGGAACAGCGGCAGGCGCTGATTGACACCTTCATCAATGCTATTTACCTCTATGATGATAAAGTGCTGATTACCTTCAACTACAAAGAAGGGACGGAGACCATTTCTTTCGGCGAGGCTACCGAAGCCGCGACAAAGGAAAAAAGTTCGGATATAGATTGCCTTGGTGCACCACGGCGACCACAGATGTGGCCGCCGTTTTTGTTGTGCAGCAGACTTTTCATCGTGTAAAAGGCGCGCCGCAGCGTGTCGGAAACCGCCACGCTGCGGCGCGCTTCAGCATTATTTTCAGCGGGGGCCGCCCACCCAGAACAGGGCCACCGTGCCGGGCCCGCTGTGGGCCCCGATCACCGGGCCGATGTCGCCCTGGTGCAGGTCGGTGAC
>DWVD01000044.1 GCA_019120395.1 Candidatus Gemmiger faecigallinarum
TGATGGTGGCGGGGTTGGAGTTGACCAGCACCGTCTCGATGCCCTCGCTTTTCAGCGCGCGGCAGGCCTGCGTGCCGGAGTAGTCGAACTCCGCCGCCTGGCCGATGATGATGGGGCCGGAGCCGATGACCAAAACCTTTTTGATACTGGGATCCTTCGGCATTTCTCACAGCCCTCCTTTGGCTTGCTTCATCCGCTCGACAAAGCGGTCGAACAGGTATTCGGTGTCCTTGGGGCCGCCGCTGGCTTCCGGGTGGAACTGCACGGTAAAGCAGTTCCATTTGGTGTAGGCGACGCCCTCGCAGGTCTTGTCGTTGGCGTTCACATGGCTGACCGCACCCACATCGGCGGGCAGAGTGTCCCCCACCACCGCGTAGCCGTGGTTCTGGCTGGTGATAAAGGTGCGGCCGGTGGCAAACTCGGTGGCGGGCTGGTTGGCGCCGCGGTGGCCGTATTTCAGCTTGGTGGTCCTGGCGCCGGCGGCCAGGGCGGTCAGCTGGTGGCCCAGGCAGATGCCGAAAGCCGGGATGCCGGTGTCCAGCATTTCACGGATGTTCTGGATGATCTGCACGTTCTCGGCCGGGTCGCCGGGGCCGTTGGAGAGCATCAGGCCGTCGGCGTGCAGCACGGCCAGGTCGGCGGCGGTGGCGGTGCCGGGCAGCACGGTGACGCGGCAGCCCCGCTTGCACAGGCAGCGCACGATGTTTTTCTTGCAGCCCAGGTCCAAAAGCGCCACGTTCAGCGGCTGCTCGCCCTCGGCCAGGCCGGCGGTAGGCTCAAAGGTCGAAGGCTGTTTGCAGGTGACGGCCGCCACCGCGCCGGTGACGGCGTAGGGCTTGATCTCTGCCATCAGGGCGGCCAGCTTTTCGGCGTCGGCGTTGGGGTCGAACTCGGTGGTAATGGCGCCGTTCATAACGCCGCTCTCCCGCAGGGTGCGGGTCAGGTGGCGGGTGTCGATGCCCTCGATGCCGATGACGTTGTTCTGCTTCAAAAATTCGTCCAGCGTCGTCTCGCTGCGGAAGTTGCTGGGGGCGGTGCAGGCTTCGCGGACGATGTAGCCCTTTGCCCAGACGCGGCCGCTCTCCTTGTCCTCGCTGTTCATGCCGTAGTTGCCGATCAGCGGGTAGGTCTGGGTGATGATCTGGCCGTAATAGCTGGGGTCGGTCAGGGTCTCCTCAAAGCCGACCATGCCGGTGGCAAACACGACCTCGCCCACGGTGGTGCCGGGGCAGCCGACGCTTTTGCCGGCAAAGACCATGCCGTTTGCCAAAACAAGATATGCGTTCATGTTACCTTCCCTTCCATAACCCGGACAAACGCGTTGCCCTCTTTGCGCGCTGGGCGCCTGTCACAGCGTCTGCTTTGCCTGCTCCTTCATCTTGCGGCTGCCCAGGTGGACCAGGGGCAGCTTGCCCTCCTTGCAGATGGGGCACTCCTCCGGCAGGTAGTTGGGCAGGTCCAGCTTGAGGGCGCTGGCCAGGATGGGAATGGGGGACGGGGCCTCGGCGCGGGTGCGGTCCACCACGCAGACGATGCCCAGGCACTGGCAGCCGGCCTCCTCAATGACCTTTTTGGTCTCCAGGCTGGAGATGCCGGTGGTGACCACGTCCTCGGCAATGATGCACTTCTCGCCGGGATGCAGCGCAAACCGCTTCAGGGTCATCACGTTGTCCACCCGCTCGGTGAAGATGGCGCGCTTGCCCAGCTGGCGGCCCAGCTCGTAGGCGTAGACGATGCCGCCCATGGCCGGGCCGACGATGACGTCCACGTCCAGGTCTTTCAGCTGCTCGGCCACGCTGGCCATCACCTCGGCGCACTTGTCCGGGTACTGCTGCAAAAACGCCATCTGGCAGTATGCGCCGGAATGGCGGCCGCTGGAAAGCAGGAAGTGGCCCTCCAGAAAAGCCTCGCACTCTTTCAAAATTTCCTTGTTGTCTCTCGCCATGGTGTATTCCTCCATCTGCCTGTTGTTATGCCCCGCGGCGCGCGCCGCAAAGGGGGGCCGTCCCGCCCTGCTGCCGGTATTTGCCATATTGTAGCACAGGGCCGCAATTCAATGCAAGTTATTCAGCCGATTTGGTTCCAATATACAGTTTATTCGTATATTTATGCAATCGCACAGCATTCAGCCGCGGGCGCAGCCGCGGATCTCGTCCAGGGTGGCAACGCCGTGGGCGTCCATCCACTCGCCGATCTCGCGGGTGATGCGCACGCAGGCGCCGGGGTCCATAAAGTTGGCGGTTCCCACCTGCACCAGCGCCGCGCCGGCCATGATGAACTCCAGCGCGTCGCGGCCGGTCAGGATGCCGCCCAGCCCCACCACCGGGATGTTCACCGCGCCCACCGCCTGCCAGACCATGCGCAGCGCGATGGGGCGGATGGCCGGGCCGGACAGGCCGGCAAAGACGTTGTCGAACACCGGGCGGCGCTTTTCCAGGTCGATGGCGCAGGCCTGGAAGGTGTTGCACAGGCTGACGGCGTCCGCGCCGGCGGCCTCCACCGCCTTGCACATCTCGGCGATGTCCTCGGCCTGGGGGCTGAGCTTGACCACCAGCGGCTTGGTGCAGCAGGCCCGCACGGCGGATACCACGCCGGAAGCGTCGGCGCAGTGCACGCCGTAGGCCAGGCCGCCCTGCTTGACGTTGGGGCAGCTGATGTTCAGCTCGATAAAGTCCACGTCCGTTTCGGACAGGCGGCGGGCGCCCTCGCAGTATTCTTCCACGCTGTGGCCGCCCAGATTCGCCCAGGCGGTGGTGCCAAGGCGCTTCATCACCGGCAGCTCCTGCCGGATAAAGTGGTCCACGCCGGGGTTTTGCAGGCCGATGGAGTTCATCAGGCCGGAGGGGGTCTCCAGCAGGCGTTCGCCCTTGTTGCCGGGCTGGCCGTTCAGCGTCAGGCCCTTGCCGGAGATGCCGCCCAAAAGGCTCAGGTCCTCAATGGCGGCGTACTCCTCGCCAAAGCCGAAGGTGCCGGAAGCCGCCACCACCGGGCCGGCCAGCGTCTTGCCCAAAAAGTTCACATGCAGGTCGCTCACAGCGCAAACACCTCCTCGGCGGGGAATACGGGGCCGTCCTTGCAGACGGTCTTGGGGCCGACCTTGGTGTGGCAGGTGCAGCCCAGGCAGGCGCCCAGGCCGCAGGCCATCTTGTTCTCCAGGCTGGCCAGGCAGGGGGTGCCGGCGTCATGGCACAGCTTGGCCACGCCGCGCATCATCACGCCGGGGCCGCAGGTCAACACCAGGTCGTAGGCGGCGGGGTCCAGCAGGTCGGTGACCAGGCCGTGGTGGCCCGCCGCGCCGGTGTCGGTGGCAAGGTCGATCCTGGCGCAGTAGGGCTCGAACTCCTCCAGGCCGTAGGGCTTGTCGCGGAAGCCCGCTTTCAGGTCGGGTTTGCAGCCGGCGGCGGCCAGCTGCTTGCACAAAAGCAGCAGCGGCGCGGTGCCGATGCCGCCGCCCACCACGGCCACTTTGCCCGCCTTTGCGGCGGCTTCCACGTCAAAGCCGTTGCCGCAGGGGCCGGTGATGGTCAGGGTCTGGCCCCAGGCCAGATGGGCCAGCTTTTGGGTACCCTCGCCCTTGATCTGGTACAAAAAGGTCAGGCTGCCTTCGGCCTCGTCCACGTCGTGGACGCTGATGGGGCGCGAGAGCACCGGGCTTTCGTTCGCAGCCCAGGCGCGCAGCATGTAGAACTGCCCGGCTTTGGGCAGGGGGCCTTCTTTGGGCAGGGCCACCGTCAGGCGGCGGATGTCGGACGCCATCGCCTTCTGGCGCAGCACGCGGACGTTACAGCTTATTGCACTCACTCTGGATATCCTCCCTCATGCGCACGCACTCGTTGTAGGCGGCCTCGTCAAAGGCGACGCCGGGCTGCTTTTTCCAGGCCAGCAGGATGCCGCGGCTGGAGTTGACCACGCCGCCGTTGCCCTGCTTCATGTACAGGGCAATGTCGGCGGCCTTGCCGCCCTGGGCGCCGTAGCCGGGGATCAGGAAGAAGGTATCCGGGTAGCGGGCGCGGATCTCGGCGGCTTCCTCGCCGGTGGTGCCGCCGATGACCAGGCCGACGGAGGAGTAGCCCCGCTCGCCCATGTAATCGGCGCCCAGTTTGGTCAGCGCGTCGCCCACCAGGGTGTAGACGGTGCGGCCGTCGGCCAGGGTCTGGTACTCGAAATCCGTCCGGCCGGGGTTGGAGGTGCGGCACAGCACGAACACGCCCTTGCCCTGGTCCTTGCAGTAGGGCAGGTAGGGGCTGATGGAATCCAGGCCCATGTAGGGGGCCAGCGTGACGATGTCCGCCTCGAAGTCGCCGGTAAAGTGGCCCTTGGCGTACATCTCGGCGGTCTTGGCAATGTCGCCGCGCTTGATGTCGGCAATGACCGGCAGGCCGGTGGCGCGGGCCATTTTCAAGGTCTGCTGGTAGGCCAGCATGCCGTCCATGCCCAGCGACTCGTAGTAGGCGATCTGCACCTTGTAGCAGCCGGCCACCCCCTTGGTGGCGTCGATCAGCCGGCGATTGAAAGCCACGATGTTCTCGCCGGCGGTCAGGGCGGTGTCGGTTTCGGGCAGGTAGGAAAGCTCGGTGTCCAGCCCGACGCAGACGGGGCCGTTTTTCGCAACGCTGTCGTACAGCTTGTCCATGTTGGTCATATACAGCATCTCCCTTTATTTTTTACATTGCAGATAGGACATCGCGTTCCCCTGCGGCTTACCCCGCAAACTCCGGGCTGCGGTAGGTCTCTTTGCCGGCCTTCAGCGTCAGCATGATCTTGCCGTAGAAGCTCTGGCCGTCGTAGGGGCAGTTTTTGCTCTTGGAGTGGAGCTTCCCCGCATCCACCGTGAACATATGGTCGATGTCCACCAGCACCAGATCAGCGTCAAAGCCGGGGGCCACCAGGCCCTTGGCAGGCAGGTTCATCACCGCGGCGGGGCCGGCGCTCATCAGGGCGCTCAGGTGTTCCAGCGGCAGGCCGCACTCGCGGCAGAGCTTGGTGTAGCAGACCGCAAAGGCGGTCTCCAGCCCCACCATGCCGGCGGCGCCGTTGGCCTTGTCCTCGGCGGTGTGGGGGGCGTGGTCGGTGCCGATGCAGCTGACCGTGCCGTTTTTGATGCCCTCCACCAGCGCGTCCACGTCCTCGGCGGTGCGGATGGGCGGGTTGACCTTGTACTGCAGGCGGGTGTCGTCGAACCACAGGTGGTGGGGGGTCACCTCGCAGGTGACGCGGCCGCCGCTGAACTGGCTCTGGCGGATGGCGCGGATGGCCTCCTTGGTGGAGACATGGCACATGTGCAGCCGGGTGCCGTAATATTCGGCCAGGTGGCAGTTGCGCACCGTCTCGATGTTCTCGGCCAGGCGGTAGTCCCAGGGGCTGATCTCCCGGTCCTCGGCGTGGGACATGACGACCAGCCCCCGGTCGGTGGCGATGGCAAAGGCCCTGGCCATGACGGCGTTGTTCATCACGCCGTTGCCGTCCTCGCTGATATAGCGCAGGTCGTCCGGCAGCTCCAAAAGGTGGTCCAGCGTTTTGCCGTCAAAGTCTTTGGTGATGGAGACGCACTGGTTCACGTCGCACAGGCCGATCTCTTTGGCCTTGTCCATCACGCTGCGGGCGGTCTCGGCGCTGGAGCAGACCGGCTTTGTGTTGGGCATCAGGTTGACAAAGGTGTAGCCGCCCGCGGCCGCGGCGGCGCTGCCGGTGGCGATGTCCTCCTTGTACGTAAAGCCGGGGGTGCGCCAGTGGCAGTGGGTGTCGATGAAGGCGGGCAGCAGCGTCAGGCCCCTGGCATCCAGCACCGGCTCGCCCTCCGGCGCAGGCAGGCCGTAGCCCACCGCGCGGATGACGCCGTCCTTGACCCAGACCTCGCAGGGCGCGCCGTTGGCATCTTTCGCGTTTTTCAGGATCATGCGTTTCCTCCGTTTTCCATCCTGCCGTCATACGGGCAAAAAAAAACTTTTCCCCGAAAGGAAAAGTCAAAACGAAACACCTGCAAAAGGAAACACCGCCGCCATGCCGCTCTGCAAACCGCTGGAATACCAGGTACGGGAAACAAAGGACATTCCGGGGCGCTCCTTTCCACAGCCTTTTGCGCCGGGCGTACCGGCACAGATTTTATATAGTGTAGCATACCCGCCCCCGGCTGTCAACCGGAAAACGCTGCAAAATCCGGCGGCAGCCAGGGGCGGGCATGTCAGGCGCGCAAAGGCCGTTATTTCATGTTTTTGTAATAGTCCGACTGGCCGATGTAGGTGGCCTTCTCCTGCAGGCGGTCGATCATGTTCAGCTTGACTTTGATGATGGCGATGGTCTGCTCGTTCTTTTCCGCGTTCCAGTCCTGTTTCAGCAGCAAAAGGCCGCGGTAATAGTTCTCGGTCCGCATGATGCATTCCCGCAACAGGTCGATCTCGTCGTTGGTAAACTGGTAATTGCCCACATCGTCCCCGCCGGGTTTCTGTTTTTTTCCGAACGCCATGGCTGTGCTTCCTTTCTGCTGCGCTGCCGCAAGCCTTCCGCCAGGGGCAGGTCCCTGCGCGCCGGACGCCCCGCCGCGGCGGGGCCGGCCGATAAGACCTTTCATCTCTCCCAGCTGGGAGAGATGAAGCTGGCGCCAGCTTGCGATTTTTTTGATTTTCAGGGGGCTGCCGCCGCTGCGTTTCCGCCGTCCCGCGGGGCCTCCCGAATCTACTACTATTATACAAAGCCGCCCTGCCAGCGTCAAGCGCCGGACGGCCGCGCCCCATCTGCGGGAAGATGCGGTCCTGCAGGGCGAAACGCGGTCACCGCTCCGGCTGCAGCAGGCCCACCTTGCGGTAGACCTTGGCCACCAGGCGGTCGGCCAGGCGGGAAGCCCGCGCCGCGCCGTCCTTCAGCACGCCGTCCACGTAGGCTTTGTCGGCCAGGATGCGGCCGTACTCGGTCTGGATGGGCACCAGCGCGTCGGCCACCGTCTCGGCCACCGCCAGCTTGAAGTCTCCGTAGCCTTTGCCGGCAAACTCGGCCTCGATGTCGGCCATCGCCTTGCCGGTAAAGGCGGAGTAAATGGTCATCAGGTTGGAGACGCCGGGTTTGTTCTGCACGTCAAAGCGGACGCTGCCCTCAGAGTCGGTCACCGCGCGCTTGAACTTGCGCACGATGGTGTCCCGGTCGTCGGTCATCAGCACAAAGCTGTTGACGTTGGGGTCGGACTTGCTCATCTTTTTGGCGGGCTCGGCCAGCGACATGATCTTGGCGCCGGCGGCGGGCACGTAGCCCTCCGGCAGCGTGAAGGTGGGGCCGTAGAGGTTATTGAACCGCTGGGCGATGTCGCGGGTGATCTCCAGATGCTGGGTCTGGTCCTGGCCCACCGGCACCAGGTCGGCGTTGTAGATCAGGATATCCGCGGCCATCAGCACCGGATAGGTGAACAGGCCGCCGTTGACGTTGTCCGGGTGCTTGGCGCTCTTGTCCTTGAACTGGGTCATGCGGGACAGCTCGCCAAACTGGGTGTTGCAGGACAATACCCAGGACAGCTGGGTGTGGGCGGGCACATGGCTTTGCACAAACAGCACGCTGTTCACCGGGTCGATGCCGGCGGCCAGCAGCAGGGCGGCCAGCTCGCGGGTGCGGCGGCGCAGGGCGGCGGGTTCCTCCCGCACCGTCAGCGAGTGCAGGTCGGCCACCATATACAGGCAGTCGTAGTCGTTCTGCAGCAGCGCCCAGTTGCGCACCGCGCCCACATAGTTGCCCAGCGTGGGCGTGCCGGTGGGCTGGATGCCGGACAAAATGCGCTTGCGTTTGGGCTGCGCCTGCGGGGTCTGGCTGGTCTGGTTGTTCTGGTTGGTCTCAGGCATGGTCGTACACTCCTTCTGCATTTGGGCGGGGGTACAAAAAAACTGCCCCCGTACAGCGGGGGACAGCGCCCGCGCCCCGGCCGGGGATGCGGCGCCGTCCCAAAACTTGTACAAGGACAGGGAAATTTCCTGCGGTACCACCTTGTTTGCCGCAAAAACTGCGGCCGCTCAGTGAGGCGCGGATGCCTGGCATCCGGGGCCTCTGCCCGGTAACGGGGGCTGCCGTCGGCGGATACTGGGCCGGGTGTGCCGGCTGTTCCCCGCCGCCCTCTGCGAACCATTTGTCCGGCCTGTTTCCCGCCCGGTTTCCAGCTGTTCCAGGCTCTCTGCGGGGGCATGGCGCGGTTTTACTTTCGCGTCTGCGGTTTGGGGGATGCGCGCAGTATGGCGCGCATCGCATACAGGTATTCAAGCACAAGCGGGGACGTTTGTCAAGGGCGGGGCGGGCAGTTTGCGCGTCCCGGTTGACATCCCCCGCAAAAGCCGCTACACTCTTGAAGGACACCTTAAAAATAAAAAAGCCCCAAAGGGCTGCCCCGCCAAAAGTCCGCATCCAAAGGAGCGTAATCATATGGAAAAGACCGTCCGCACCCGCTTTGCGCCCTCCCCCACCGGCTACATGCACGTGGGCAACCTGCGCACCGCGCTGTACACCTACCTGCAGGCCAAGCACGAGGGCGGCGCCTTTATCCTGCGCATTGAGGACACCGACCAGGGCCGCTATGTGGAGGGCGCCACCGACATCATCTACGACACGCTGCGCGCCACCGGCCTGAACTGGGACGAAGGCCCCGACGTCGGCGGCCCGGTGGGTCCCTACATCCAAAGCCAGCGCATGGGCATCTTCCGCCAGTATGCCGAGCAGCTGGTGGCCGAGGGCAAAGCCTACTACTGCTTCTGCGATGCCCAGCGGCTGGAGGAGCTGCACGCCGCCCAGAAGGCCGCCGGCGAGGTCAGCCACTACGACGGCCACTGCCGCGACCTTTCGCCGGAGGAAGTCAAGGCCAAGCTGGACGCCGGCGTGCCCTACGTCATCCGCCAGAAGATCCCCCGCGAGGGCGTGACCGCCTTTGACGACCTGGTCTACGGCCACATCGAGGTGGAAAACGCCGAGCTGGACGACCAGATCCTGCTGAAATCCGACGGCATGCCCACCTACAACTTTGCCAACGTGGTGGACGACCACCTGATGGGCATCACCCACGTCATCCGCGGCAGCGAGTATCTGTCCTCAACCCCCAAGTATAACCTTTTGTACCAGGCGTTCGGGTGGGAGATCCCCGCCTACATCCACTGCCCGCCGGTGATGAAGGACGCCCAGAACAAGCTGTCCAAGCGAAACGGCGACGCCAGCTACCAGGACCTGGTGGCCAAGGGCTACCTGCCCGCCGCGGTGCTGAACTATCTGCTGCTGCTGGGCTGGGCGCCGGAAGGCGAGCAGGAGATCTTCTCGCTGGAAGAGATGGTCAAAATCTGGGACCCGGCCCGCGTGTCCAAGTCCCCCGCCATCTTTGACCCGCTCAAGCTGCGTGCCATCAACGCGGCCTACATCCGCGCCCTGCCGCCGGAAGAGTTCCGCCGCCTGGCAGACCCCTTCATCGACAGCGCCGTGCATGTGGACATCGACCGCGACCTGCTGTGCCAAAATCTCCAGCCCCGGTGCGAGGTGCTGGAGGACATCCCGCCCCAGCTGGACTTTTTTGACGCTGTGCTGCCCTTTGACACCGAGCTGTACCGCAACAAAAAGCAGAAAACCACGCCGGAAACCGCCAAAGAGGCGCTGGCCGCCCTGCTGCCGCTTTTGGAGGCGCAGACCGACTGGATCCGGGACGCCATCTTTGAAGCCTGCCGCGACAAAGCCGCCGAGCTGGGCGTGAAAAACGGCTGGCTGCTGTACCCGCTGGGCATCGCGCTGTCCGGCAAGAGCCGCACCCCCGGCGGCGGCACCGACCTGGCCGCCATGCTGGGCCGCGAGGAAACGCTCAAACGCCTGAACGCCGCGCTGGCGCAGCTGGGGTAAGGCCCCGGCGCAGAAAGAGGGCTTGACCATGGCAAAACAGCAGGCAGCCTGGGAAAACGCCGGCTTTGTGCTGCGCAGCGCCCGGCGCGAAGATGCCGAGGCGTATTACCGGCAGAACTACTGTCCCCTGGACCCGGAGATCGCCCGCCTGACCGGCTGCCGGCCAGAATTTTCCCACGACGAGGTGACCGGCTTTTTTCTGGCCTGCCTGGAGGACGAGAGCCGTTACGACTTTTTGATCCTGGACCCGGCGGGGAACATCATCGGCGAGAGCGTGCTGAACGAGATCGACCCGGTGCTGCGCAGCGCCAATTTCCGCATCGCCATCTTCCACAGCGAAGCCTGCGGCCGGGGCATTGGCAGCTGGGCCATCCGGCAGACCTGCGGGTTCGGCTTTGACACGCTGGGCCTGCACCGGATTAGCCTGGACGTGTTTGCCTTCAACCGCCGCGCTCTGCGGGCGTACCGGAAGGCCGGCTTCCGGCAGGAGGGCGTGCTGCGGGATGCGGTGCTGGACGGTGGCCGTTATGCCGACGATATCCTGATGGCCATGCTGGAACAGGACTGGCAGGCCATGCAGGGCCGCCCGCCCGCAGCGGAGCACGGCAAAATATGATAAGACCCGGCCGGGGAAAGCTGACCTGCTTTCCCCGGCCGGTTTTTATTTGAAATTGGCTTCCTGTCGAAAAAAGTACAGGTGCTTGCCGCGGCCTGTTTGTGTCGGGGCCGGGCGTGCCCTTGCCGCAAAGGGACGCGGCTTTGGGGCGTTTGCGTATCCTGGCGGCGGATGCTGCGGCAGGGCGGCGGAAACCGGCGGTGCGGCGGGCTTTGGGGCGCAGGGCGCAGATTCGCCGCCTTTGCCGGGGCAATCTGCGGAAACGCCCGGCCGCGGGGGTGTTTTGCACCGGTTTTGGGCGGTTTTGGGGCTTCCCCGCCCTGCGGCAAAAAGCGCGCCGGACCTGCCCTATACTCGGGTTTACAGCGCCCGATGGGCGCAGGCGCGCAGGGCCCGGCCCCGTCCCGGCGCGCCGCCACCCGCGGGGCCTTTTGGGGAGGGACCCGCCATGCCGAACACCGTTAAGGAATCCACCGTACACCGCGCCGCTGCGCCGCCCCGTGCCGAGCCGCGGCCGCAGACCGCCGCTCCATCCCCCCAGCCGCCCCGGCTGCGGCTGCCGCCCGCCGGGGCGCAGGCATCGGCGCTGGCCTGGCAGCTGACCGCCGGCTGCATGGGCATCCTGCTGGGCGCCGGGCAGGTCTATGGCGGCGCAGCCCCCTTTGGCCTGGCGCTGGTCATTGGCTGCGCGCCGGGGTATCTGCTGGCGTCGGCGCTGGGCGCCGCCGTGGGCGGGCTGGCGTTTTTGCCGCTGGGCCAGTCCGTGCCGCTGGCGCTGGCCGTTTTTGCGGTGCTGTCCGCGCGGCGGCTGCGGCCGGGACACCGGTGGTTTGCCGCCGCCATGGGCTGCGCCGTGCTGGCCGTCACGCAGGCGGCCGCGGCCTTCCCCGCCCTGCCCACGCCGGCGCTGGCCGCCCAAATCGCCTGCACCGCCGTTCTGGCGGCAGGCTTTGGCCACGCCATACATACCCTGCCCACCGATAAGCCCCGGGGCGCCTGCCTGTGGCTGGCCATGCTGGCCGCCTGCGCCCAGCGGCTGTCCCTGACCTGGTTTGCCCCCGGCCTGGCGCTGTTTGCGCTGGCCGGGCTGTGCGCGGCCTTTGCCGCCAGCCTGGAACAGAGCGCCGTGCTGGCCGTGGCGCTGGCCGCCGCCGTGACCGCCGCCACCCCCTCTTTGAGCTTTGCGGCGCTGGCGGTGGCGCTGGGCACGTTGGGCGCGGCCGCGCTGTACCCCGGCGAACGCTGGCGCTGTGCCGGCGTGTTTGCCACCGGGTGCGGCCTGGGCGCGCTGGCCAGCCCCAGCCTTTCGGCGGCTGTGACGCTGGGCACCGCCGCGGCAGCCGGCCTGCTTTTGTATCTGCTGGCGCCGCCGCGGATGCTGCAGGGCCTGTTCCCCCAGCCGGCGCCGCCGGCGGCGGCCCAAAGCCTGACCGGCGCGGCGCGGCGGCTGGCCACCATCGCCGACACCCTGTCGGATATTGCCGCCACCGTCAACGCAGTATGCGAGCGCCAGGCCCCGCCCAAAGGCGAGAGCTTTGACTTTGTGGTGGAGTACACCGCCCGCCGGGTCTGCCAAAGCTGCGCCCGGCGCTCGCTTTGCTGGGTCAAGGGGTACTCCTGCGCGATGGACGGGCTGTACCAGTTCAAGCCGGTGCTGGAGCAGACCGGCCACGCCGACCTGGAGCACATGCCCGGCCAGCTGAGCGTCTGCGAACACACCGCCGACCTGGTGGAATCGGTCAACCACGGCTACCGGCTGTGGCGCAGCCGCCGCCAGACCCGCGCCCGCGCCAACACGCTGCGCGCCGCCCTGACCGAACAGTACGGCGCCATGGCGGCGGCGCTGGCACAGCTTTCCGCACGGCTGGGGCAGGCGGGCCTGCCCGACCCCCGGCGCGAGGGCCGGGTGGCGCAGCTGTTTGCCTCCATCGGGCTGGAGGCGCTGGAGTGCAGCGTCAGCGCCGACGTGACCGGGCACATCACCGCCAACATCACGGTGGCGCGCACCGCCTTTGCCGCCGACGAGCTGCGCGCCCTGACCGACGAGATGAGCCGCATCTGCCGCCGGGATTTCTCCCTGCCGGAGGTGGCCCACTGCCGCACCGTGACCATGCTGACCTTTACCGAGCGGCCGCTGTTCGACGTGCAGTTCGGTTCCGCCAGCCGCCCGGCCGAGGAGGTCAGCGGCGACGCCTGCGACCAGTTCTGCGACAGCTGCGGCCGCGCCCAGATGGTCCTGTGCGACGGCATGGGCACCGGCCGCCCCGCCGCGGTGGACGGCCAGCTGGCCGCCCGGCTGACCGGGCAGCTTTTGCGGGCGGGCTTTGCCGCCGAGAGCGCCGCCCGCCTGGTCAACGTGGCCATGGGTCTGAAAAACGGCGAGCAGGAATCCGGCGCCACGCTGGACCTGCTGACGGTGGACCTGTTCACCGGGCGGGCCGGACTGTTCAAGGCCGGGGCGGCCCCCAGCTTCCTGGTGCGGGGCGGCGACCCCCGCATGATGGAGGGTGCCAGCCTGCCCATGGGCATCCTGGACTCGGTGGTGGGGCGGTCCTCCAGCTTCACGCTGGAATCCGGCGACCTGGTGGTGCTGGTGTCCGACGGGGTGCTGTGCGACGGCAGCGCCTGGATTTTGCAGCAGCTGCAGCTCTCCGCACGGCTGGGGCACACCCCCGCCCAGACCGCCGCGGCGCTGGCGGACTCGGCCGTGCGCCGCGCCGGGCAGAGGCAGGACGACATCACGGTGGCCGTGCTGAAGCTGGACCGCCACTGACCTCCGCCGCACACTTTTTTTGCCGCAGCCGCGCTGCATCCTTGCAACGATGCAGCGCGGTTTTTGTCTTTCTTTTGACACTTTGCCCAATCATGTGCACAAAACTTTTACGGATATATGGCAAAAAACTGTTTAATCTTTGCAAAAATTGTGGTAAAGTAGAAGCATGCAGGGTACGCAATGGGACTGGAAGCCCTTTCCCGGCGCGCCCGGCCAGTAAGCAAAACGCCGGAGGGGGAGATCCCGTGTATTCGGCTCCGGCGCGAAAAGAGGTTTGATAACGATGGAATACGCCAGCAAAGACATTCGCAATATTCTCGTGGCCGGCCATGCCAGCTGCGGCAAGACTACGCTGATCGAAGCGCTGCTGTATGCCAGCGGCGCCACCGAGCGCATGGGCCGTGTGGAAGACGGCACCACCGCCAGCGATTTTGATCCCGAGGAAGTGCGCCGCAAGGCATCGCTGAATTCCAGCGTTGTCCCCGTGGAGTACCAGGGAACCAAATACAACCTGATCGACGCCCCCGGCCTGTTTGATTTCGAGACCGGCGCCTGCGAGGGCGTCATGGCCGCCGAGAGTGTGCTGATCTGCGTTTCCGGCCGGTCCGGCGTCACCGTCGGCGCCGAGAAAGCCTACCGTCTGGCGGCGAAAAACAACCGTGCCCGCATGGTGTTCGTCACCAAAATGGACCTGGAGAACGCCGACTATTTCAAGATCCTGGAACAGCTGAAGATCGACTTCGGCCCCACCATCTGCCCCTGCGTCGTGCCGGCCCGCCTGGACGACGGCACCGTGGCCTACATCAACCTGTTCAGCCAGAAGGCCTTCAAGTACGAGAGCGGCAAGCAGATCCAGATCGACCTGCCCGACATCGGCCACCGCTTTGCCGGCCTGATCGAAGCCATGAACGAGGCCATCGCCGAGACCGACGAGGCCCTGATGGAGAAATTTTTTGAGGGCGAGCCTTTCACCACCGAGGAGATCGTGTCCGGCATGGCCGCCGGCGTGCGCGCCGGCCAGATCACCCCCGTGTTCTGCGGCAGCGCGGTCAATCAGCAGGCGCTGGACATGCTGCTCTACAACATGAAAGAGCTGCTGCCCGCCGCCGACACCGCCGCCATGGTGGGCGAGGACGCCGCCGGCGAGCCGGTGGAAGTGGCCTGCGACGCCTCCGCCCCCACCTGCGCCTACGTGTTCAAAACGGTGGCCGACCCGTTTGTGGGCAAGCTGAGCTTTGTCAAGGTGCTGGGCGGCAAGCTGACCAGCACCTCCAACGTGGTCAACAGCCGCACCGGCCAGGCCGAGCGCCTGGGCAAGATGCTGACCATCTGCGGCAAAAAGCAGACCGACGCGGCGGCCATCCCCGCCGGCGACATCGGCGCGGTGGCCAAGCTGACCACCGCCAAGACCGGCGACACGCTGTGCGATCCCGCCCGCGTGGTCAAGCTGCCGGCCCCCACCTACCCCATCGCCAGCTACCAGATGGCGGTGCGGGTGGCCAAAAAGGGCGACGAGGGCAAGGTCTCCGGCGCGCTGGCCCGCCTGATTGAGGAGGACCCCGCCATCACCTTTGCCGTCAACCCCGAGACCAAGCAGCAGATCATCGGCGGCCTGGGCACCCAGCATCTGGAGGTAGCCGTGGCCAAGCTGAAGAACAAGTTCGGCGTGGAAGTCACGCTGGAGACGCCGCGCATCCCCTACCGCGAGTCCATCCGCAAAAAGTGCAAGGCCCAGGGCCGGCACAAAAAACAGACCGGCGGCCACGGCCAGTTCGGCGACGTGTGGGTCGAGTTCGAGCCGTGGGACTGCGAGGAGCTGGTATTTGAGGAGAAGGTGTTCGGCGGCAGCGTGCCCAAGAATTTCTTCCCCGCGGTGGAGAAGGGCCTGCGCCAGGCGGCCGAGCACGGCGTGCTGGCCGGCTACCCGGTGGTGGGCATGAAAGCCACGCTGCTGGACGGCAGCTACCACCCGGTGGACTCCAGCGAGATGGCCTTCATCATGGCGGCCAAGCTGGCCTACAAGGCAGCCGTGCCCGAGGCCGGCCCCGTGCTGCTGGAGCCTGTCGGTTCGCTGAAAGCCCATGTGCCCAACGAGAACACCGGCGACATCATGGGCGAGACCACCAAGCGCCGCGGCCGCGTGCTGGGCATGACCCCCGACGAGGACGGCATGCAGGTGGTGGAAGCCGAGGTCCCCATGGCCGAGATGCAGGACTTTACCACCTTCCTGCGGCAGCTGACCCAGGGCCGCGGCTGGTTCACCTTTGAATTTGTCCGCTACGAGCAGCTGCCCCAGATGCTGGAATCCAAAGTCATCGAGCAGGCCAAGGCCATGGGCAACCTGAGCGACGACGAGGGCTGATCCCCCTGCCATCATTGTCCTTTCCAAACTTTTTCCCACGCAAAAGCAGCCGCACCGGTTTTCGGTGCGGCTGCTTTTTTGCCGTGCGGGCGTCCCCCGCATGCAAAAACCGCCGCGCCCTGGCAGCAGGGTGCGGCGGTCGCGTTTTGCTGAATCTCCGTCAGATCGAACGGCGGAAGGCTCAGGCGTTGGCCTGGGCGGCAGCGACGGCGCAGGCGACGGTCATGCCGACCATCGGGTTGTTGCCGGCGCCGATCAGGCCCATCATCTCCACGTGGGCAGGCACGCTGGAGGAGCCGGCGAACTGGGCGTCGCCGTGCATACGGCCCATCGAGTCGGTCAGGCCGTAGGAAGCGGGGCCGGCGGCCACGTTGTCGGGGTGCAGGGTACGGCCGGTGCCGCCGCCGGAAGCGACGGAGAAGTACTTCTTGCCGTTCTCCATGGCCCACTTCTTGTAGGTGCCCGCGACCAGGTGCTGGAAGCGGGTGGGGTTGGTGGAGTTGCCGGTGATGGAGACCTCGACGCCCTCCATCTTCATGATGGCAACGCCTTCCAGAACGTCGTTGGCGCCGTAGCACTTGACCGCAGCGCGCTCGCCGTCAGAATAGGGCACGGTCTCGACGACCTTGACCTCGCCGGTCTTGAAGTCGAAATCGGTCTTGACGTAGGTAAAGCCGTTGATGCGGCTGATGATCATGGCGGCGTCCTTGCCCAGGCCGTTGAGGATGCAGCGCAGGGGGTTCTTGCGGACTTTGTTGGCCATTTCAGCGATCTTGATGGCGCCTCGGCGGCGGCGAATGATTCGTGTCCGGCCAGGAAGGCGAAGCACT
>DWVD01000045.1 GCA_019120395.1 Candidatus Gemmiger faecigallinarum
GCTTCGATGCCTTCGGAGTCTGTCCGTATGGCCATCGCTACCGTCATCGTCATCCCCATTGCCTGCGCCTACCCCTTCTTCCAGAAATACTTCATTTCCGGTCTGACCGTCGGCGCCGTCAAGGGCTGATACCCCATCCATTTTATCCCGACTTTCGGCGGGGGTGGGCTCCCGCTTGATAAGTAAACATTTTCCACTACATAAAAGGAGAAACAGCATGAAAAAGTTGAAGAAAGTGCTCGCTCTCGGCATGGCCGGCGCTATGGCTCTCAGCCTGGCGGCCTGCGGCGGCAGCGACAGCTCTGCTACCACTTCCGGCTCCACCTCCACCGGCACCAGCGAGGCTTCCAGCACCGCTGACGGCGAGGTCGTCAACCTCACGTGGGTCATGGTCGGCAATGGCATGCCCTCGAACTACGACGCCTGGCTGGAGCAGATCAACCCCTATCTGGAAGAGAAGATCGGTGTTAACATCGATGTTCAGGTGGTTGCGTGGGACGCTTGGGATCAGCGCCGCAGCACCATTGTCAACACCGCCGGTGAGTACGACATCCTGTTTACCAATACCAATACCTACACCAACGACGTGGGCATTGGTGCTTTCTACGACATCACCGAGCTTCTGCCGGAAGTTGCCCCTGACCTGTGGGCTTCTATCCCGGAAGATTACTGGGATGCCTGCCGCGTGAACGGGCAGATCTACGCTGTGCCCACTATGAAGGACTCTTCCATCTCCCAGTACGTGGTCTGGGATAAGGGCGCCATGGATGCTGCCGGCTATGACGGCTCCACCATGCAGGACCTGACCGATCCTGAGCTGACCGAGGCTCTGGGCAGCCAGGAGCTGCAGGATTACCTGGTCGCCAACAACTATCCCACGACGGCCTGGCCCCTGTCCAGCTCCGGCGCTACCTACCTGACCTTCCAGTACGACACCATGGGCGCTGGTCTGATCGCCATGGGCGTCAAGTACAACGATACCGAGGGCAAGGTCGTTTCCATCTTCGAGCAGCCCGATATCATGGAATACCTGGATCTGCTGCGTGAGTGGTATAACGCCGGCATCATCAATGCCGACGCCAACGTCAAGGGCGAGGAGAACGCTTACAAGCCTGCTGCTATCGCGCAGGGCTGGCCTCTGGCCGCTGTCACCACCTGGGGCCCGAACATGGGCGTTGAAGAGGCCGTTGCCTACCAGTGGGGCCCGACCATCGTCTCTAACGACTCCGTCCGTGGCTCTCTGAACTGCATCTCCAACAACTGCCCGAACCCTGAGAAGGCGCTGGAGTTCCTGCAGCTGGTCAACACCGACAGCTACGTCCGCGACCTGCTGTACTACGGCGTCCAGGGTGATGACTGGGATTACACCGACGAGACCCACGAGTGGGTCCACAAGAACAACGCCAACTGGACCATGGCCGGCTACACCCAGGGCAGCTTCTTCACCGTCACCCCGACCGACGACTTCGACTTCAACCAGTACGATCAGGTCGCCGAACTGAACGCGGCCGCCGAGCCTTCTGTCCTGCTGGGCTTCAGCATGGATACCACCCCTGTTTCCGACCAGCTGGCACAGTGCATTGCCATCGCTGAGAGCTACAAGAGCGAGCTGCTGACCGGCGCTTGCGGTGAGTTTGATACCCCCGAAGAGATGGTCGCCGACATGGTCGCCGCAATGAACGAGGTCGGCTTCCAGGAGATCCTGGCTGAGGCTCAGCGCCAGGTCGACGAGTTCCTGGCCGCCAACCCGCCGGAGGTTTCCACCTCCACCGCTGAGAGCGCGGAGTAATTTTACCACGCAAACCGTTTCCCCGTGACTGATCTGCTGCCCGTCCTGCCTGGCAGGGCGGGCGGCAGGGGGGATACCGGTTAAAATGTAACCAACCCTAAATGTAGCCGTCGCTTTGTGCGGGCAAAGGAAACATGCCGGGGCGGCGTAACCACCGCCGTCCCCTGCGGCGAAGCCCACTTCGCTGCTGATCCGCGATTTTTGTGCCGATCAGATGTTTTTTGCGCCCCGGTTCAAAGCGGCGGCTATTTGTGTGTCTGCCCCTGTTAAAAAAACAACGAACGGGCTTGCGGTTTCTGCGCGCAGAGCCTTGCCCGCAGGCGGGGCCGGCGCCCCGCCCGGCAGCCCGCCGCCGTGGAAAAAAGGGCGTGCCGCCCCGCCGGAGACGTTTTGCAAGCGGCCAAAAAACAAACGCAGGCACGACGAAAAAATGCCGACCGCCCGCGGGTGGAAAAACGAAAAAAATTTTCTTTTCAAACCCCCTTGACGCGGACGAAATGGCGTGCTATATCTATGTGGACACTGAAAAAAACAGGGGAAAAACGGCAGGGAAATTTCACACAAAAGTACCGCTAAACGTACCCCAAAACAGCTGGCCGGAAAGGCCGGCGACCGTATTTCTGCAAACGATTTGTTTTTCTGATAAGGAGGTAATCAAGATGGCCAAGATCATCGGCAAACCGCTTCCCAACATTCCCTGGCAGGACCCGCCCGCCGTCACCCGCACCCCGCTGTGGCGCTATGACGGCAACCCCATCATCGGCCGCGACGGCAACAAGCGTTCCAACAGCGTGTTCAACAGCGCGGTGGTGCCCTACGGCGACGGCTTTGCGGGCGTGTTCCGCTGCGACAGCCTGTCCATCAGCATGGATATTTTTGCCGGCTTCTCCAAGGACGGCATCCACTGGACCATCGACGACGAGCCGATCCACCTGGTGGGCGACGACCCGGAGGTCACCAACCGCGAGTACCGCTATGATCCCCGCGTCTGCGAGATCGACGGCAAATATTACGTTTCCTGGTGCAACGGCTACCACGGCCCCACCATCGGCCTGGCCTGGACCGAGGATTTCAAGACCTTCCACCAGCTGGAAAACGCCTTCCTGCCCTACAACCGCAACGGCGTGCTGTTCCCCCGCAAGATCCAGGGCCGCTACATGATGATGAGCCGTCCCAGCGACACCGGCCACACCCCCTTTGGCGACATCTTTGTCAGCCAGAGCGAGGACATGATCTACTGGGGCCGCCACCGCTACATGATGGGCGCGGTCAAGGGCGACGAGTCTGCCTGGCAGAGCCTGAAGATCGGCCCCGGCCCCATCCCCATCGAGACCGATGAAGGCTGGCTGCTGATCTACCACGGCGTTATCATGACCTGCAACGGCTATGTCTACCGCATGGGCGCGGCGCTTTTGGACATCAACGAGCCCTGGAAGGTACTGGCCCGCGGCAAGGATTACATCCTGGCCCCGCATATGCCTTACGAGTGCATGGGCGACGTGCCCAACGTCACCTTCCCCTGCGCGGCGCTGGCCGACGCAGACACCGGCCGCATCGCCGTCTACTACGGCTGCGCCGATACCGTCACCGGCCTGGCTTTCACCACCGTGGACCGGGTGCTGGATTACATCAAGGCGAATTCGTTCTGATTATACAATTTGTATTCTGCCGGCGGCAACAGCTCCCCGCGGCCGCAGCGCGGCGGGGAGCCATGGGCCGGAGAAGATAAAAGCGAACCAAAGCAAAACAAAAAAGGGGTAAGCCCGCGGGAAACGCCCGCGGCGCAGAGCGCGTGACGCGGGGCGGCAAGACCCCGCGGGCCGCGCAGAAAGGGAAGCATCTATGGATTTTTTGGACAAGCGCATCGGCGTTATCTGCGATGAGCTGAAACGCCTGAGCGTCAAGCAGAAGGTAGCCATCACCACTTGGCAGATCAAGCCCGGCAACTACCTGACGCCCGCCGAGGCCGACGCCGCCGAGGCCCCCTACGCCGAGTTCGGCCATCAGGAGACCTACGACCTGACCCGCTACCTGATGGGCGGCTACCAGGGCGACGGCGCCGTCAACACCCAGATCTCGCACTGGTACGGCCCGGACAAGCACTACTGGTTCCGTACCGAGGTCACCGTGCCGGAGTCCTTTGCCGGCAAGAGCCTGTGGCTGCACATCCAGTCCCAGATCGAGGAATGGGACGACGCCAAGAACCCCCAGTTCCTGGTGTTTGTGGACGGCGTGGTCACCCAGGGCGCCGACATGAACCACCGCGACGTGCTGCTGGCCCGCGAGGCCGAGGCCGGCCGCACCTACCGCATCGACCTGCAGGCCTACACCGGCATCCTGCATGCCGAGCTGAACCTGCTGTGCGACCTGCGGGAGATCGACCCGGAGATCGAGGGCCTGTACTACGACATGGTGGTGCCGCTGCGCGCCTTCGGCCGCCTGGACCCGGACGGCAAGCCCCGCCACGACCTGGAGCGGGTGCTGAACGAGGCCGTCAACATCCTGGACCTGCGCACCCCCTATGACGACAGCTTCTACGCCACGGTGGCCGACGCCCGCGCCTACCTGGCCAAGGCGCTGTACACCGACCTGGCCGGCCATGACGAGGTCATTGCCAGCTGCATCGGCCACACCCACATCGACGTGGCCTGGTGGTGGACCGTCGCCCAGACCGAGGAAAAGACCTGCCGCAGCTTCTCCACCGTGCTGCGCCTGATGGAGCAGTACCCCAACTACAAGTTCATGTCCAGCCAGCCCCAGCTCTACGCCTTTTTGAAGGCCCGCTACCCGGAGCTGTTCGAGCAGATCAAGGCCCGCGTGGCCGAGGGCCGCTGGGAGCCGGAAGGCGGCATGTGGGTCGAGGCCGACTGCAACCTGACCAGCGGCGAAAGCCTGGTCCGCCAGTTCATCTACGGCAAACGCTTCTTCAAGGATGAATTCGGCGTGGACAACCGCGTGCTGTGGCTGCCCGACGTGTTCGGCTATTCCGGCGCGCTGCCCCAGATCATGAAGCAGTGCGGCATCGACTACTTTATGACCACCAAGCTGGCCTGGAACCAGATCAACAAGATCCCCTACGACACCTTTCTGTGGCGGGGCATCGACGGCACCGAGGTGCTGACCCACCTGGTCACCACCCTGGACCTGGGCCAGGACCCCACCAAGAATTTCTTTACCACCTACAACGGCCAGCTGCACCCGGACGCCATCATGGGCGGCTGGCAGCGTTACCAGCAGAAGGACATCAACAACGATATCCTGATCAGCTACGGCTACGGCGACGGCGGCGGCGGCCCCACCCGCGACATGCTGGAGACCTCCATCCGCATGGAGAAGGGCATCGAGGGCATCCCCAAGGTCCGCCAGGCCTTTGCCCGCACCTTCTTTGACGAGCTTGCCGAGCGTGTCTCCGGCAACCGCCGCCTGCCCACCTGGGAAGGCGAGCTGTACTTTGAGTATCACCGCGGCACCCTGACCTCCATGGCCCGCAACAAGCGCGGCAACCGCAAGAGCGAGCTGGGCATGATGGACCTGGAGCTGCTCAGCGTACTGGCCGCCGACAAGGTCGCCTACCCGAAAGAGGAGATGGACGCCCTGTGGCGGGTCATCCTGATCAACCAGTTCCACGACATCCTGCCCGGCTCCGCCATCCACGAGGTGTACGAGGTCACCAAGGGCGAGTACGCCAGCATTGCCGAGAAGATCGCCGCCATGAAGGCCGAGCGCCTGGCTGCCCTGACCCCCGCCGGCGAGGGCGTGACGGTGTTCAACACCACCGGCTTTGCCCGCAATGACGTGGTCACCCTGCCCGGCGTCCAGGCCGAGGCTCTGGCCGACGAGACCGGCCGCACCTACCCGGTGCAGCAGACCGCCGACGGCGCCGTGGTCTACCTGGAAAACCTGCCCGCCAAGGGCCGCAGGGGCTTTGCCAAGGCGACCGCCCAGGCGGTGGAGGCCCCGTTTGCCCTGTCCGCCGACGGCCATACGCTGGAGACCCCCTTCTACACCGTCCGTTTCGACGAAAACGGCCAGATCGCGGCCATGTTCGACAAGGACGCCTGCCGCGAGGTGTTCAAGGCAGGCCAGGCCGGCAACGCCCTGCGCGTGTTCGAGGACAAGCCCATCTACTACGATAACTGGGATATCGACAACTACTATACCGAGAAGTTCTGGGACGTCACCGACGTCAAGGACTTCACCTGGACCGAGAACGGCCCGGTGCGCGCCACCCTGCACATCGAGCGCAGCTTCAGCAAGTCCACCATCTGCCAGGATATCCACTTCTACGCCAACCTGCGCCGCGTGGACTTTGTGACCACCGTGGACTGGAAGGAACACCAGCATCTGCTCAAGGTGTTCTTCCCGGCGGATGTGCACACCGACCAGGCTACCTTCGAGATCCAGTACGGCAACCTGACCCGCAAGACCCACTCCAACACCAGCTGGGACCGCGCCCGCTTCGAGAGCTGCGGCCAGAAATGGTGCGACGTGTCCGAGGGCCACTACGGCGTCAGCGTGCTGAACGACTGCAAGTACGGCCACTCGGTCAAGGACGGCTGCATCGGCCTGACGCTGATCAAGTCCGGCATCGAGCCCAACCCTGTCACCGACCAGGAGGTCCACACCTTCACCTACGCGCTGTACCCCCATCAGGAGGGCTGGCAGGCCGGCGGCACCGTGCCCCAGGCCTACTTCCTCAACCAGCCCGCGCTGGCGGTGGCCGGCGGCAGCGCCGACGCCGGCGTGAGCCTGGCCGGCGTGGACGTGCCCAACGTGGTGCTGGAGACCGTCAAGCAGGCCGAGGACGGCGACGGCGTGATCCTGCGCCTGTACGAGTGCGAGAACGCCAAGACCCCGGTCACCCTGACCTGGAACAAGCCGTTCGCCACCGCCGAGGCCGACAACTGCATCGAGGAAAAGACCGGCGATGTGGAAGTCAGCGGCAACCAGATCCGCTTTACCATCAAGCCCTACGAGGTCAAGACCATCCGCATCCGCTGAGCGCCCCGCGCCGCAAATGCACAGCGGCCTGACGCCATGCGCCTGGCCGGGCGGCGTTTGGACGGCCTGACCGCCCAAACGGCCCGCGCCCCAACCAAATAGACCAAGGCAGCACCCCACGGGACCGGGAAATGTTTCCCGGTCCCAAATTTTATGATCCCGGTGCTGCGGGAGGATATACCTATGGACCTGCTTCCCAAACCGAAGGAACGTTCCTTCCAGGACGGAGCCTACACCCCTGGCATCCACGCGATGATCCTGCTGGCGCCCGGCACCGCGCCCGGCGCGCTGCTCTACGCCCGGATGCTGCAGCAGACCTTTGCCGACCAGGCCGGCCTGACGCCGGACATCGGCCGCGGCGCCGCCCGCCCCGGCGACATCACGCTGGCCGTTGACACGGCGCTGCCCGCCGGGCAGTACCGGCTGGCCATTGCGCCCGACGCCGTCACGCTGACCGCCGGCGACGACGAGGCGCTGTGCAACGGCGTGCAGACGCTGCGCCAGATCATTGACCTGAACGGCGCGGTGCTGCCCGCCCAGACCATCACCGACTGGCCGGACATGGCCACCCGCGGCTATTATTTCGACTGCTCCCGCGGGCGGGTGCCCAAGCTCAGCTACCTCAAGCAGGTGGCCGACCGGCTCTGCCGCTACAAGGTCAACCAGTGGCAGCTGTACATCGAGCACACTTATCTGTTCCGCGACCTGTCCGAGGCCTGGCGGGACGACACCCCCCTGACCGCCCAGGAGATCCTGGAGCTGGACGACTACTGCGCCGCCCGCCACATCGAGCTGGTGCCCTCGCTGTCCACCTTCGGGCATATGTACAAGATCCTGTCCACCAAGACCTGCTGCGACCTGTGCGAGCTGGAGGACTCGGAAAAGATCCCCTTCAGCTACAGCTATGCGGGCTGGCACCACACCCTCAACGCCGCTGACCCGGACTCGCTGGCGTTTGTCAAAAAGCTGATCGACGAGTACCGGCCGCTGTTCCGCACCAACAAGTTCAATATCTGCGACGACGAGACCTTTGACCTGGGCAAGGGCCGCAGCAAGGAGCAGGCCGACCGGGAGGGCGCGCAGGCGCTGTACGTCCGCCATGTCAAGGCTTTGTGCGAGTATATCGTGGCCCAGGGCGGCATCCCCCAGTTCTGGGGCGACATCATGTGGCGCTTCCCCGAAAGCTGCCGCGAGCTGCCCAAAGAGACCATCTGCCTGAACTGGGGCTACCTGCCCGAACAGCGGGAGAACGAGATCCGCGACATCGCCGCCAGCGGCATCACCCAGTATGCCTGCCCCGGCTGCTGCGGCTGGAACCGCTGGATGCCGCTGCAGCTGTACGCCTACAAAAACAACCGGATCATGGGCCGCCACGCCCGCAAATACCATGCGGTGGGCATTCTGAACACCGACTGGGGCGACTACGGCCACATCAACGACCCGCGCCTGACGGTGCCGGGCATGCTGTACGGCGCTGCCTTTGCCTGGAACGCCGACGAGGTGCCCTTTGACGAGATCAACGAGGCGGTCAGCCGGCTGGAATACGGCGACGCTTCCGGCACGCTGGCCGGCGCCATGGCCGAGATGTCCGACCACGAAGTCTTTGACTGGTGGAACGCCGTCAACTGGATCGAGAGTTCAGACGAGCGCCGCGCCAAGCTGCTGGCCAAGCTGGATATGACCCAGGTGCCCGCCGCCAACGCCGCGGTGGAAGCCGCGCGGGGCAAAGTGCTGGCCGCCGCCCGCAGCCTGCCCGCCGGCCGCAAGGACATTGTGCAGCTGGTCTGCGTGGTGGCCGACAGCATCCTGCTGTGGAACGACGTTGGCGCCTACCTGGCCGGCGCGCACACCGCCGGCGACGAGGCCGGCACCGCGCTGGCCTGCCGCCTGGAGCACTGGTTCTACCGCTACCGCATCGAGTGGGACAAGACCAGCCGGGTGTCCGCCACGCCCAACCTGATCCGCCTGATGAATGCTTGGGCCGACTGCCTGCGCGGCCGCGCCTACGGCAGCGTCCCGGCGCCGGAAGCAAAGGACTAAAGCAGGGGGGCTTTTGCCCGTATGCGCCTTTTCCAGCGCCTGTTTTTCGACCCGGAACCGCCCACTGAGGAACAACTTGTCCGGGGCCGCCGCTGTTTGATTGCGGAAAGCGCAGTGGCTGGCGTGCTGTACAGCATCGGTACCGGTAACTTTTTAACCGGCTATCTGGGGCAGCTGGGGGCTTCGGTCTCCTTCTGCGCCATGATGGCCATGATCCCCCAGGCAGGCTGCATCCTGCAATTCTTCTCGCCGCTTTTGTTCGAGCGGCTGCACCAGCGCAAGCTGTCCATCTGGCTGCTGTGCGCCACCTACCGTTTTTCGCTCAGCCTGACTTTCCTGGCGCCCATGGCGCTGGGGGCGCAGGACCGGGCGGCCGAGGGCCTGGCCTTCGTTTTTTACACCATCGCGTTCCTGGCGGCGGGCTTTGTCACGCCGGGGCTGCAGCACATGACGCTGGGCCTGGCCCCGCCGGACGCCCGCGGGCGGTTTTTCGCCCTCAAGGACATCGTGACCAGCTGCGTCAACAGCGGCTGCACGCTGGTGCTGGGCCGGCTGCTGGACTGGCAGATCGACCGGGGCCACGCCCTGGCAGGCTACGCCATGATCGGCGTCATCTGCCTGGCCCTGTCGGCGCTGGACGCCGGCCTGCTGGCCGCCACGCGGGAAAACCCCGTGGCCTTTACCAGCCACATGCGCCTGATCGACGTGATGATCCCGGTGCGGGACAAAAATTTCCGCCCCATGCTGCTGTACTCGGTGCTGGGCGGGCTGGCCGGCGGCTTTGCCACCCCGTTTCTGGTGGTGTACCAGATGCGGGTGCTGGGGCTCAGCCACACTTTCCTGACCACGGTGGGCGTGGTGTCGGCGGCGGCCGCCATGGCCGGCGGCTGGTATTGGGGCCGCTGCGCCGACCGCACCAACTGGCGGCACGTCATCCGCATCACGGCGGCGGTCAACCTCAGCTGCACGCTGGGCTGGTCGCTGCTGCAGCCGCAATGGGCCCGGTGGGCCGCGCTGGTGCTGCTGGTGGTGTCCGCCGCCTGTGCGGGCGGCGCCAACAACGCCAGCGTCAACCTGCAGTACGCCTGCAGCCCGCCCAGCGGCAAGACCGCCTACATCGGCGTCACCGCGGCCATGGCCAGCTTTGCGGCCTGCCTTTCGGCGGCGCTGGGCACCGCCCTGCAGCCGGGGCTGGAGGCCGTCCTTGGCCCCGATTCCATCCGCGTGATGTTTGTGGTGGCCGGGCTGGGCGGCTTTGCCAACCTGATCGCCAACGGCGTGCGGCTGCCCAAAGTACGGTAAAAGCACAGCCCCTGCCCCATTATGTTCTGACGGAAAGAGGAACCTTCCATGTACCCTTATCAAGACAGCACCCGCCCCATCGAGGAGCGGATCGACGACCTGCTGGCCCGCATGACCACCGAGGAAAAAATCATGCAGACCGACCTGTACTCCAACAACGATTTCTGCACGGTGGACAAAAACGGCCGCGTGACGGAGATCGACTTTGACAAGATCGACCAGCTGCTCAAGGGCCGCAGCGTCGGCTGCGTGCAGCTGCGGGGCATCACGCCGGCCCACGCCAACGCCGTCCAGCGCTACGCGGTGGAAAAGACCCGCCTGGGCATCCCGTTTTTGTTCAGCGAGGAGGCTCTGCACGGCCTGTTTGACGCCCGCGCCACCAGTTTTCCCCAGCAGATCGGCCTGGCCGCCAGCTTTGACCCGGAACTGGGCCGCAAAATGGGCCACGCCATCGCCGCCGAGACCCGCGCCAACGGCATCCACGAGACGTACAGCCCCGTCATGGACCTGATCCGCGACCCCCGCTACGGCCGCGGCGAGGAGAGCTACGGCGAGGACACCTACCTGTGCGGCGAGTTCGCCCGCGAAACGGTGCGCGGCATGCAGGGCGACGACCTGACCGCCCCCGACGCGGTGGCAGCCGAGCCCAAGCACTATGTGGGCTACGGCATGCCGGTGGCCGGCTTGAACTGCGCCCCCACCGCCATGGGCCGGCACGAGGTGTTCAGCGACTGCCTGCCGGTGTTTGAGCAGGCGTTCCGCGAGGGCGGCGCCGCCAACGCCATGTGCAGCTACAACGCCATCGACGGCGTGCCGGTGTCCATGGACCATCAGCTTTTGACCGACGTGCTGCGGGGCCAGTTTGGCATGCCCGGCTTTGTGCGGGCGGACATGACCGCCGTCAGCCGCCTGTACGACTGGCACTTTGTGGCCGAGACCCCCAAGGACGCCGTGCGCATGGGCATCTCGGCGGGCGTGGACATGCAGCTGTACGACTTCCCCCACGAGGTGTGGCAGGGCAGCCTGGCCGAGCTGATCGCCTCCGGCGAGCTGGACCCCGCCATCCTGGACGAGGCCTGCCGCCGCGTGCTGCGGGTCAAGTTCCGCCTGGGCCTGTTCGAGCATCCCTACACCGACGAGCACCGCGCCGAGACCGTCCTGCGCTGCCCGGAGCACCTGGCGCTGGCCCGGCAGATCGCCCGCGAGTCCATCGTGCTTTTGAAAAACGAGGGCGGCCTGCTGCCGCTGGACAAGAACATCGGCAGCGTGGCGGTCATCGGCCCCGGCGCGGCCCAGGCCATGCTGGGCGATTATACCGAGAACCGCGGCCGCACCGGCACCATCAGCATCCTGGACGGCATCCGCGCCGTTGTCAGCCCCGATACCAAGGTGCGCTACGCCCGCGGCTGCAACTTTTTGGGGCAGGCGCTGCACCCCTTCGACCCCGGCTACCTGCGGGACGAGGAGGGCAACGTCGGCCTGACCGGCCGGTACTACAACGGCCCGGTGCCCGAAGGCACCCCCGTGCAGGTCCGCACCGACCAGATCATCAATTTCAACTGGATCTTTGCGCCGCCGCACTCGGACCTGAACGCCAGCTGCTTCAGCGTGGCGTGGACCGGCACCGTGGTCATGCCCCGCACCTTTGACGGCTGCATCGGCCTGTCCACCCAGGACAGCATGCGGCTGTACGTGGACGACGAGCTGCTGATCGACGGCTGGGGCCCCGGCAAAAACGCCGACCAGGCGGTGGACTTCCACTTTGAGGCCGACCGCCCCTACAAGGTGCGCATCGAGTTTGTCAACGACGGCCGCGGCGCGCGGGTCATCTTTGGTTACAGCGAGGGCCGCGAGGACATCGAGGCGGCCGCCGCCCTGGCTGCTGAGAGCGATGTGGCCATCCTCTGCCTGGGCGACAACGAGGAGACCAGCGGCGAGAACTTTGACCGCACCACGCTGGACCTGCCCGGCCGCCAGCTGGCGCTGGCCAGGGCGGTGTGGGCCACCGGCACCCCCACGGTGCTGGTGCTGCAAAGCGGGCGCCCGGTTTCGGCCAACTGGGAGAACGACCATCTGCCCGCCATCCTGGAAGCCTGGTTCCCCGGCGAGCAGGGCGGCGCGGCCGTGGCCGAGACCCTGTTTGGCGACAACGCCCCCGGCGGCCGCCTGCCCATCACCTTCCCCCGCAGCGTGGGCCAGGTGCCCTGCCACTATGCCCGGCGTCCCGGCGGCGGCAAAAAGTATGTGGAGATGGACTGGATGCCGCTGTATCCCTTCGGCTACGGCCTGACCTACACCAGCTTTGCCTACCGCGACCTGACCCTGAGCGCCGATACCATCCGGGCAGGGGAGAGCGTGACCGTCTGCGTCACGGTGCAGAACACCGGCAGCCGCGCCGGCGCGGCGGTGCCCCAGCTGTATGTGCACGACCTGGTCAGCTCGGTGGTCAAGCCGCTGCGCCAGCTGGCCGGCTTTGCGCGCGTGGAGCTGCAGCCCGGCGAGAGCCGTACCGTCCGGTTTACGGTGGGCACCCGCGCGCTGCGCACCCTGGGCGCCGACTATGTCTGGCGGGTGGAGCCGGGCCGGTTTGAGCTGGAGCTGGGCGACAACGCCGAGAATATCCTGATGAAAGCCGGCCTGACCGTCACCGCGGCAGAATAAAACGTATCGACAGAAAGGAGTACCCCTATGTACACAATTGGCGTGGATCTGGGCGGCACCAACATCAAGGCCGCCCTGGTGGACGAGCAGGGCGGCATCCTGCAGGAAGCCAGCCGCTCCACCAACCTGCCCCGCCCGGCGGAAGCGGTCTGCGACGACATCGCCGACCTGTGCCGTCAGCTGATGGCTGGCCATGAGGTGGCCGGCGTGGGCATCGGCTGCCCCGGCACCGTGGACGACGCCGACGGCATGGTTTTGTATTCCAACAATCTGGACTGGTCCAACTTTGCCATGGGGCCCTACCTGAAAGAGCGGCTGGGCCTGCCCGTCCGCCTGGCCAACGACGCCAACGCCGCCGCTTTGGGCGAGGCGCTGGCCGGCTGCGCCAAGGGCGCCGACAGCGCGGTGATCATCACCCTGGGCACCGGCGTGGGCGGCGGCGTGGTGCTGGGCGGCAAACTGCTGACCGGCTACACCGGCGCGGCCGCCGAGCCCGGCCACATGGTGGTCAACGACGCGCCCGACGCCCCGCTGTGCACCTGCGGCCGCCGCGGCTGCCTGGAAGCCTACGCCAGCGCTACCGCGCTGATCCGCATGACAAAGGACGCCATGGCCGCCCACCCCGAAAGCGCCCTGTGGAAGCTGGCCGACCTGGACACCGTCACCGGCCGCACCGCCTTTGACGGCCGGGACGCCGGCGACGCCGCCGCGGCCGCCGTGGTGGCCGAGTACACCCACTGGCTGGCGGTGGGCATCGCCAACCTGGTCAACATCTTCTTCCCCCAGGTGGTGGGGCTTTCCGGCGGCGTGGCCAACCAGGGCGAAGCCCTGCTGGCCCCGCTGCGCGCCCAGGTGGAGCCGATGGTGTTCGGTTCGGCCTTTGCCCGCAAAAAGACCACCCTGACCACCTGCACCCTGGGCTACCGGGCCGGCGTTATCGGCGCCGGGCTGCTGGCGCAGCGGTAAGGCGGGGGCGGGCGCAGCCTTGCCGCGCCGCAGGCTTTGTGCTATGATACTCTCAGATCCTGTGCCGCGGCAGAACGCCGCGCAAATCCAAACCGAAGAAGGTGCATCCAATGTCCGACCCGCAACTGAACACCCCGCGCCAGATCCTGGTGGTGGGGTGCGCGCTGGGCGTCGCCGCCAGCGTGACCATGCCCTGGTTTACCGTCAGCTGCATCCTGTATGCGCTGTCCGCACTGGCCATGGGGGTGGGCTGCTTCCTGGCGCGCAAGGTCCAGACCGGTTTCAACATCGTGTGGAAAGCCGCCATCCCCACCGTTATCATCGAGCTGCTGGGCGGGCTTTTGACCCAGTATGACCTGACGCTGCTGACCACCCTGATGACGGCGATCCTGTTCTACTTTATCATGACCTATGCCGTCAGCGGGCTGGCAGGGGCGTTCCATATCAGGACCGGCAGCGACCCCCGCCGCCCGCCCCGGGCCGCCATGCTGTTTGAGTATGCCGCCGGCGTCTACGCGCTGGCCCGGCTGATCTCGGACATGCTGCCGGCGCTGAACCTGATCGCGGACCTGATTGCCATGGTGGCCATGACGGTCGGCTTTGTGGTGGTGCTGCAGTTTATCGCCAAACTGCGGTACCGCGAAGAATGATCCTGGTTTTTTCTGACAGGAAAAGGAGGAAACACCAATGCCCATTTTGAAACTGAAGCCTGCCTGCAAGGATTATCTGTGGGGCGGCGACCGCCTGCGCACCGATTTCGGCGTCGAGAGCGACCTGCATCCCCTGGCCGAGGCCTGGGTGCTGTCCTGCCATCCGGACGGCCCCTCCACCATCGTCAACGGGCCTTATGCCGGCCGGACGCTGGCCGATTACATCGCCGCCGAGGGCAAGGCGGTACTGGGCGCCGACTGCGAGCAGTTTGAGGATTTCCCCATCCTGACCAAGCTGATCGACGCCAAGGGCAACCTGTCCATCCAGGTGCACCCCTCGGACGAGTACGCGCTGGAGCACGAGCACCAGTACGGCAAGACCGAGATGTGGTACATCCTGGACTGCGAGCCGGGCGCCTTCCTGTATTACGGCTTTGACCACGAGATCAGCAAGGAGGAGTTTGCCCGCCGCATCCAGGACAACAGCCTGACCGAGGTGCTCAACGCTGCGCCGGTGCACAAGGGCGACGTCTTTTTCATTCCCTCCGGCACGCTGCACGCCATCTGCCAGGGCATCGTCATCGCCGAGATCCAGCAGAACTCCAACGTGACCTACCGCGTCTACGACTACGGCCGCGTGGGCGCCGACGGCAAGCCCCGCGCGCTGCACATCGACCAGGCGCTGGCGGTGACCCGCTGCACCCCGCCGGAGCCTCAGGATTTTGGCAAGCACCTGGGCCAGTGCAAATACTTTACCGTTGACCTGCACAACGGCGACTTTGCCGAAAATGCCGACAGCCGCAGCTTTGTCTCGCTGCTGTTTGTGGACGGCGAGGGCACCGTGGCCGTCAACGGCGACCAGATGCAGGTCAAAAAGGGCGACAGCGTCTTTATCCCTGCCTGCAGCGGCGAGATCATCGTCACCGGCAGCCTGACCACCCTTTCCACCCGCGTATAATTTTCCGCATCGACGGCCGCTGCGTCCCGCCCTCGGCGAGCCGCCGGCCTGCGCACCGGGGCGTTCCGTCCCGGCCATACAACAAAAGATCCGCCCCGCGCCGGCATGAATTTGCCGGCGCGGGGCGATTTTTTTGGGCAGGATTGCACAAATCGGCCGCCTGCGCTACAATAGGGACAAAAATGCCGGCGGAAAACCCCAAAATACTGTGGCAATTGGCACAAATTTCCTGTGTAAAAACCGGCAAAGTGCTGAAAAACACAAAAACAGCAAATTAGTCTAATCAACAAAGCCACTTTGCCAAGGAAATGCGCCGCCGGCCATGGTATACTGCACACAGAGAATCGGAGACCCGGCCGCAGGCTGCCCGCCGCAGCCCGCGCCGGACACGGACAGGAGGTGGCCCGTATGCTGTATATCGGCATCGACCTGGGCACGTCGGCCTGCAAATTTTTGCTGGTGGACGAGGCCGGCCAGGTGCAAAACACAGTGACAAAAGAATATCCGCTTTCCTTCCCGCACCCGGGCTGGAGCGAGCAGGACCCGACCCTGTGGTGGCAGGCCTGCCTGGACGGCGTGCCCGAGCTGCTTTCCGGCTTTGACGCCGGACAGGTGGCGGGCATCGGGGTGGGCGGCCAGATGCATGGACTGGTGGCGCTGGACGCCGCCGACCGGGTGCTGCGCCCAGCTATCCTGTGGAACGACGGCCGCACCGCCGCCGAGGTGGAGTACCTGAACGACACCATCGGCAGGGACAAGCTCAGCGCCTGGACCGGCAACATCGCGTTTGCCGGTTTTACCGCGCCAAAGCTGCTGTGGATGCGCAAAAACGAACCGCAGCTGTTTGCGCAGATCGCAAAGATCATGCTGCCCAAGGATTACCTGGTCTACCGGATGACCGGCGTGCATGCCACCGATTATTCCGACGCGTCCGGCATGCTGCTGCTGGACGTGGCGCACAAGCGGTGGAGCATCGAGATGCTGGCGCTGTGCGGCCTGCGGGAGGACCAGATGCCCGCCCTGTTTGAGAGCTACGCCCCGGTGGGGACCCTGTCCACCGCCGCCGCTGCCGCCCTGTCCCTGCCCGGCAACGTCGTCGTCTGCGCTGGCGCCGGCGACAACGCCGCCGCGGCCATCGGCACCGGCACGGTGGGCGAGGGCCGGTGCAACATCAGCCTGGGAACCTCCGGCACGGTGTTCATCTCGTCGGAGCAGTTCCGCGTCGACCCCAACAACGCTCTGCACGCCTTTGCCCACGCCGACGGCGGCTTCCACCTGATGGGCTGCATGCTGTCCGCCGCGTCCTGCAACAAATGGTGGATGGAGGATATTCTGCACGACGGCGACTACGCCGCCGCCCAGGAGGCCATCGCGCCGGAAAAGCTGGGCTGCAACCATGTGTTCTATCTGCCCTACCTGATGGGCGAGCGCAGCCCCATCAACGATACCAACGCCCGGGCGGTATTCCTGGGCATGACGATGGATACCACCCGCGCCGATATGACCCAGGCCATGCTGGAGGGCGTCGCCTTTGCACTGCGGGACAGCGTGGAGGTGGCCCGCAGCCTGGGGCTGGACATTTCCCGGTCGACGCTGTGCGGCGGCGGCAGCAGATCGCCCCTGTGGCGCACCATCCTGGCCAACGTGCTGGGCATCCCGCTGGACCTGCCTGCCACCGAGCAGGGCCCCGGCTACGGCGCGGCGCTGCTGGCCATGGTGGCCTGCGGCAGGGGCGGCAGTGCGGCGCAGATCGCCCGCGATATGCTGCACATCAGGGAGACGGTGCAGTCCGACCCGGCGCTGACCGCCCTGTATGACGCCCGCTATGCCGAGTACAAACAGATCTACCCCGCCTGTCGGCCGTTGTTTGCCAGCCTTGCCGGCCATGTGCATGTGTGACCCGGGACGGGATCCCCGTGCAGGGCGCGCGAACGCCGTTCCATCCCACCATACGGAAAGAAAAGGAGTTGTCTGCCCATGAAGATCGAATCGGTATTTGACCCCGCCTTTGCCGCCTACGGCCATGTGGTGACCGGGCTGGAGGAGGCTAGGGCCGAGATCCTGGCCGCGCTGGCCGGGACGCCGCAGCCCGCCGCGGGCACCGACTATTGCCCCGAAGACCCGGCCCTGCAGGAGCTGCCCGCCGCGGCCGAGGTCAGCGGGCACCTGTTTGGCGGCATGCCCTGCCAGCTGGGCTGGTGCAACGGCCGCAACACAAAGCTCAACTGCCTGGAGTACCACCGGGACAGCGAGTATAACCTGTCCAACGAGGATTTTATCCTGCTGCTGGCCCGCCGGGACGAGATCGAGAACGGCAGGCTGGACACCGGCAAAGTCCGGGCGTTCCGGGTGCCTGCCGGCACGCTGGTGGAGGTGTACGCCACCACGCTGCACTACGCCCCCTGCCACACCGACCCGGACAAGGGCTTCCGGGTGCTGGTGGCGCTGCCCGCCGGCACCAACACCGCAAAGCCGGACATTGCCCCCAAAGCCGATGAGGACGCCTGGCTGTGGGCCTGCAACAAGTGGCTGCTGGCCCACCCGGATTCCGCCGAAGCCGCCCAGGGCGCCGCGGCGGCGCTGGCTGGCGAAAACATCGACATCGCGGCGGATCTTTGACCCGGAAGAATCCCCGGATACGCGCCGGCCGCAGACGCCGCCCCCCGGTCCCGTTTTCCGCGGCGGAAAGCCGCGCCGCAATTCTCGCCTTTCGAAACATTGAAATCAGGAAAACCATACATAAACGCTAAAGTTCAGGAGGTAAACACCATGCTGCAAAACATCCCCGAAGTCAAGCTGGGCATCGTGGCGGTCAGCCGCGACTGCTTCCCCATCCAGCTGTCCCAGACCCGCCGGGCCGCCATCGTCAAGGCCTGCGCCGACAAGGGCCTGCCGGTCTACGAGGCCCGGACCACTGTCGAGAATGAGAAGGACATGCTGGCCGCCGTCAAGGAAGTCACCGACGCCGGCTGCAACGCGCTGACCGTCTTTTTGGGCAACTTTGGTCCCGAGACACCGGAAACGCTGATCGCCAAATACTTTGACGGCCCCTGCATGTTCGTGGCGGCTGCCGAGGGCGACGGCGACCTGGTCAACGGCCGCGGCGACGCCTACTGCGGCATGCTGAACTGCAGCTACAACCTGGGGATGCGCCGCCTGAAAGGCTACATCCCCGAATACCCGGTGGGCACCGCCGCCGAACTGGCTGACAAGATGGCCGAGTTTGTTCCCATCGCCCGGACCATCCTGGGCCTGAAGGGGCTGAAGATCATCACCTTCGGCCCCCGCCCGCAGGACTTTTTTGCCTGCAACGCCCCCATCAAGGGCCTGTACGAGCTGGGCGTCGAGATCGAGGAGAACAGCGAGCTGGATCTGCTGGTGGCCTACAAGGAGCACGCCGACGACCCCCGCATCCCCGACGTCTGCGCCGATATGGCCGCCGAGATGGGCGAAGGCCGCTACTACCCCGACCTGCTGGCCCGCATGGCCCAGTTTGAGCTGACGCTGCTGGACTGGGCCGAGGCCCACAAGGGCAGCCGCCAGTACGTGGCCTTTGCCGACAAGTGCTGGCCGGCTTTCCCCAGCCAGTTCGGCTTTGAACCCTGCTTTGTCAACTCCCGCCTGGCAAGCCGCGGCATCCCCGTTTCCTGCGAGGTGGACATCTACGGCGCTTTGAGCGAGTACATCGGCATCTGCATCTCTGGCGATACCGTCACCCTGCTGGACATCAACAACTCGGTGCCCCAGTACATCTACGACGAGGACATCAAAGGCAAGTTTGATTACCAGCTGACCGATACCTTCATGGGCTTCCACTGCGGCAACACCCCCAGCTGCAAGATGTGCGCCGACCGCGCCGTCAAGTACCAGCTGATCCAGCACCGTCTGCTGGAGCCTGCCGGCAGCGACCCCGACTTCACCCGCGGCACGCTGGAGGGCGACATCGCCCCCTCCGACATCACCTTCTACCGCCTGCAGTGCGACAGCGAAGGCGCGCTGCGCGCCTACATCGCCCAGGGCGAGGTGCTGCCGGTGGCCACCCGCAGCTTTGGCGGCATCGGCGTGTTCGCCATCCCGGAGATGGGCCGTTTCTACCGCCATGTGCTGGTGCAGAAACACTATCCCCACCACGGCGCGGTGGCCTTTGGCCATTACGGCAAGCTGCTGTTTGAGGTGTTCAAGTACCTGGGCATTGCCGACATCGCCTACAACCAGCCCAAATCCCTGCCTTATCCCACCGAGAATCCCTGGGCATAAGGGGGATGTGCGGCATGGAAACGATTCAGGCGGCCATCCGGGCCGGCCATACGGCGCTGGGCATCGAGCTGGGGTCCACCCGCATCAAAGCGGTGCTGACCGGGCCCGACCATTCGCCCGCCGCCTCCGGGGACTTTACCTGGGAGAACCGGCTGGAAAATGGCTTCTGGACCTATGACCTGGCCGACGTCTGGGCGGGCGTGCAGGCGGCGTTTGCCGCCCTGTCCGCCGATGTGCAGGCGCGCTACGGCCTGCCGCTGACCACCGTGGGCGCAATGGGCGTTTCCGGCATGATGCACGGTTACCTGCCCTTTGACGCCGACGGCTGCCAGCTGGCGGCTTTCCGCACCTGGCGCAACACCACCACCGGTCCGGCGGCAGCCGAACTGACCCGGCTGCTGGATTTCAACATCCCCCAGCGGTGGAGCATCGCCCACCTGTATCAGGCGGTGCTGAACGGCGAGGACCATGTGGGCCGTATCGCCTTTTTGACCACGCTGGCCGGGTATGTCCACTGGCGGCTGACCGGCTGCAAAGTGCTGGGCGTGGGCGAGGCCAGCGGCATGTTCCCCATTGACCCCGGGACCGGCGGCTACGACGCCGTCCGGCTGGAAAAGACCCAGGCCCTGCTGAAAGCCCACGGCGTCGCGCTGGACCTGGCCGGGGTCCTGCCCGCCGTGCTGCCCGCAGGCGCGCCGGCAGGCAGCCTGACGCCGGAAGGCGCCCGCCTGCTGGACCCGTCCGGCACGCTGCAGCCCGGCATCCCGCTCTGCCCGCCGGAAGGCGACGCAGGCACCGGCATGGCCGCCACCAACAGCGTGGCCGCCCGCACCGGCAACGTCAGCGCCGGGACCAGCGTGTTTGCCATGGTGGTGCTGGAGCATCCGCTGAAAAGCGTCCACCCGGAGCTGGACCTGGTCACCACCCCCACCGGCCGCCCTGTGGCCATGGTCCATGTAAACACCTGCACCAGCGATCTGGACGCCTGGGTCCGGCTGCTGGGCCAGATGGCGGAGGCCGCCGGCAGCCCCCTGACAAAGGACGAACTGTACCGGCTGGTTTACCGCCAGGCGCTGGCCGGCGACGCGGACGCCGGCGGGCTGGTCAGCTTCAACTGCTATTCCGGCGAGCCGGTGGCCGGCCTGGACGCCGGCCGGCCGATGCTGGTGCGCCGCCCCGACGCCCGGCTGACGCTGCCCAACCTGGCCCGCGCCACCCTGTACGCCGCCATGGCGACGCTGCGCATCGGCATGGACATCCTGCTGAAGGACGAGGGCGTGCGCCTGGACAGCCTGCTGGGCCACGGCGGCCTGTTCAAGGTGCCGGGCGTGGGGCAGCGGCTGCTGGCCGGCGCGCTGGGCGTGCCGGTGACGGTGCGCTCCACCGCCGGCGAGGGCGGCCCCTGGGGCATGGCCCTGCTGGCCGCCTATCTGGCCGAAAAGGCCGACGGCGAGCCGCTGGAGCACTGGCTGGACGGGGTGTTTGCCGCAGGCGGCGGCAGCACCTTGCCGCCCGACGCGGCCGACAGCGCCGGATTTGAACGCTTTTTGGACGATTACCGCCGCGCCCTGCCGGTGCAGCGGGCCGCAGGCGAGACCCTGCGCTGAGCGCCGATCCCCAAAAGGAGGAACCCCATGCTGGAACAACTGAAACAACAGGTCTACCAGGCCAATCTGGAACTGCCCCGCCGGGGCCTGGTGCTGTACACCTGGGGCAACGTCTCGGGCATTGACCGGGAACGGGGGCTGGTGGTCATCAAGCCGTCGGGCGTGGAGTATGACGAGCTGCAGCCCGACGACCTGGTGGTGCTGGACCTGGACGGCAATGTGGTGGAAGGGCGGCTGAACCCTTCCTCTGACACCAGGACCCACCTGGAGCTGTACCGGGCCTTCCCGGACGTGGGCGGTGTGGTGCACACCCACAGCACCTTTGCCGCCGCCTGGGCCCAGGCCGGGCAGGACATCCCCTGCTACGGCACGACCCACGCCGATTATTTCTACGGCCCGGTGCCCTGCGCCCGCAGCCTGACCGCCGGGGAGGTGGCCGAGGATTACGAGGGCAACACCGGCAAGGTCATTGTCGAGACGTTCCGCGGGCGCGGGCTGGACCCGGCCGCCGTGCCGGGCGTGCTGTGCCGCAACCACGGGCCTTTTGCCTGGGGCCGGGACCCGGCCCAGGCGGTCTACCACGCCGCTGTGCTGGAGCAGGTGGCCCAGATGGCGCTGCTGACCCGGCAGATCGAACCCAACGCCGCCCCGGCGCCCCAGTACGTGCAGGACAAGCATTATCTGCGCAAGCACGGCCCCGGCGCCTATTACGGACAGAACCATACCTGAACACACATCCACCCGAGGGAGGGAAACACCCATGGACAGAACCGAACTGCAAAAAATCAACGCCTACTGGCGGGCATCCAACTACCTGGCGGCGGGGCAGCTTTATCTGCTGGATAACCCGCTGCTGCGCCGCCCGCTGACCCGCGACGACGTCAAGAAAAAGATCGTCGGCCACTGGGGCACCGTGCCCGGCCAGAACTTTGTCTACGTCCACCTGAACCGCATCATCAAAAAATACGACCAGGATATGATCCTGATCTCCGGCCCCGGCCACGGCGGCAACTTCTTTGTGGCAAACGCCTACCTGGACGGCACTTACTCCGAGGTCTACCCCAACATCAGCCGGGACGAGGAGGGCATGCGCCGCCTGTTCAAGCAGTTTTCCTTCCCCGGCGGCATCTCCAGCCACGTTGCGCCGGAGACCCCCGGCTCCATCAACGAGGGCGGCGAGCTGGGCTACTCCATCGCCCACGCCTTCGGCGCGGTGTTTGACAACCCCGACCTGATCGCCGCGGTCACCGTGGGCGACGGCGAGGCCGAGACCGGCCCCCTGGCCACCAGCTGGCAGTCCAACAAGTTCCTGAACCCCAAAGGCGACGGCGCCGTGCTGCCGATCCTGCACCTGAACGGGTACAAGATCAGCAATCCCACCGTGTTCGGCCGCATGACCCACGAGGAGCTGGAGCATTTCTTTCTGGGATGCAGCTGGAAGCCCTACTTTGTCGAAGGCGACGACCCGATGGCCATGCACGAGAAGATGGCCGAAACGCTGGACGCCGTCATCGAGGAGATCCACGACATCCAGCGCCGCGCCCGTGCCGGCGAGGAGATGGGCCACATCCAGTGGCCGATGATCGTGCTGCGCACCCCCAAGGGCTGGACCGGCCCCAAGGTGGTGGACGGCAAGCCCATCGAGGGCACCTTCCGCGCCCATCAGGTGCCCATCGACCTGACGCTAGGCACCTCCAACCAGGAGGAGCACCTGGCCCAGCTGGAAGACTGGCTGCGCAGCTACCATCCGGAGGAGCTGTTTGACGAGAACGGCACCCTGATCCCCGAACTGCAGGCGCTGGCCCCCACCGGCGACCGGCGCATCGCGGCCAACCCCCACGCCAACGGCGGCAAGCTGCTGCGGGACCTGCGCACCCCCGATTTCAAGGACTACGCGGTGGACATCCCCTTCCCCGGCAGCGTGGAAAAGCAGGACATGATCGAGCTGGGCGGCTACATCCGCGACGTGTTCAAGCTCAACGCCGACGCGAAGAATTTCCGCATCTTCGGACCTGACGAGACCATGTCCAACCGGCTGTACAAGTGCTTCGAGGCCGAGAACCGGGACTGGAACTCCACCACCGTGCCCGGCGACGAGTTTTTGGCCGGCGACGGCCGCATCATGGACAGCATGCTGTCCGAGCATCTGTGCGAAGGCTGGCTGGAAGGCTACCTGCTCACCGGCCGCCACGGCTTCTTTGCCAGCTACGAGAGCTTTATCCGCGTGGTGGACAGCATGGTGGCCCAGCACGCCAAGTGGCTGAAGGTCTGCAACCAGCTGCCCTGGCGGCAGAGCATCGCCAGCCTGAACCTGATTTTGACCTCCAACGTCTGGCAGCAGGACCACAACGGCTACACCCACCAGGACCCCGGTTTCCTGGACCACATCGCCAACAAAAAGGCGGACGTCGTCCGCCTGTACCTGCCGCCGGATACCAACTGCCTGCTGTCCTGCTTTGACCACTGCATCCGCAGCCGGGACTATGTCAACGTGCTGGTCACCTCGAAGCACCCGCGTCCCCAGTGGCTGACCATGGAGCAGGCCGTCAAGCACTGCACCCAGGGCGTGGGCATCTGGGACTGGGCTTCCAGCGACGCCGGCGAGGAGCCGGACATCGTCATGGCCTGCTGCGGCGACACCCCCACGCTGGAGACGCTGGCCGCCGTGACCATCCTGCGGGACGCCATGCCGGAGCTGAAGATCCGCGTGGTCAACGTGGTGGACCTGATGAAGCTGGAACCCAACACCAAGCATCCCCACGGCCTGTCCGACGCCGACTACAACGCATTGTTCACCAAGGACAAGCCCATCATCTTTGCCTTCCACGGCTACCCGACGCTGATCCACGAGCTGACCTACGAGCGGGCCAACCGCAACCTGAGCGTCCACGGCTATCAGGAGGAAGGCACCATCACCACGCCGTTCGACATGCGGGTGCAGAACGAGATCGACCGCTTCCACCTGGTCAAGGACGCCATCCAGCACCTGCCCCAGCTGGGCAACCGCGGCGCCTACCTGATCCAGCAGATGAACGACAAGCTGGTGGACCACAAGCAGTACATCCACGAGGTGGGCCAGGATCTGCCCGAGATCCTGAACTGGAAATGGCATCTGCCAGAAAACCAGTGATCCGCCCCTGACATAACGGCATAAACAACCCCGCCCCGCCGTCCGTGATCGAACCGGACGGCGGGGCGGGGACTTTTTTGCGGGGAAAATCGGCGGCGGGGCGTCAGTCGGTGTAGTTCAGCACCAGGTGGTCGCCCACCTGCAGCACGGTGTCCCCGTTGGGGATCAGGTAGCGTTCGCCGCGGCGCACCAGCACCACCAGCGCTCCGGCCGAAAGCTCGATGTCGGCCAGGCGCGTGCCGGCGGCGGGGTTGTCGGCTTCCAGGACTTTCTCGGTCAGAGAGATGCCCGGCGTGCCTTCGTTTTCCAGCGCGCACAGGATCAGGTGGTCGCCGGCCTGCAGCACGGTGCTGCCGTTGGGAACAAGCTGCGTCTCGCCCCGCTGCAGGCTGATCAGGATGGCGCCCGGCGGCAGCGTCAGCTGACGCACCGCCTGCCCGCACCAGGCGTGGCCCTCCGGTATGGCAAACTGGATAAACTGCACCGGTGCCTCGTCCACATAGTCGGTGAAGGTTTTCATAACGTTGCCGCTCTCGTCGATCATGCGCAGCTTGCGCGCTGCAAAGGGCAGAAGGGACCCCTGCAGCGAGATGGAAAACAGCACGATCAGGAAAACGATGTGAAACAGGTCGTTGTCGGTGGCCACCGGGCTGATCACCGTCATGACGGCGAACACGATGGAGGCCGCGCCGCGCAGCCCGGCAAAGCTGACCAGCAGCCGCTGCCGGATGCTGCCGCCAAAGGGGGCAAGCAGCAAAAATACCGCCGCGGGCCGCCCGACCAGCGTCATGAACAGGGCGATGGCGGCCGCGGGCAAGATCACCGCGGGCATTTGCGAGGGGAAGGAGAGCAGCCCCAGCAGGAAAAACAGCACCATCTGCATCATGCTGGTAACGCCGTCGAAAAAGGGGACCAGCGTCTGCTTGTTGCGGATGTCTCCGTTGCCCAGCAGGATACCGGTGATGTAGACGCTCAAAAAACCGTTGCCGCCCAGCATGGCGGGCGCGGCGTAGCTCAACAGCGCCACCGCGACCACAAACAGCGTGTCAAAGCCGCTGGAACCGAATTTCAGGCGCTTGAACAGCCACAGCGCCGCCAGCCCCACGCCGAAGCCGAACGCCAGGCCGAACCCCAGCTGGGCGGCCAGCAGCCCGATCACCGCGCCCGGCGTGATGCCCGATTCCATCGCGGTCAGCAGCACGGCGGTCAGCATGTAGGCGAACGGGTCGTTGGAACCGCTTTCCACCTCCAGCATCGAGTCGGTGTTTTCTTTCAGCGCCAGTTTGCGGGCGCGCAGGATGGAAAACACCGACGCCGCGTCGGTGGAACCCAGCACGGCGCCGCACAAAAGGCCCTCCAGCAGGGCCATGCCCAGCACAAAATGGCAGAACAGGCCGGTCAGCACGGCGGTCAGGATGGTGCCCAGGCTGGAAAGCACGATGGACTGCACCGCGACCGGTTTGGCCGCCCGCCAGTTGGTGCCGAAACCGCCGTAAAACATGATGAACAGCAGCGCCACCGTGGAGATCTGGTCGGCAAAGGCGTAGTCGTCAAAGGGGATGCGGGCGATGCCGTCCGAGCCGAACAGCATGCCCAGAAAAAGGAACGCCAGCAGCGCCGGGACGCCCAGCCGGATCGACAGCCGGTTGAACGCCACACAGGCAAAGATGACAACGGCCAGAAAGAGCAGAAATGAAGCGAGCATGAATCCCTCCGATCTTGTTGCGGTGTCCTGCGGGTAAAAAGGTTGCGGGCCGGCGGCCGGGCGCGCGGCAGCGCCGGCGGAAAACCGGCGGGGGCCGGCGGACGAGAATGCGCCGGCGGGGGCGGCGGATCGCGTATATATGTATTATATCAGCCCGGACCACCGCCTGCCAACCCGCAGGGAAAAAATAAAAGAGCGGGTTTGCGGCTGCGCAGCCACAAAACGACGCTCTTAACAAATATGGAAATTTATTGCAGGATCACGCACTGGTTCCCGCGGGAGGCAAAAACGGCTTCAAAGCTGGCGCGGGGATACTCGATCTGGCCGGCCAGCGGGTCGGCGATGATCACCGTCTCGGCGTCGTAGCCGATCAGCACGGCGCCGTGGTCGTTGGAGCTCCATTCCACATAGTCGCCGTCCGTGGTATACCAGCCGTCGGTCGGCAGGCGCTCTTCCATCGAGATCGTCACCCACACCACCACCGGGACGTCCTGATCCACCAGCACGTACAGATCCTCCGGCTCGGCGCCGGTCAGGTCCTCGGCGCGCAGGCCGCTGCCCTGGTCGGCCAGGTAACCGTCCGCGGCCGCTACGATGGGCGCGGTGCCGCAGATATAACCGCTGCCGAACGGGTCGCCGACAAAGTACTGTTCCAGGTCAGGGCCGTATGTCAGGCCGTCCTCGCCGGTGGAAAAGTCGGCGGGGGCGGTGGGCAGGTAGTCGGCGGCCATCTCCACCTTGTCGGCGTCGAAGCCATAGTATTGCAGCACCATCGTCAGGGCGGTGACCTCGCAGCCGGTGGGCAGTTCCGGCATCTGCAAAAGCAGCGGGAAATCGGCAATCAGGTGGCTGCCGGAAGGGGTGGGCGCCGGAGTGGGGGAGGGCGTCGGCGCGGCTTCGGGAGTGGCGGCGTTCTCGGCGGTTTCGGCGGTGACGGCATTGACCGGCTCAGCGCCGGCGCAGCCGGTCAGCAAAGCCAGACTGAGCAGGCAGAGAAGCAGGCGGGAGTTCGGGCGGACGGACAATGGGGGTCCCTCTTTTCTTATGGATCGAATGGATCGAAAGGCGGACGGCGTGCGGGGCGCATCCGATGCGGTCTGTTTTTCCGCGCAGCGGCGCGCGATAAAAACGTTGGCTTTATTATACAGGAAACATCCGCCGTTTGTCTAATACTTCCTGTAAATGGAAAAACATGCCCGGAGGCAATGGTTTGCAGCCGCAGCACGGACAAAAAACGCGCAGCCGGGGCGGGAAGCTCCGACTGCACGGTGAGGATAGGGGAAAATCGTCTGTGGCAGAACCTGGCGGATCACTTGTCGGAAGGCTTTTTGCTGTAAAAGCTGTCCAGTTTGTTCAAAAAAGCGGCGCGTTCCTGATCTTCAAAGCCGCGAAAGTTGACTTCCTCGATATTTTCGTGGTTGAACAGGAACTGCCCTTGTTCGCCGATGTTGCCTTCAGGATACAACACCCCAATATAATCGTATTCTTTTTTGTCTGAACGATCGGTCTGGCGCACACCGAAGACCATCAGGCGCTTTTCTGCCCCTTTCAGCCGGATTACGGAACCAATGGGCAGCAGGTCTTTCACATTCATCTCAATTTCCTCCTAACAGCGGACAACGGTTACCAGCTCAGGATGGTGTCCCAAGTGCTGGACACGCCGTCGGTTACATTTTTCCAAGTGTTTTGAGCCCAGTCTGCGGCGTCATCCAGCCGATCCCCGGCCCAATCGGCGGCATCATTCAAACGGTCGCCTACCCAGTCGGCAGCATCGGATGCGGCGTCCTTGAACTCGTCCACTCGGTCGCCGACCCATTCACCCACATCTTGGGCAGTATCGCAGAACCAGTCGGAAACGACTTCGTCCAGTGGCCCTTCAATGTTGAAAATCGCTTTGATGCCGCTTTCAGCAATCCATACGACGCCTACGCCTGCCGCGGCTACGACAATGGCTGGTGCACCGCCCAGCAGAGAAATGATGCCGGCTGCTGCTGCAGTTCCGGCGATTCCCTTGCCGATGTTGTATGCGCTCTCGACGGCAGTTTCGCCCAACATGCGGCCAATTCCCATTTCGCCGTCGCCGTCCATGAACTCATTATAATTGTCCAGAACTTCGCCGCCCAAAGTCAGTATAGCACCGAAGGTGGAAAAATAGTCGGATGCCTTGGAAGGAGAGACGATCTTGCCCAGCTGTTTGCCCATGGTCATTTTGGACAGGTCCGCTTTATCCAGACCAAACAGGGAAGCCCAAACGGCGTCGGCATCGTCCCATTTGTCCAGTGCTTTAACGACGCCGCCCAACATACTGTTAATATACTTGGCAGTCTGGAAAGGGTTGCTGCCATCAAACATGGAAAAAGACGTTGGGATCAGGGCGGCCAGCGGCCCCAGCTTGGAGACGAGAGATTTCCAGTCAAAAACATCGCACAGTGCTTCCCACCAGGAAACTTCCACGGCTCCGCTGTCAGACGAAGCGCTGTCTGGGTTTGGCTTCTCCTGTCCGGCGCCCTGTCCGACACCGGACAAGCGGTTCTCAACGCTGCGGTAGTTTTGGCTGATTTCGTTCAGACCGGCGGCCAGGTCGGCAGCGTTGCCAGAACAGCCCGAAAGATTCGCCGCGCAGCGACCCAACTGGCTGCCCAGCCGGATGCCGGAACATTGGCGGTGCAGCGCGGTCTCGATGCTGCTGATATTTCTGCTGATGGCCTTCAGACGGGCGCTGTAGCCCAGAATAGCCTGTTCGCCGGCACCCAGCCCGGCAATCTGCACCGACCATTCTGCCATAAGGGATCTCCTCCTTTTGTGTGCGGGATCAGAAATGGACCTGCCCGAGCTGGATGATTTGGATACAGGCGGACCCGGCCTGTAATACCATGCCGGGAGTCAGCCGGACTGGACCGGTAAAAGGCTCGCCGTTGATCCGGGCAGCGGTGTGCTGGCCGATATTGGTCAGCACCAAGCTGCCGCGGTCGTCGGCAATGACGAACTGGCGGTGGCTGATATCCTGAGCGGCACCGATGCCCAGCACGTCCCCGGCCATGCGTCCAGGAGTGCCACGCCCCAGGATCAGGGGCGAACGCGTCAGTCTGGCAGTGTAGCGCTGTCCGGTCCGCCGGTCCAGAAGGACCAGATGCCACCCGGGGCGGCGACGGCTGCGGCCGCCCATTACCAGCGTGGGATAGGGCGCACGCTGAAAGATACTGCCGCCGTTGCCCAGCCGGCCGTTTTTCGCATCGGTGCCGTTGCGGTAGATCATAGTGCCGCGGATACTGCCTCGACGCACAAGCAGACGTATGATGATCACTAGACAGACCACAACGGCAAGAACGCCCGCGGCGGTAAGCAGAAACAAAATCATAGACTGGCCTTCCGTTCCTCCGCCAGGCGCAGAGCGGCCATTTCGGCGTTATACAGTCGACGCGCCGCCCGGCGGATGGTATCGGCGGTTTGTTCCAGCTGCCGGGCGTTGTTCAGCAGTTTCTGGCGCAGCTGCTCACACTTGGCCAGATATTGCCCGGCCGCAGTACCGCTCCAGTCGCCGGACAACTGCTGCATGGTGTCCGGAAGCTGACGCTCCGCAATGGCTCGCACCGCCTCAGCCTGTTCATCCAGGCGGGAAGCCTGCGCCGATGCCTGGCGAAAATTCATTTCGATGGTATGGCGTGTCATGGTGGGCTTCCTCCTACTGGATGATGTCGGCGGGCAGACTGTCCAGTTCCCTGTGGATCGCTTGCTCGGCGGCGGTGTAGTTACCGGCGATGGCGTTCAGCCGTACGGCGTAGCTGTCCAGCGCCGCCAGCAGCTGATCGGCATCGGCGGTGACAGCGTGGTAACTCTCGACGTGGGCATCGGCAGCTTCGCCCTGCCAGAAGCCGCGCATGGCGGCCATGCGGCTTTCTATGGAGGCAAAGTCCTGCCGTAGCCGGGCTACCTGCTGCTGGACCTCGGCAGCCTGGGAGTTGAGCGCCTCCGGTGTGACACGGAACTGGACGGAGGAACCGTTGAGCCAGGCGGAAAATTGTTGGATCAAATCACTGACGGGGGCCGGAATCGCCATCTGCAACGCCCTCCTTTCAAATTTGGATGCTGTCAATCAGGCTGCGCACGACCTGATCACAGTGGTCATAATTTTCCTGCGCGCTCTGCAGGCTGTCGGCATGGGCGGCCAGTTGGTTCAGCTGTTGCTGTAGCCATTGGCTGTCCTGCCGGAAAGCGTCGGCAAAAGCGCTGTGCGCCGGGCCGTCCCACATGGCGTTCAATGCATCCACCGCCTCGAACAGGCGAGTGGCCTCGCCCTGCATACGGGCCAGGTCCTCACGGATGCCGCTGTACGCCCCGCGCAGCTGTTGGGTGTCAATCACGATCCGCTCCATGCGGGTCACCTGCTTTCTTGGAATTGTAGGCCCCAGTCCCGGAGCTGAACGGCTGGCAGTTGTACAGGGGCCAGCAGCGGCGCAGGGGGCGGGGCTGGAAAAGCACTTGCGGATACCAGCAGTTCGGTGCGGGCCGTCTCGCGGCTGATTTGGCCCAGCACCTGCTGCATCGTGCGCATAGCCTGCAGGCAGGGTGCTAGGTCTCTGCGGCATTTCAGCACGGCAGCGGCGGCTTCGTCCTGTCCGTCCAACGCGGCGATCTCCTGCGCCAGGCGGTTCAGCTCACCGTCGACCGATGCAAGGCGGATATGATACCGCTCCAGCTGGTCGGCGGCTCGGTCAAGACCGGTCAGAAATACCTCTGTCATACGGATGCCCTCATCAGGAAAGACGGCCTCCACCGCGGGTTGGCTGGCGGTGGGGCCGCGGTGTGTGTAAAGGGGGGAGAGCGGCTGATTTCCGCCCCGCCAGGATCAGCGGTTACTGGATCACGTCGCTGCTCAGGTCGCCGAAATCGCTGACGTTCTGGCTTTCGGCGTTCTGGTAGGTGGCAGCCATATCCTGCAGGTCGGTGGCGTGTTCCTGCACCATGCGCAGCATCAGCTGGATGTCGTCCTGCAGACCGGTGAATTTCTGAATATAGGCGGTGGCGGCCTCGCCTTCCCAGGCGGAAGCCAGCGAGGTCACCTTGTTGACCATCTCGCTGGTCAACTGCTGGATCACGGAACCCTGGCTGCTGAATTGGGATGCGGTGGAGATGAGCTGTTCGGGGGTAACGTTCAAAATGCCTTCCATGGTGATTCTCCTTTTATCTGTTCAATTTTAATTGGTCGACAGGATGCGGGGAGGACTGCGGTCAGTGATAGGTGCGGTTGTTGGCGGTCTCGACATTTTGAGCCTCGGCCTGCGCATAGCGCTGAGCGGCGGCAAGCAGACGCTGGACGTAGACCTCAATGGCGTTGAAGAAGTTATCCATCTGGATCTTGTCGCTCTGAAAGGCGCGGCGGAATGCCTCCTTGGCGTCGCCCTCCCACATGCCGGACAGGTTCTCCTCCAGGTCGTTCAAGGCGTTGACTGAAGCCTTGAACTGGGCGTTCAGGTTCTGCAGATCTTCGGCGCCAGTCTGAAGAGTAACGGACGTTACAACGATTTTTGCCATGGTCGAATTCCTCCTGTTGTATGTGAAGTGTTTTGGGTTCGCTTGGGGTGTTTCCCTTTGCTGAGTCTATTGTAACGCACCGGTAAGGCAAATGGCGCAAAACCCGACAGACGACCTGCCGGGAACGACGAACGGCAGATTTTGAGCCGGACGGTGTGCGAACGGGCGTGCGGCTGTTTCCGGAAGTACACTTACAGCAGGGTCAGGCAGTCGCCGGCACCAATCCCGTTCTCCCGCAGGGTTGAATCTCTGCCCAGGATCCTGTGCCGGTCTATTTGGCACAGGATCAGATCGGAAGGAGCACCCAGCAACTCGCATTGTTCCTGCTGACAGATGACCTCTATGACCTCCTCGGTCACATCCTCCACACGTGCATTCTCGTCCAGGCTGAAATCATAGGTCTTATCCAACACCGGTACATAAATATCTACTAGGATCATGGTTCTTCCCTCCAAAGCCAGTGCTCCAGCAGTGCCTGGGCGTCGGCTGCACGCCAGGGGGAGGCCTGCAGCCCGGCACCAGCGCCGAACAGATAATATCCCGGCCCATAAACGGCGGCTGCCTGCTCCGGGCCGCCGCCACCCGCCTTGTAGCGCTGAAGCCGCAGCGCCTCGCCGGGCAGGGGAATGTGCTCTGCCGAAACGGGAAGCGGTGCACCCAGCGCGCCGGGCGGCGCGTCTGGCAGGTCCAGAGCAGGTTCCAACTCACACAACGCCTGCCACAGTCCGGTGCGGGGCAGCGCGCACAGGCGCAGCTGTTCGGCCCCCGAGGCCAGCAGGCAGACGGCCTGGCCGTCGGCGGGGTACAGGCAGCCCTGAAAGTAGAATGCGCCGGGGGCAAAAAAACGCACAGCCCAAGGCGCGTCGGCAATGGCAGCCAGCCAGATACGCAGCGGCAGCTCAATCTGCAGGCTGCTGCCATCGTTTTGCACCGCGCCGCTTTGCACCAGGATGGCCAACTGACGGATGGCGGTATCTCGGTCCAGGAGCCGGTCATCCAGCGGCAGCCAGGCGGCGCGGCAGCCCAGGCCGGCCAGCAGAACACGCAGCATGTCACCTTGCAGGTGGTAGGCGGATGGCTGATTCATGGCAGGATCCCTTTCAGACGAGGTTTGTAGGTGCGGGACAGGGGCAGTGTCTCACCGGTGTCCAACGTCAGACAGTTCTGAGACAGCTGGATGCGGCTGATACGGCTGCGCCGCACGATGAAGGCGCGGTGGCAGCGGACAAACTCGCCGGGCAGAGTCTGTTCCAGATGGTCCAATGTGTCAGAGACTGCATATTCCCGTACACCGGTCACCAGCGAGACCCGTTTGTTCAGCGCCTCGAAATACAGAATGTCAGTATAGCGCACCGACTCGCGGCCGCTGCGGCTTTCAATCCAGAAACAGGCATCTGACTCGCCGGTCTGGTGATCCAGGCAGGCGGCCAGAGCGTCGCGCAGTACGCCGGCGGCCTGATCCCGGGTGAAAGGGCGCAGCAACAGTCCGCCGGCCAGAATGTCCGGGCGCAAGTATTCCATGGGAGAAAGCTCAGGCGGAGCAATCACCAGCAAAAACAGCTCCCGTCCGGTGGCGCGCAGGCGGCGCGCAGCCTGCAGGCCATCTGGCAGTGCCAAATCCAGGCAGGCCAGGTCGGGACGGGCACCTGTTTCCAGGCGGGCTAATAGTTTCTGCACGGCGGGGAGAACCAGCCAATCCATTGGCTCACTGGTAAGCATGGCTGCGGTGCGGCGGGTCAAAGTTTCTAACAGCGCCGCTTCGCCGCGGGCGGCGTCGATCAACCAGACGCACAGCATAGCCTCACCTCTCCGCCAGAGGCAAAATAACGGTTATCGCCTGGCTGCTGTCCGAGGCGGAGGCGGCCAGCGCCATGCCTTTGGGCATCGGGCGGGACAGCTGAGCAAAGGGGATGTTCTGAAAGCTGAACATCCGCTGGCTGCTTGCGTTCCCGCCCAGCAGCATTCCGCTGCTCCGCGCTGTATAGGATTGAAATCCGGGGCGGCCGGTGAGTTCAGTGTATTGGTCGGCCCGCAAGCAGCCGAAGAAATAAATGTTGTGCAGTGCGCCCTTTTTCAAGATGGTCTCCATAAAGCCTTTCATGTTGCCGGTACCGTGATCAGGTGTATAAACAGCCCGGAAATAATCGGCCAAGTCGGCTGCAAACAGGAAGACTAGCGGCTCCGACTGCATCTGTTCATAGACCTCGGCCTCGGTGTGCCCTTCGGTTTCCAGCGCCAGTTTGCGTTTGTTGCGGCGCACAAACTCAGGAGTGAACTCCTGCCAGAAGGCAAACAGCGCCGGGTCGGTGGTCAGGTACTGTGCGCCCAGTTTTTCAGCCAGCGACTGGAGACGGCCGGCCTGCCCCTCGGCCAGATGTTCGTATACAACCAGCTGGGCACCTTTGTCGGCGGCGGACTGCATCATCAGTTTGAGAGCATTGGTGCGGCCGGTGCGCTCCCGGCCCAAAATGGTATAACAGTAGGTCTGGGCCAGGTCCACTGCGTAGACAGCTGCGCTGCGTCGGTCGTAGCCTACCGGCAGCCAGCGCGGGTCCCGGCAAAGGGCGGGATAGTCAGGCGCCTGACGCAGCAAAGAGAAGGTGGGCAGTTCAGGAATGCAGGGCACCGGGCGGGCAGGCGCGCCGGTCCACGCATTGCGCAGCGCGCGGCAGGACCGGGCCAGCAGGCGGCCGCGGGCGTAATCATCGGGGGCGTCGGCAGCCACGGCAGCCTGGAATTCCAGAGGAGCTTTGTCTGCCATGGCCAGGCCGCGGCCTGGAATGCCAGGCTCCGGCAAAACTGGGACCGAACCCACGTGCAGCAGTTCCATGTACTTGAATTTGTCCCCAAGACCAAGGCAAAGCACGGTTTTTAGGTTTTCGGCGATGCGTCCGGGGATGCCGTTTAGGCCGAATTCGGCGGCCGAAAGAACCAGAAAGATACCGTAGCCCACGCCCTCCCGCGCAGCGCGCAGGACGGTGGCCTCGTATTTGTTCTCGGTTTTTTCAGCAAATGCGGCGTAGTTGTCAATGACTACCACCACCGCCGGCATGACCATGCCGTTGACTCGCACGAACTGGCGGTAGTTGCCGCCTTTGAGCTGTTTTTTGCGTTCGTCCAGCATACGGTCCAGCAGGAAGAAAAAGTTGCCAACCCGGTCCGGGGCGCTTTCGTCCATTACGCCGCCCACCTGGGGAGCGTCATTCAGGCAGGACAGCAGATGGCTGCTGAAATCCAGCAGATACAGGTTGACCCAGTCGGCAGGATAACGCCGCACCAGCGCGTAACACAATGTCTGCAGCAATGTGCTTTTGCCGCTGAACACAGAACCGCATACAGCCAGGTGGGAGCTGCTCAGGTCGACGGCCAGAGGGGTCTGCAGCTGATTTTCAGGATCATCCAGCAGGCCCACCGGTACGTTCAGGCTCCACTCTGACGGAAGGGGTAAGGAAGCGGGATGGCTGGGTTCCAGGCTATCCAGCGTCAGCATACCGGGCAGTACGGGCAGCCAAAGGCGCGGGCTGCTGCGAATCTGTTCCTGCCTGGCCACTTGTGCCAGATACTCCACCAGCGCGTCCAGCTGGGTCTTTTCCTGAGGGGCGGGCAGAGGGTGGCCCAGTTCCTCCGATTGGGATAGGATAGCCCGGGCCGCTACGGCAGGATCGGTGCAGCCGGCTGGCCACAGCTGCAGGAAATTCAACAGCGCCTGCCGGGCGGAAGCGCTGCCCTGCAGCCGTCCATCGCGAAACAGGGATCCGGCGGCCACCTGGTCGATCAGGTCATCCAGCGGGGCGGCGGGGCCGGAGGGGGTAGCCGCCAGGACCTCGGCGGCCAGGGCAGTCAGCCAGGAAAGACGTTCCCGTTCCCGCCGCTTGATCTTGGTACGGCTGCCTACGATGCCGGTGCGCCCGGTGCGGGTCAACAGGATGGCGGCGGCACGGGTGTTATCGCCGCTGTGCTCATCGTAAAGGGCACCGCTCCAGGCGGACTGGAACTGCTCGTAAATCTCATCGTTACCCACCTGCAGGTAACATCGGCCCGCCTGGGTGATGAAAGCGGCATCCGGCTTGTGCAGCATATCGTTGGAATCCTGGCGGTCCTGCACGCGCAGGCAAAGCCGGAATTTGGCGTTGGACCAGATGTTGTCGTCTACCGTGCCGCTTGGTTTCTGAGTGGCCAGAATCAGGTGCACGCCCAGGCTTCGGCCAACCTGCGCCACACTGATCAGCTCCCGCATGAAATCCGGTTCCTCGCGCTTGAGTTCGGCAAATTCGTCGATGATGATGAACAGATGAGGGATGGGCTGACGGCACTCGCCGGCCTTGTACAGCCGGGTGTACTGGTTGATGTTGTTGACGTCGTACTCGTTGAACAGCCGCTGGCGGCGGCGGTTCTCGCTTTTGATACTGATCATGGCACGGTGGACCTGATTGCCGGACAGGTTGCTGATTTGCCCCAGCAAATGGGGCAGGCCGCTGAACAAATTGGCCATGCCGCCGCCCTTGAAGTCAATGAGGAAAAAGCCCACATCCTCGGGACTGAAGTTCAGCGCCAGCGACAGGATATAGGTCTGAAGCGTTTCGCTTTTGCCGGAACCAGTGGTGCCTGCCACCAGGCCATGGGGACCGTGGAACTTTTCGTGAATGTCCAGGCAGCACAGCGCACCGCCCGCCTTGATGCCAATAGGCACCCGCATACTGGTATAAGTGCGATTTTTGCGCCAGCGGTCAGCCACCTGCAGTTCGGCAAGGGTACGCACGCCATACATAGACAGAAAATCCAGCTGATCGGGGATCTCGGTGCCGTTTTCCAGCTCATGCACCTGCAGCCCTGCCAGGCTGTGTGCCTGACGACGCAGCTCATCCAGAGAAGGCTGGTCAAAACGAATGGGCTGCCGGTCGTCCTGCATGGGATGCAGCAGTCCAGCAAAATGGTTGGTGTTTTCGATGATGGATTCACAGGCGTTGGGCAGGTCCTCTGCGCGCTCAGCCAGCAGCACAGTGGTGATGCCCAGTGACGGGTCGCGGGAATACAGGTATTTGGTGATCAGTTCGCCTTCCAAAAGCGAGGCATCCTCCACAAACAGCACATAATGGGGATGAGGAGGTGCGGAAGCGGCGCCGATGTCCGGGTCACGTACCCGGCCGCGCAGAACATTGCACAACTCATAGAAAACGTCGCTGGCTTCGGTCTTGCCCACCGCAAAGTAGCGGGAGGTACGGCCCTGACTCCACACATGAGGCAGCCATTTGACAAAACTCCACTGTTCCAGCGCCTGGCGGTCGCCATCGGCGCAGACCATGGCGATTTTGACGTCGGTATAGCAGGTATTGGCGGCCAGCCCGGCCAGCAGACTGTAGACAACGGGCACTGCCCCCCGCTTGCTGGAGCCGCCGACCACGCCGATCAGAAGTTCCCGGGCCAGGTCGATACCGATAGGCACGTCTTTGAGCATGGCGAACTGCCGTTTCAGCTCGGCGGGTTTTTCCTGCAGCGGATCGGTTTGAAGGCTGAAACGGCGGCGGGGAATTTCAATCTCCACCTGGAAAGGCATGCTGCCCAAACCCAGCCGTTCGAACAGAAAATCCGGGTGATGGGGGTCTCGATTCCACAACTGGGGCGACTGTGCATGGTATCCGCACAGCGTCGCGGGCGGGGGATAAGTGGCGTTAAGCGCCTGGACGTTGGCGGTATACTGCTGACGCAGTGTGTTGGCCTGCTGCACCAGATAATTGCTGTAGGCATTGATGCGGGCGCGCTCAGCCTCGTATTCCTCCTGGTTCTGATGTTTCAAGTTTGCCATGGCCCACACGGCACCCAGTACGGCGCTGCCTACGGCGGTGACCAGGCCGGTGTACAAAAATGCGCCGGACTGCATGCCGGTGGATTGGGCGCCATAGATGGCCAGAAGAGCCCCCAGCAGCATGGGCAGGGCCATGGTCAGTGAGGGACCGATGGTCAGCAGCAGCGGTTTGGGGCGGGAAGGATGCGCGTCGGGCACCGCCTCGATGGTCAACTTTTCGCGATACAGTTCGGGCAGGGCGCGGGGAGACCGATTGATATACCGGGTCGCCTGCCCGGGTTGCCGGGGCGGGTTGGAGACTTTGGCGGCGGTGTCGTGCACTTCGGGCAGAATCCGGCTGTCCAACTGCAGCTCTCCACCGCGGGCTACCAGGCAAAGCACGCTGCCCAGATACACTGCCATCAGGCCAAACAACTGGATCCTGTCCCCAAAAGACAGACGGTGAGGCGCGGTGATCTTGCGGCCGTTGCAGTAGGTGCCGTTTGTACTGTGATCAATTAGGTATAGCCCGTCGCTGCGGCGAGACAACTCGCCGTGGTGTTTGCTGACCAGCTCCTGGAAGGTATAGCGGATCTCGTTGTCCTCGCCGCTGCCAAAACGCAGCCGGGATACGCCGCTCAGCGCAAATTTTCGGGCGACTGGCAGCGTGCTGCCGTGATCCACGGCAACCAGCGTCAGCCGGTCGCCGCCAGGGGTGGCAAGCGTTACGGCCAGGCCGTCGGCCAGCGGCAGTGCGCCGTCGGATTCGTGTCCCAGGATGGTATACTGCTCCGGCGCACGGTGCAACACCCAACAGCGATGAGTGACTTCCAGATGCAGCCGTACGCTGCGGCGCAGGTGGTATTCTTGTGCGTCGAGGACCAGATGATGGTCCACGTTGTCAGCACCTTCCAGTGTCAGCTCACGATAGGTATCAGAGTGGTAAAGGATCAAAAACATGGCGCTACCCCCAGCACGGAAATCACATCACGGCGTCGTCAAACAAAAACAGCGTGATCTTCAGCCGGAACTGCCCGGCGCAGATCACATCGCCGCCGACAAGAGGAAACGGGCGGCCGGGCACCACCCGGTAACACCGCATCAGCCCCCGCTGCACAAAAGTACCGTTGGAGGAATTGTTATCTGACAGGAACACCTGCCCGCCGCGCGCCTGAATACGGCAGTGCTGCTGGGAGATCAGAGGGTCCTGTACAAAAATACTGCACTGCGGATCCCGGCCAAGGGTGATGGGGTGGGATGGGTCAAACACAAAGCGTTGAACAGGGTCGGTATTGGCACGCAGGTACAACATCGGGCGGCGCGCCGGGGGCGGCGCGCCGCCTGTGCCAGGAGTACAGAGAGCGTAGTTTAAAAGTTCCTCCTGTACCAGGTTTTTTGCGGCGCGCAAGTACTTCTCCTTTTCGTTTTGGTGATGGATCAACAGCACGGCCGCCGCCACTGTCCCGGCGGCCAGGATCAGCAGAAACAGCAGGCAGAGAATGGCAGTATCGGTTTGATTCAAACGGAACCTCCTTGTTGGGCGGTGAAAAAAGCGAAAAAACTCACCCGCTGTTGGAGGCGGGCGGGATCAGAATGAATTGGTTATGAAAAATCAGCCAAAAACAGAGCGGTGTTGGATAACGGTTTTGGTTATATTATAAGAAAGGCGGCGGACAGTGACAACGGCTTGCGTCCGAGCTTGAGTACGAATATTTGTATTCGCGGCGTGCTGAAAACCACCCGGAGTAAATCCCACATCCGTTCAGCAAAAATATGGAATATGTTCAAAAAATGAATACAATATCGTGTACGCAACCGCGTATCAACGCGGTTGCATGCGCCTATTTTTGAATCTATAATTATTATTAAATTGTGAATTCTTGATGGAATTTGTTGCATTTTGCATAAAAATGCAAAGATGCAGCATGCGGCGCGGATATGGCGGGCGTTGCGGCAAAAGCCGGCGGTATTCGGACAGAACAAAGGGGGAAATGGTGTGTCAGAATTTTCCACGATGCTCAATGGCTACATCCATCAGAAGGGATATTCTGTCCGGGCGCTGGCCCGGCGGTTGGGTATATCGGCTGCCACGCTGACCAAGCTGTGCAACGGCACCCGCAGCCCGCGCAACCAGCGCGAGAACGTTACACGCATCTGCAACGCTTTGATGCTGACTCCTGCCCAGCGGGACGCGCTGAATGATGCGCTGGAACGTGAGATCATCGGCGGCGAGGTCTATGCCTCCCGCATGAGCATGAAAGCATTGATAGAGGGTATGGCCGGCGCCTCACTGCAGGAGACCCGTGTGGTGACCAACACCGCTCTGCCGCCTCAGGTAATGGCGGACAAGCGGGCGGATGTTTATACCATTTTACGTGCTTTTCTGGAAAACGGAGCCGATGGCCATACACTGGAGCTGGTGCTGCCGCCCAGTGATCCGGTGGTTATCGAGGCCATTGGCCGTGTGGTCAAGACACGGGCTGTCACGGTACGGCATATCATCGCAATGGCTGCGTCGGACAGTGCCACCGGCCGTATCGACTCGCGCAACATTGACTGTATTCAGCGCATCCAGCCTCTGCTGTTGGGCAAAGGCACCAAAAACGACAGCTACCAGCCCTTTTACTATTATGACCATGCTGTGGGTCCGCCGGACAATCTGCTCCAGTTTCCCAACGTACTGATTTCGGATAAAGGCGTGATGATCTGTTCGGCTGACTACAGCCGGGCAATCTACAGTTCCAGCCGGCCGCTGCAGAAATATTACCATAGGCTGTTTGTCCACCAGCTTGCCAGCTGCCGGCCCCTTGTCACCACGTGCCACAGCGTACTGGTACAGATGGCCCGCTATAATCGAATGATGGAGGCGGGCAATGGCGAGAGTTTCCTGACGTTAAGCTGGCAGCCCTGTCTGATGTGGGCTGTCACCGACCAGGAGTGCTGCCATTTTCTGCCGGAGGAGCTACCCTTCCGCGAAGAATACCTGAAGGTGTATCTGCCTTATCTGGGGCGCCTGCGCCGGTTAGAGCATATCACGCTGTACTTTTCTCTGGAGGGGCTGCAGGCCTTTGTACGTGACGGCGTTATGCGTGAACTGCCGGATGGGATCTTGAAAGAGCCGCTGCCGGTGCCTTTTCGGGCGCAGCTTCTGCAGCGACTGCTGACGGGAGCCGAGTCTGGCCGGGTGGTCCCTCATATCGTACGGGACGAGAAACTGCGCATTGGCCAGGACGCCCAGCTGCTTTCCTGTGGGGCCGACACTATCATGCTGGCCATTTTGAACCATACGCTGGACAACAGCATCTGTTTTGTGGAGGAGCTTTCGGCCAACTGGAGCGCGCTGGATTTTCTGGAGACGCTGGAGAACAGCGACTGGCTGTACTCGGTGCAGGAGACTTGCGCGATGATCCGGGAGCTGGTGGACGCCTGCCAGACGCCTTACAATGCCTTTCACCTGCCGGCACGGCCGGCGGCGCAGGCCGCGCCCCGCTGGATCACTGACGAAGCGTGACCGGTAATCTTTTGGACATCCCGCGGCTCCCGCGGTTTGTAAAAATATAGTAGGAGGAAATACCATGAAAACAAGGCAATTCTCTGCATTTGCCCGCAGCCTTGCGGCGGTTTTGGTAGCCATTTGCCTGGCATGCCTGATCCCCTTCGGCGCGCAGGCAGCAACGACCACTACCAACGAAGCTGTCATGAACGATACCAGCGGCGTCGTTCAGATCAAGCTGGTCTATGTGGATCCCAATACCCGGCAGGAATACAACATTCAGTCCGGTACCGGTTTTTTGATCAATGACAGTACAGTTATCACCTGCAACCATGTAGTGGTAATGGATTCCAACACGCTGGCAACAGCGGCCACGACCTTTGGCGCCGACGCCAATGTGATCCAGAACAACTGCCAGATCCAGATCAGCGTCCTGCGTGACCTGACCATCACCGCCACTGTGCTGAACTCCAGCGCTGAGATGGATTACGCGATCCTGAATTTGAGCAGCCAGCTGTATGACCGTACTTATCTGCCTATCCGGTCCAGCGCCACGGTGCAGCAGACGGAAGAGGCTTTCACCCTGGGCTTCCCCAGCGAGGTGGAATATTTCCAGGACGTCAACACCTACACCAGTGATGACATCACCATCACCAGCGGTCGTGTCAACAAGCTCAACACCATCAACGGTGTGGATTACATCCAGACCAGCACCCGCATCACTTCCGGTAACTCTGGCTGCCCGCTGGTTGATGCCAACGGCGCCGTCATCGGTATCTGCCAGGGCAGTACCGGCGAGGGCTTTGACAGCGATTACTTCTATGCTATTGCCATTGACCAGCTGACCCGCAGTCTGGATGCTTTGGGAATCGAGTATACCTCTGCCGACGGAACAGGCGCGGTGACCGAGCCCGAGGCGACCCCCGACGCTCAGGAGAGCGCCGAGCCTGAGGCGACACCTGCCCCTGTGGTCGACAAGATGGGCCTGAGCGCTCTGGTCAGCGATATGCAGGCTGTCAACTCGGACGATTACAGCGAAGAGACTGCGTCTGCATTCGCTGCCGCTCTGGGCGATGCCCAGGCTGTGCTGGACAGCGACGCCGCAACTCAGGAGGAAGTGGATGCCGCCCAGACTGCGCTGGAGAGCGCCTATGCAGCACTGCAGCCGGCCGGCAACAACACCATGTTTATCATCATCGGCGTTGTTATCGCCATCGTTATCGTTCTGGTCATTGTTATCATCGTCTTGACCACCCGAAAGGGACGCAATAAGGCCAGCACAGATTACGTTGCGGGTGATACTGTCGCTTCCGGTGCATACGGCCCGGCGGACGGCAGTTTTGCCGCGGTGCAGCAGCCGGTCACCCCGCCCACTGCTCCGGTCGATTATGCCGGAAGCGGTGCAGGAGAAACGACTGTGCTGAACCAGGGTGCGGGCGAGACCACTGTGCTGAACCAGAACACCAACTTTGGCACGCTGACCCGTAAAAAGACAGGCGAGATCATTCATATCAACAATGCCAGCTTTACCATCGGCAAGGAACGCGCCAAGGTCAACTACTGTGTGACAGACAACACTTCGGTCAGCCGTACCCATGCAACCGTCCACAACCGCGGCGGCGTGGCTTACCTTGCGGACAACCGTGCCACCAACGGTACCTTTGTCAATGGGGTGCGCTTGACCTCCGGTCAGGAGATTGCCCTGAAAGATGGCGACGTAGTCCTGCTGGCGGACGAGGAATTCGTCTATCACATCTGACCGCAGGGGCCGGCTTCCGTGCAGAGGTGACCTGACGGTTTCGACAGGTCGGAAAATTGGCAAAAAGGCAGCGGATGCAGCAAGGGGCCCCGCAATACATCAGGTATTGCAGGGCTGTGCCGGAAAGCAGACGCTGCCTTTTTCCAAAAAGGCCGAATTTTTCCATTTGCATCAACTTGCGCAAAGAGAAGGCAGGACAGCAGATGAAGTTTTTGACGGCGGTCCACACCGATGTGGGCCTGAGAAAGAAAACCAATCAGGACTCGGTGCTTATCATGCAGGCGGATACCGGCGCGGGACCGGTACTGCTGGCCTCCGTCTGTGACGGCATGGGGGGCCTTGCCAAAGGCGAGGTGGCCAGCGCCGCTATGGTGCGCGGCCTGGCAAACTGGTTTACGTCCTCGCTGCCGGCGTTGCTGGCCGGAGGATTCCATGCCGAGCAGCTGCGACTGGATTGGGATGCTCTGGTCCAGGCGACGGCGCGCCGGATCTCCCAATACGGCGCGAATATCCATGTGGACATGGGGACGACGGCGGCGGTGTTCCTGGTGGTGGGCAGCGATTATTACATCATGAATGTGGGGGATTCCCGCGTGTACGCTCTGACGGACCAGCTGTACCAGCTGACCAAGGATCAGACCTATGTTCAGCGCGAGATCGACATGGGACGCATGACTCCGGATCAGGCGGCCACCGACCCGCAGCGCAATGTGCTGCTGCAGTGCATCGGCGCCAGCCCGGTTGTCCAGCCGGATTTTTTTACCGGGAAATTGGCGCCGGGGCAGATGTATTTGCTTTGCTGCGACGGCTTTCGGCATGTGATCCAGCCGCAGGAGATCTACCAAGCTATGAATCCCGCCGTTTTGGCCGACGAGGATTCAATGCATGGCGCCCTGGTCCGTTTGACCGAGCTGAACAAGCAGCGCCGCGAGGAGGACAATATCTCTGCCATTTTAATCCGCACCTGCTAAAAGGGGACTGGACTATGCTGGAAATCGGTTCCGTCGTGGACGGAAAATACAAAATCTTGAGCGAGATCGGCCACGGCGGCATGAGTGTGGTCTATCTTGCCATCAACGAGCGCGCCAACAAGACTTGGGCCATCAAAGAGCTGCGCAAGGACGGTACGGTGGATTTTTCCACGGTGCGGCAGGGGCTGGTTGTGGAGACCGAGATCCTGAAAAAACTCAGTCATCCGCACCTGCCCAGTATCATCGACGTGATTGATCAGGATGACAGTTTCCTGATTGTGATGGATTATATCGAAGGACGCAGCCTGGACAGTCTGCTCCGCCATGGCGGAGCGCAGCCGCCGGACAAAGTGATCGAATGGGCCAAGCAGTTATGCGACGTATTGGGTTACCTGCACAGCCGCCGCCCGCCCATCATCTATCGCGATATGAAGCCGGGAAATGTTATGTTGAAGCCGGACGGCAACGTTATGCTGCTGGATTTTGGAACTGCGCGCGAATATAAGGATAAAAGCGTAGCCGATACAACTTGCTTGGGGACCCGCGGCTATGCTGCGCCCGAACAGTTCGGAGGCCGCGGTCAAAGCGACGCCCGCACCGATATCTACTGCCTGGGGGCCACTATGTACCACCTGCTGACCGGGCACAGCCCGGCCGAGCCGCCTTATGAGATTAAGCCGCTGGGCTACTGGAATGTCAATTTTATCGGTTCCGGGCTGGAAAAACTGGTCGCTCGGTGCACCCGGCAGAATCCCGCAGAGCGATACCAGAGCTGTGCTGAGCTGATGTATGCGCTGGAGCACGTTCATGATGAGGATGATGCCAACCGTCGCCGCCGTAGCAGGATATGGGGTTGTTTTGTGGCTAGCCTGGCTGTTACGGTGCTGGGCGTGGCGGGTATGGTCATCTTTGCCCTAGCGGGAAACGCAGTTGTCAAAGAAAGCTATGACCGGTATTTGGCCCAGGCCCGGGCTATGGGAGGAGGTTCCGCGGCGGCAGTTGACAGCTGCAGGGCTGCCATCTCGCTGCAGCCATCCCGGCCGGAAGCCTACGATGCGATGCTGGACGCTGTCGACGGAGATCTTCTGTTCACTGGGGAAGAGAGTGCTGAGTTGGTTTCCTGTTTTCTAGATACGGATGGCGTCAGGACCAATCTGGAACGCTTGGCCGACAGCGACCCGGAAGCCTGCGATGCACTTGTTTACCGGCTGGCCAACGATTACTATTTCTTTTACGATGGCAGCGACGGCCGGACAAAGGCGGTTCAATGGTACGAGCGGGTGTTGGACAGCGAGACGCTGGATGTCCGGCAGGTGGAAGTGGCCAACGGGTTGTACGCCATCAGCAGTTATTATCCTTCGCTGACGGCGGACAAAAGTGTTTTTTCAGTAGGGGAGCATTCCAACACTTGGCTGACCTTCTGGCAGCAGATGGCAGCCATTACCGACGGCGACCTGGCATTTGGGGCGGGCGGCACGCGCTATGCGGCAGCCTTGTATCAGGAATTGGCTGACCAGGTCCTTGTTAATGCCGCCAACTTTAAGGCTTATGGCGTCAGCTATGCGGAAATAGAGTTCCAGCTGGACAAGGCAGAGCAGGGTCTTGCAGCTCTGACGCCGGAAAGCGTGGCGGTCCAGCAGCAGATTGCAGAGGCACTGCGTTGTGTTTCTATGGCGCGCCGGCAGGCGGATGCCGTCTTTTCTGCTATGGATACGGGGACGGGAGGATGACCGATGGATCAAGTACAACCCATGATTCGAATCTATCAGATCTGCTTTTACGCCTGTCTGGCTATTACGGTCCTGGGGATTGCCAGCGCGGTCTTTCTGTTTTTCCGCTTCGACATCCGAACTATTTTTGAGATACGGACTGGCCGTGCAGCGAAACGCACCATTGAGAAAATGGCGCGCCTCAACGCCACGACGGGACGCCTGAAGAACGGCGGAACGGGATATGTCAGCGACGGGCTGTCCGGCCCAATGACGGAGGGAACATCGACCACCAGCCCGCTTGCCCGGCCCGTTCCGGCGGAGGGGGGGAGTGCCGCCCCGCCGAATGTCGGCAACGTGGATACCATGCCCCTGGCGCCTGCGGGAAACGGCGAGACCGTTGTCCTTCCGGCAGAGCCTTCGGTGCTGCCGCCTCGGGCAGTACCGCCCGGCTTTACATTCCGGGTAACCCAGTCTGTGCTTCTGATCCATACCGATGAGCAAATTTGACTGACCGCCCTGCGGACGAAAACGGGCGGTTTGATGCTAAAAAGGTGTGGGAGCGAAAGAAAAAATGTTCAGAGCAAACGAGATTTTTGGAGGGACCTACCGCATCGAGCGGGAGATTGGCCGCGGCGGGACAGGCGTTATCTATCTGGCGTATCATCTGCGTCTGCAGAAATATGTGGTGATTAAACGTATCCTCAGCAACTTTGAAGGTTCGCTGGATGCGCGCACCGAGGTGGATATCCTGAAAAATCTGCATCACCCGTATCTGCCGCAGGTCTACGACTTTTTGCAGTACGGGCGCGAGGTGTATACCGTTATGGATTACATCCGGGGCCAGGGGTTCGACCGGCTGGTTGAGCAGCATGCAGTTTTTCCGGAAAAATCGCTGCAGAGATGGCTGCGTCAGCTGCTGGAGGTGCTGGATTACCTGCACAGTCAGCGGCCGTCTGTCATACATAGCGACATCAAACCCGGAAATATCATCCTGACACCGCAGGGCAATGTTTGCCTGATCGACTTCAACATTTCGCTGGACGGGATCGAGGCGGGCAAGATCACAGGTTTCAGCCAGTATTATGCTGCGCCGGAACAAGTCAGCCTGGCCCAGGCAAAACTGGCCGGGCGTCCCAGCGGCATCCGTCTGGACGCCCGCACGGACCTGTACAGTCTGGCGGCAACCTTTTACACGCTGATCAGCGGCCAGGTACCGGTATCTGATCGAAGTAATCCACCGCTGAAGCAGATCGCGGTGGGGCGTTATACGCCTGATTTTCTGGCAATCCTCGACCGCGCTATGGCATGGGAACCGGAGCGCCGTTACAGGAGCGCAAAAAAGATGCTGGCTGCTTTAGACCGGCTGAAGCGGCAGGACCATCGTTACCGCACCTACGTGGTCCTGCAGGCGGTCAGCTGGCTGTCGGCCGCTGCATTTCTGGCGGGAGGCGTGTTCTGTGTGGTGCGTGGCATCCGGGTGGACAATCTGGAACAGTACCGCGCCGCATACCGTCAGCTGTCCTGGGCGGTAGAGCAAGGCAACGATAGCGAGATACAGGCCCGGGGCGAGGCACTTTTGCAGGGAGAGGCATATCAGGCAATCCTGGAGCAAACTCCGGCGGACCACAGTGCTATTTTGCACGCGGTGGGAGACTGTTATTACAACCGCGAAGAGTATGCGGCGGCCGCCGGTTACTATCAGGAAGCTCTGGAAGTCGCAGAACCCGGCGACTCCGAACTGGAATTGTACTATGAGGACGCTGCCATCGCGCTGGCGCTTTCCGGTGATGTCGGCAGCGCGGAGGAAGTGCTGGACCAAGCGGCTGCGGCGGGAATCAGCGGGAGCCGGCAGTTGGTGATCCAGGCGTCCATAGCGCTGCGCAGTGGGGATGGCGCCGCCTGCCGACAGGCAGTACAGCAGGTGTTGGACGCCAGCACTGACACGGAGCTATGCGCCCGTGCCTGCCTGCTGGCGGCCCGGTCGTTAACCGCAGCGGAGCAGGTGCTGCCCTGGTTGGAAAAGGCCAGAGAGTATGATCTCTCCCGCGAGGTGCTGCGACGGCTGGGAGCCGTCTATATGGAATTGGCAGCTGCGCAGACAAGGCCCTATGCGGCACGGCAGTACCAGCAGCAGGCACTGGAATGTTACCGGACCCTTTGCGGCTATTCCTATGCCGCGCTGGAGGATCGATTGAACCTGGCGGTGGTACAGCTCTCGCTGGGCGACGCCGACGAGGCGATTCGTCAGCTGATTGCCCTGCAGCATGAAGCGCCTGAGGACTACCGGGTGGCGGCAAACCTGGCCTTTGCCTATGATGCGGCCGGGGATGCCCAGAACGCAGCGTCCTGCGGCAGCCGTGCGCTGCGTCTATGGCGGGAAACACCTGCCACAGATCGGGACGCGGAGGACAGCGAACTGGTGCAGAATCTGCGCCAGCTGCAGCAGCGCTTGGGCTTTTAAGCCGCTGGCAGCCCCGGGAAGGGGCGGTGCAGGTAGACGGGATCCAGGGAGGAAAAAGAACATGAGTTCGGATCAATGGTATATTTTGGGCGCCTTCCTGCTGGGGATGGGCGTCTGTGTGCTGGTCATCAGCCAGGTCGTGTTGGGCCGTTGGCTGAAACGATTTATGCAGGAGTGATACCGCATGAAATGCCCCAACTGCCGGTGTGAGATCGGCAACCTGACAACCTGCCCCTATTGTGGTGTGGTCCTGTACCGGCGGCCATCGGCGGGACGCGCCCCGCAGGCGCCTCCGCGCGTCGGGCAGCCGTCTCCTCGCACACCTGCCCGCAGCCGCAGTGATCAGCGCAGGGACAGGCATCTGGCCAATCTGGACAGCTGGGGTATTCTGACGGTGGTCCTGCTGAGCGGTATCTTTGTACTGGAGCTGCTGCAGCTTCTGCTGCAGTTCCAGTGAACGTCCGCGCATCACCCCGGCGTGTCCCCTGCTGGGGAAAGGAGGAATCTTAACATGACCAAGACTAGAAAAACCATCGTGGCTGTCGTTGCGGCCATTGCAGTACTGCTGATTGCTGCGGCGGCAGGCCTGGCGGTGTACAGCAGCGCCGCCAACAGCTACAGCACCCAGTTGAGTCGCGGCGCCAAATACCTGCAGGACGGCGATTATGAAAACGCGGTACTGTGTTATCAGCGCGCCATTGAGGCGGACCCTGATCAGGCGGACGGCTATATCGGTCTGGCTCGGACGTACATCGCTTTGGATCGCCTGGCTTTGGCGCGCACCGTTCTGAACGAGGGTTACGAGCGCACAGGCAGCGCACGTCTGCAACTGATGCTGCAAACCTATCTGGACGTACCGGGAAGTGAGACGGCGTCTGGCGAAACTCCCGCGGATGCGGTTACGGCGTCGCTGGCACTGAATACAGACCTGCTTAATACCATAGCGGGCAGTACCTTTAACGAGTACCGCCTGGCGGATATGCTTGATCAGGAGACGCAGGGCGATGGCAGCTATACCGCGGTTGACGCTGAGACCGGCGTACAACTGGAATTCTTTAACACTGAGGCAAACGGTCACGTTATCGACGCCAACACCGGCCGCCCTTACACCAGTCTGCGTCCCAACCGCGTCACGTTTGCCGATCTGAGCGTGTTGTTCGGTGGTAACGACAGCGTGACGCTGCAGCAGTTGACTGGCCTGAAGCTGTCCAATGTTCGACAGCAGGATGACAGCACACACGGACAGGTGATTACCTTTGAGTATGAAGGGTGCCAGGCACGCATTGCTTGTGATGAGGACGGAACTATCCACGGCGGCTCCTGGAACGAGTTCCTGCCTGCGCAGGAGGTTGGGCCGGAAGTAGAGGGTAACCTGACCGGACGGCTTGTCAACGCAGTGACCGGCGCCGGTGTGCCCAACGCGGAGATGGAGTTCCGTGGCCAAGGCCTGGTACAGACGGTCACGACCGACGTGAGCGGTAACTACGCTGCTAATCTGGAACCCGGTACCTACACGGTGACGATCAACTGTCCCGGATTTGTCAAGGAAGAAATCCCCGTAACAGTCAACCAGGTTGATACCGTTGAGGAGCTGACCATTTCGCCGCTGATGGCGGAGGGGGAGATCCGCATCGTGCTGGAATGGGGCGGCAGTCCGTCCGATCTTGACAGTTACCTGATGGGCGAGACCGACAATGGCGAGGAAGTTTTTACCAACTTCCGGAACAAGACCTGTACCGGTACCGATGGCCGCGTGATCGCCAGGCAGGATGTGGACGATACCAACGGCTACGGCCCCGAGACGACGACGATTTACGATATCAACGGCACCTACGAGTTCTTTGTGCTGGACTTCAACCACACCGGAACGATCGCCTCCTCTGGTGCGACGGTCAAGGTGTATGTTGGCAACGAACCGCCTGTTACCATCAATATATGCAGCGATGCGGAAAACCAGTGGCTGGTCTGCAATATTGACCACGGCGAGGTGGAAATTATCAATATCCCGCAAAACCGTCCGACCCGCGGTTCCACCAAATGACGGCCCTATTGGTTTTGACGGTGCTGACTGGTGTACTGGTGCCGGCGCTGGTAATCCTGATTTTGGTGCTGCGGCAGCGGGACCAAAGCACCGGACCAGAGAGAGAGGCACCCTGGCGGTTGGAACTAGTGGACCTGCAGACCGGTGGACGGCTCAGAAAGCAATTTTTCTGCGAACTGGAGTTGGGCCGCACTGCCGGGCGGGAAGAACCGGAGGGCCGTCTGTATTTGGGCAACTGGCGCACGATGAGCCGCCTGCAGTGCAGGCTGTTGGCTGATGGAGACAGCGTTTGGGTTGAGAATATGAGCCGGGTCAACGCCAGTATCCTAAATGGCATGCAGATCGATAGCCCCTGTCGCCTGCAGGTCGGCGATCGCCTGAAACTGGGTGGCCTGGAATTTCTGGTATCCGTTCTGGAACGGTGCTGACTTTGTCCGTGCCGCCGGAAATAGATTTATCATATGATTTTGTGTATTAAGGAGGAATCTTTCATGAAACATTGTCCCCATTGCGGCAATCAGATTAAGGATGAGGCGGCTTTCTGCCCCTATTGCGGCAGTCGGTTTGAACAGCCTGGCTCTGTCGGCGATTCTGCGCAGGGGCAGCCGCAGTCCGGTACGCCCGGCGGTTACCCTCCGCAGCCAAATGTGGTGATGGTCGCCCCATACGACCACACGCGGGAGTATGCTGCCCAGGACGTCTCGGACAACAAGGTATTTTGTATGGTTATCTACTTGATGGGGGTCATTGGCGTCATCATTGGGGTACTGGCCAGCCATGATTCGCCCTATGTCCGGTTCCATGTGCGCCAGGCCCTGAAATGCACCGTGCTGGAAGCGCTTCTGGCGTTGTGCCTGATTGCGGCGGCGCTGCTGTGCGTTACTGTGGTTCTGCTGCCGCTGGGAATATTGGCGGCGCTGGTCGTGGCGGTGATGTATGTGATCCTGCTGGTGGTACGTGTAATCTGCTTTGTGGAGATCTGCATGGGAAAAGCCGTCGAGCCGCCCATCGTACGAAGCCTGGGATTTTTGAAATGACAGGTCAGGAGGTATGAACATGTTTTGCCCCAACTGCGGCCATCAGAATCAGAATGGCATGCGTTTTTGTGAAAACTGCGGTGCGCCGCTGCAGGCATCCGCCGCGCAGCCGGTCCAGGCACCTTATGCGGCCGTGCCTCGGCTGGACCCGGTCACAGCAGCACTGAAACGGGCGGCTACATCGCCGGTCTACCTGACGGCAGCCATTGCCTACAGCTGCGCCGTGCTGTTTTCCATGATTTCGACCATGAGCGGCGGTGCTGTGGGCCAGCTTGTGAATTCGGTCAATAACCTGCTGTATTCCGTTGGTGGCGGCTCTTTTGAAATGATGTTGTATGCCGAGGTGGTCAACCAGGCCATGCGCACGGTGACGCCTGTCTTGGCTGTTTTTTCTTTCTTGCTCAATGTGCCGATGATCTTGACGGCGGTCGGGCTGTGGATGGTGTTTGCCTCCGGCAAAAAGACGGGTGTGCCGATGCAGACTGCTGGTCTGACCATCATCAAGGTGTTGGTGATTATTGGTCTGGTGGGGGTCAGCTTGGTGCTGGCGGCTGCCGAGATCCTGCTGCTGGCGGTTCTTGCCAACAGCGCAGATTCCGTCGGCGGTTATGGCGTCGGGATGATCGTTGGCATCATGTTGGGTCTGGCCGTGGGGTTGGGCATTGGGATCCTGCTGTATATCAAACAGATCGGTACAATCAATACCATCTGCCGCAGCATTCGTAGTCATCGTCCGTATGACCGCGTTTCGATGTTTGTCATTGTGATGTGCTTTGTGGGGGGCGCGGGCAATGTGCTAAATACTCTGAGCAGTCTGGCGCTGGGGACCGGCGCGGCAGCGATGCTTAACGCGGCAGCGCTGGCCACTGCACAGATCACGTTTGGACTGCTGCTTTTGAACTATCGCAAGGCGATGCGCATGCTGATGGTGGGAGCGCCTCGCCCCCAGCCAGTACCTCAACCGGTGCCGCAGCCTGCTCCTCAGGCTGTGCCCCGCTCCCAGGCTGCGCCGCAGCCCCAGCCTCCCCGTCCGGCGCCCCAGCCGATTCCGCAACCCCAGCCGCAGCCTGTGCCTGAGACTACGCTGCTGGATCAGCGCAAGGGAACGGTGGTGCTGAATGTGACGCCGATGCCTACGGTGCGGTTGGTCCGCCAGAAAAACGGCAGTGTAGTCACCATTGACCGTGCCCAGTATAGGATCGGACGTGATCCCGGTGTGGCTGATTACATCATCTCGGACAACACGGCGGTGGGCCGTCAGCATGCGGACATCCTGCAGCGGGATGGCAAATGCTTTGTGATGGACCTGAACTCTACCAACCACACCTTCCTCAACGGCGTACGTCTGGAAAGCAATGTAGAGGTACCTATTCAGGACGGCGACGAGCTGGTGTTTGGCGACGAGAGCTTCCGGGTGTCCATCAGCTGACCGGAAATTTTCCCCCGCTTTTAAAATTTCATCGGAGAACTGCTTCTTGCAGCCAACCGGCGGGCGTACTATAATGAAAGAGAAAGCAGCCGCCCGCCGGGCCTGTGCGGACAGGCGGCTTTGAAGGGGGAAAAGCATGAAAACATTTCTCTACACCATCACCGCATCCACCGGTATCCATGCCCGGGTGGCGGGCGCGCTGGTGCGCGAGGTGCGCCGGTAT